>JAISSY010000161.1 GCA_031272995.1 Azoarcus sp.
TCTCATCGCCTGCGTCACGCGTCTGAGGCCGCCAGAGAAAGATTAAATCCACCGGGCGCATCAGTTCGCACAGCGTATCGAGCAAGGCATCCACCATTTCCGGCGTTCTTTCGCACGCCGCCAGATGTTCCGGTCGTTTCAGCACTGCCTCGTACTCCAACATGAGAGGAACGGACGCCAAAGCGATGAACCTGCGCGCCCGCAACGCCTGCATGATGGCAAACGAAGCGCCCAATGCGCTACGACTGGCCGAAACGAGGATGTTGGTGTCGAGAACGACTGACTTCATATCATATATGATACGACACGGAATGAAGATCTCAAGCGCAATATGCGTTGACAACCTCGATCAAATGGATGCGCTCACGGAAAACGCAGGCGCGAAAACCGCCTTCCGGCGCTGATTGCGGCGCGCTCGACTTCGACGGCGGAATCCATTGACGGTTCGGGACATGGGACATCGCTTCGAAATGGTTATGGCGGCAATGTAGCGTGTAAACCTGTGTTACACATGATTATGTGTCGCAGGTTCCGATCACCTCCGCCGGTCGTGCCGGCGATGCCCTTCGCCGCCGTCGGCGTAGGCGTGGTGGGCGTAGGTCATGTTCGCCAGCGCCCGCGATACCTTGTCGTTGATCGAATCTTTCGGCATCAGGCCGCGTTCGTCGGCCTTGCCGGCGGGGACGCCGGTGAGCACCGTCATCGCTTCGTCGACGGTGCTTACCGGGTAGATGTGGAAGCGGCCGGCGCGGGCGGCTTCGACCACGTCTTCGCGCAGCATCAGGTGGCGGACGCTCGCCGCCGGGATGACGACGCCGTGGCTGCCGTCGAGTCCTCTGGCGGCGCAGAGGTCGAAGAAGCCTTCGATTTTTTCGTTCACGCCGCCGATGACCTGCACTTCACCAAACTGGTTGACCGAGCCGGTAATCGCCAGACGTTGTTCGATGGGCAGCCGGGTGAGCGCCGAGAGCAGCGCGCATAGTTCGGCGAGCGAGGCGGAATCGCCTTCGACCGGAGCGTAGGACTGCTCGAACACGAGGCTGGCGGAGAGCGACAGCGGCTGATGGCGAGCGTAGCGCGCGGCGAGGAAGGCGGAGAGAATCATCACGCCTTTGGAGTGGATGGCGCCGCCCAAGTCGGATTCGCGCTCGATGTCGACCACGTCGCCGTCGCCGAGGCGGACGGTGGCGGAGATGCGGGTCGGGTAGCCGAAACGTTCGCCGGCGAGTTCGACCACCACGAGTCCGTTGATTTGCCCGGCGCGCGCGCCGGAGGTGGCGATGAGGGTGGTACCGTCGAGGATGGATTCGCGCACCAGCGTCGGGTAGCGGCTGGCGCGGCGCGTGCGGGCGGCGAGCGCGGTTTCGATGTGGCGGCGGGAGATGGCGTCGGGGGAGGCGTCGGCGCGAGCGTAGTGATCCGCTTCGCGCATCAGGTCGGAGAGGCGGCGCGTGTGCAGTGACAGGCGTTCGGAATCCTCGGCGATGCGCGCGCCCTCCTCCACCATGCGGCCAACGGCGCTGCGGTCGAGCGGCAGCAGGTTGGCGGCGCGCGCCAGCATCGCCAGCAGACGAGCGTATTCGCGCTCGTTTTCCCGCGTGCGCGGCAGGTCGTCGTCGAAGTCGGCGGCGATCTTGAACAACTCGGCGAATTCGGGGTCGTGCTCCATCAGGGTGTAGTAAATCTCGCGATCGCCAATCATCACCACCTTGAGCGCGCACGGCACCGGCTGCGGCTCCAACGTCAGCGCGCCGCTCCAGCCCTGTGCCTCGGCGGGCGGCTCGATGCGAATCTCGCCGCTGCGCAACGTGCGCTTCAAGCCTTCCCACGCGTAGGGCTGCGCGAACAGGCGTTCGGCGTCAACCACCAGATAGCCGCCGTTGGCGCGGTGTAACGCGCCGGAGCGGATGAGGTTGAAGTGGCTCACCTGCACGCCCTGCTGCATGACGTGTTCGATGCGGCCGATGAGATTGCCGTAGCCGGGGTTGTCCTCGAAGACGATGGGCGCGCCGGCGTCCTGCGAGTGGTCGACCAGCAATTTCACCTGATAGCGCGGATAGCGCGCCGTGTCCTCGCCGTCGCCGTCCTCCTCCTCGTCGTCGGCGGCGACGCCGGACACCGCGGTGTCGAGCACGTCCTTTTCCACCGCGGCGAAGAAGCCGGAGACTTCCGGCAAGTCGGCGTAGCGGGCACGCGGTTCGCGCAGCAGTAGGGCGAGCGCCGGGGTGATCGCCTCGCGCGCCGCCTTCGTCAAGGCTTCGCGCAACGCGGCGCGCCAACCGGGGAATTCGTCGAGCAAGGCGGCGAGCTTGTCGCTCCACGCGTCGACGGCGGCTTCGATTTTGTCGCGCTCGGCTTGCGGCAGCGCCTCGAATTCCTCCGAGTTCAGCGCCTCCGGGCGCTCGCCGCCGTCCTTTCTGGGCGCGAACACGAAGCCGTCGGTGGTTTGCAGCAGCACCAGTCCGTCGGCGGCGCACTGCTCGCCCACTTCGCGCAAGGCCGCGTCCTCGCGCGCCTTGTGGGCGTCCTGCAAGGCTTCGATGCGCTCGCTGTAGGGGGCGCTGTCGAGCGCCGCTTCGATGGCCGGTTTCAGTTCGCGCACGAACGCCTGCATGTCGGCGCGGAATGTCGCGCCGCGCCCGGCGGGCAGCGTCAGCAGGCGCGGATGCAGCGGTTCGTCGAAGTTATGCAGATAACACAAATCCGGCGGCACCGGCATGGACGCGGCGCGCTCGCGCAGCAAACGGAAGGTGGTGGCGTGCTTGCCGCAACCGGCTTCGCCGAGCACGAAGACGTGGTAGTCGTCCTGCCCGATCGCCAGCCCGAAGCGCAGCGCCTCCATGGCGCGTTCCTGACCGAGGTCGCCGGGGTGATCCTCCAGCGTCGCGGTGGTGTCGAAATCGAAATGCGTCAGGTCGCAATAAGCGCGCAGGCGTTCCGCCGGCAAGGCGGCAGGGGTGAAAGTTTCGGGAATCGGCGCGGCGGCCATGTTGTTGTTCTCCACGCGCCGGGTGGCGCGATGCGCTGAAAGTTTCTCTCTATACCCCGAAGCGCCGGTTCGGGGCAAGCGGCGCCAGCGCAAGCGCCTTGCCAAAGGAGGCGACACAAAAAACGACAGGCGACATCGAGCCGCCTGTCGTTGCGAAACCCGCCAAAGCGGGCAGGAGGGTTGTTCAGAGTTTGAACACCGCCACCGCCTGACCGGCTCCCTGCGCCAATTCCTCGGCGTGACGGGCGTTGGACAAGGTTTCCTGCGCGGCGACCTGATTCTCGTCCGACATCTGCGCCACGCTCTCGACGTGCTTGGCGATGTCCTGACTGGCGCGGCTTTGTTCGCGCAGCGCGTTGGAAATGTCGACGACGGCGTTGGACACCTTCTCGGAGCCTTGCTGGATCGACACCATGCACTCGCCCGCTTCCTGCGCCAGCGTCTTGCCTTCCTCGACTTGCGACACCACCTGCTGCATGGTGTCGACCGCCCCCTTGGCCGAGTTCTGGATCTTGTCGACCATGGCGCTGATATCCACCGTCGATTGCGCCGTGCGCTCGGCGAGCTTCCTGACTTCGTCCGCCACCACCGCGAAGCCGCGCCCCTGCTCACCCGCGCGCGCCGCTTCGATGGCCGCGTTCAGCGCCAGCAGATTGGTTTGATCGGCCACTTCCTTGATGACGTTCACCACGCTGGTGATCTGCTTGGATTCTTCGCCCAATTCAAGGATGACGTCGCTGGCGGCGCCGACGGTCTGGGAAATCTGGTTCATTTCGTCGG
>JAISSY010000018.1 GCA_031272995.1 Azoarcus sp.
CAGACGCAGACCGGCGTCGGCGAAACGCAGCCGGTGCTGGTGGCGGAGTTCGACGGTTGGGTGCCGCCGACCAGTCTGCTTTATTGGCGCGGGCCGGTTTATTACGACTTCGACGGGCGCGAATGGCGGCTCGACCCGGAATACGACGCCGGGCAGGGGCGCGTGCTGATGCGACGCGGATGGACGAAGGCCGCTGCTTTCTCGGCCACGCTGGCGCGCCACGCGCACGAAATCTCCTACACGGTGCGCCTGACCCCGCACGAACGGCTGTGGCTCTACGGGCTGGATTTGCCGGCGTCGCTGGCCGCCGAATCCTTCGTCAGCGCCGATTGGCAGGTGCTCTCCCACCGCGCGGTGACGGCGGAAACCAGTTATCGGCTGAAATCCTGGCTGGAGTGGGAAGCCGGCGGCACGCTGGACGAGGCCGTGCGCCGTCGCGCCCTCGCGCTGCCGGCGAGCGGCAATCCGCGTCTGCGCGCACTCGGCGCGGAACTGGCGACGAAGCCGTTCGACGAACGCTTGCGCGCCGTGCTCGGCGCGTTGGCGCGGGACGGCTACAAGGTGCGCGACCAATTCGAGTTCCGCGACGGGCCGGACGCGCTCGACGGTTTCTGGTTCGACAGCCGTGTCGGCAACGCCGACCTCTACGCCGGCGCTTTCGTTTTTCTGATGCGCGCCGCCGGCGTGCCGGCGCGGCTGGTGGCCGGTTATCGCGGCGGCAAGCTGATGGCGCTCACCGATTACGTCATCGTCAAGAAAAGCCACGCCCATGCGTGGGCGGAAGTGTGGAGCGAGGCGCGCGGCTGGCAGCGCGTCGACCCGGTCGACCTGATAGCGCCGGAGCGTTTCGCCGACGCGCGCCAAAACGCGCCGCAGCCCAAACCGGCGCAAGCCGCCGCGCCAAAACCGGCGCAGGCCGCCAAACCGAAGACGACGAACGCCGCCCGCGAAGCCTCCCCCACGCCGCTGCCCGTACCGACGACGAACGCCTTGCTGACGGTCGGGCGTCTGCCGGCGCTGGACGATTTTTTCGCGCGCTGGGTTTTCCGTCTCGACGGCCAGACGCAGCAGGCGTTGCTCGCCGGTCTGGGCGACAAATTGGGCGAAAAGCTCGGCAAATCGCTCGGCGGCAAATTCGCCTGGGTGTGGCTGCTGTGCGCCGCCGCGCTCGGCAGCGCGCTGGTGAGCGCGGCGATGCGCGCGCTCCTGTGGTGGCGCGAATCCCGCCACCTGCCGCCGCCGCAACGGGCGTGGAATCGCCTCGTGCGCCTGCTCGCCCGCCGCGGCTTCAAACCCGCCGTGCCGGAGACCCCCGCCGCTTTCGCCCGTCGCGTCGGCGCGGCGCGTCCGGCGTGGCGCGAGGCGCTGGCGGCGCTGGCGCTCGCCTACACCGACTGGCGCTACGCCGCCGCCCGCCCCGACGCCCCGCAAAGAATCGCCGCCCACGCCCGCAAATTGCACAACCTGATATTGGCCGAGAGTTGAGGGATATATATGTCCAGATTCATCCGCCGCTTCATGGCGTTCGTAGGTTGGACGAAGTCCAACGGTCGTAAACATGCGGCCCTGCGGGCCGGAAGTTACGACCGCCGGACTGCGCTGCGCTTGTCCAGCCTACTGGCGCTTGGACTCTTTTTCGCGTTGCCGGTGTGCGCCGCGCCCTCTGGGGCGGAAGTCGTCGCTTCCATCCTCGAACAGGGCGAGGCTGCCGTCGCCGCTTATGACGAATCGAACCCGCTGCCGACTGCGAGCGCGTTTTCCGCGCTTTATTTCGACCACTTCGAGGCGCTCGAACTCGACCTCGGCGTGCGCGATTCGGGGCTGAAGAACGAACTCGAAATATTGTTCGGCGCATTGAACGGCGACGCCATGCGCGGCGTGCCGCGTGCGCGCTTGGAGAATTCGTGGCGCGAACTGCACGCCAAGCTCGGCGAGGCGCAGGCGCTTTACGGCGACGGCGCGACCGTCGACGGCGGCAGCGGCGCTTTTCTCAAGGCGCTGCTCATCCTCGTGCGCGAGGGAACCGAAGCGATGCTGGTGGTCGGCGCGCTCGCGGCGTATCTGCGTCGCGCCGGGGCGGCGGACAAGGTGTGGGTGATACACGTCGGCGTCGCCGTCGCCGTCGCGCTCTCGCTCGTCACCGGCTGGGCGCTCGACAGCCTGCTCGCCGGCATCGGCGCGCCGCTGGCGGTGGTCGAGGGCGTCACCATGCTCGCCGCCAGCGCCATGCTGTTCTACGTCAGTTGCTGGCTGTTCGCCAAACGCGAGGCGCGGCGCTGGGAAGAATGGATTGCGCGCCAGATGGAGAGCGCGCTCGGCAAAGGCTCGCTGCTCGCTCTGGGCGGCGCGGCTTGCCTCGCCGTCTACCGCGAGGGCGCGGAAACCGTGCTGTTCTACGAGGCGCTCGCCGCCGGCTCGCCGGGCGAGGAGGGCGCGATGCGCGCCGGCTTTGCGCTCGCCGTGCTGCTGCTGGCGGCGCT
This sequence comes from Azoarcus sp., assembly GCA_031272995.1. Classification (GTDB taxonomy): domain Bacteria; phylum Pseudomonadota; class Gammaproteobacteria; order Burkholderiales; family Rhodocyclaceae; genus WRNU01. Next base: position 2,481 of record JAISSY010000018.1, read on the forward strand.
CTATTTCCTCATGCGGCAAGCGGCGCTGCGGCTGCCGTTCGGCGTCTTCTTCGGAGCCACCTCGGCGCTGCTCTACGGGCTGGCCGTCGTCTTTCTCGGTCAGGCCATCGTCGAACTGCAAGCGGCGGGCTGGATCGCCAGCATCTACCTGCCGGGCTTCCCGCAAGTCAGTTGGCTCGGCATCGCGCCCAGCGCGCAAAGCCTCGGCGCGCAAGCGGCGCTCGTCGCCCTACCGCTTTTCTGGTTCGTTTTCCGTCGTTCAACCACCCTCGAAAAGGAGTCATCATGAACAAGCCCATCGTCATCGCCGCCGCCTTCGCCGCCCTCGCGCTCGCCGCCTGCGAACGCGAAGTCCAGACCGTCGAGTGGTACAAGGCGCACGACGCCGAGCGCATGGAAGTCGTGCGCGAATGCAAGGCGAACCCGGACAAACTGAGCAAGACCGAAAACTGCATCAACGCCAAGCAGGCGAACCGGGACATCTACAACAACGCGAAGTGAGCGCGACTTGCCCGGCGGCTGGCGGCGCGCGGCGTCAGCGTCGGGCTGCGCTTTTTACAGCGAATAATCTTCCCCGCCCCCGCTCAGCGCCGCTTCGACGATTTTGCGGCTCAGTTGTGGGGCGAAGCCTTCGATGAAGGCGTAGACGTAGCCGCGCAGCCAGGCGCGGCGGCGCAGGCCGATGCGGGTGGTGCTGGACTCGAACAGGTGGTTGGCTTCCATCATGCCGAGGTTGCGGTCGGTGGCGGGGTCGTAGGCCATGCGGGCGAGGATGCCTATCCCCAAGTCCATGGCGACGTAGGTCTTGATGACGTCGGAGTCGATGGCGGTGAGCACGAAACGCGGTTTGAGTCCGCGTCCGAGGAAGGCTTTGTTGATTTGGCTGCGGCCTGTGAAGGCGTCGTCGTAGGTGATGAGGGGGTAGCGGGCGATGGCTTCGAGCGTCAAGGGCTGCTCGCGCAGTATCGGGTGGCGCGGGGTGGCGACGATGCAGCGGTTCCATTGCCGACAGGGCAAGGTGACGAGTTCTTCGTGCTCGGCGATGGCTTCGGTGGCGATGGCGAGGTCGGCGCTGCCGTCGAGCACCATTTCGCACACCTGTTTGGGATTGCCCTGATGCAGTTCCAGCCGCACTTGCGGGTAGCGGCGCATGAAATCGCGGATGACCGGCGGCAGGGCGTAGCGCGCCTGCGTGTGGGTGGTGGCGATGGACAGCCGTCCGGCGTCCTCGGCGGAGAATTCCGCGCCCACCTGTTGCAGGTTGTCGACTTCGCCCAGAACGCGGGCGGCGATGTCGAGCACGGCGCGCCCCGGTTCGGTGACGGCGGCGAGGCGCTTGCCGTGGCGGACGAAAATCTCGATGCCCAACTCCTGTTCGAGCAGGCGGATTTGCTTGGAAACGCCGGGCTGCGAGGTGAACAGCGCCTCGGCGGCGTCGGAGACGTTCAGATTGTGACGCGCCACTTCGTGCACGTAGCGCAATTGCTGAAGGTTCATATTCCAATCCTTAATAATCAAATCTTCTTAAAGACTAACTCAAATTTCGTTCCCATTCTTAACATGCCGCTTACGATGCACCGCGAACTCCGGGGCGGACGACCCGGACGCTCTCAGGAATCCGCTTTTCATGTATCGGTACGACGATTACGACCAGGCTTTCATCGACGCCCGCGTGGCGCAGTTCCGCGACCAGACGCGCCGCTATCTCGCCGGCGAGCTGTCGGAGGACGAGTTTCGCCCCCTGCGGCTGCAAAACGGCATCTACGTCGAGCGCCATTCGCCGCTGTTGCGCATCGGCATCCCTTACGGCGTGCTCGCCAGCGCGCAGTTGCGCGCCATCGCCCATGTGGCGCGGGTCTACGACAAGGGTTGGGGACATTTTTCGACGCGGCAGAACATCCAGTTGAACTGGCTGAAAATCGCCGACATCCCCGACGTGCTCGCCGAACTGGCCAAGGTGCGGCTGCACGCGATTCAGACTTCCGGCAGTTGCGTGCGCGCCATCACCGCCGACCATTTCGCCGGCATCGCGCCCGACGAGGAGGTCGACCCGCGTCCGTTCGCGGAAATTCTGCGCCAGTGGTCGTCGTTGCACCCGGAGTTCGCGCATCTGCCGCGCAAGTTCAAGTTCGCCGTCACCGGCGCGAAAAGCGACCGCGCCGCGATACGCGTGCACGACGTCGGGCTGGCGTTCTACAAGGACGCGGCGGGCGAGGTGAAGGTGCGCGTCTACGTCGGCGGCGGTCTGGGGCGCACGCCGACCGTCGGGGTGGTCATCGCCGACGCCCTGCCCTGGCGGCAACTGCTCAATTATTGCGCGGCGATTCTGCGCGTCTACAACCGTTATGGGCGGCGCGACAATTCCTATAAATCGCGCATCAAAATCATGGTGCAGAGCCTCGGCGCGGCGCGGATGCGCGAACTGGTCGAGGCGGAATGGGCGTTCGATAAGGACGGCCCGTCGACGCTCACCGAGGAGGAATTGGCGCGCGTCTCGCTCGGCTTCGCGCCGCCGCCCTACGAGAAGGTGGCGAGCGAGAACGCCGCGCTCGCCCGTTTGCAGGTGGCGGGCGAGGAGCATCCCGATTTCGCGCGCTGGCTCAATCGCTGCGTCCACGGCCACAAACAGCGCGGCTACCGCGCCGTCACGCTGTCGCTGAAACGGCGCGGCGTCGGGCCGGGCGACGTGACCGCCGACGAGATGGACGCCATCGCCGCGCTCGCCGAGCGTTACGGCTTCGGCGTGCTGCGCAGCACCCACACGCAGAATCTGGTGCTGCCGGACGTGAAGCTCGTCGACCTGTTCGATTTGTGGCGCGAACTCGACTCGCTCGATTTGGCGACGCCCAACACCGGGCTATTGACCGACCTTGTGTGCTGCCCCGGCGGCGATTTGTGCGCGCTCGCCAATGCGCGTTCCGTGCCGCTGGCGCTGGCGGTGCAGGAGCAATTCGCCGACATCGAGCGCGTCGCCGACTTGGGCGAAATCGACTGCAACATCTCCGGCTGCATCAATTCGTGCAGCCATCACCACGTCGGCCACATCGGCATCCTTGGCGTCGACAAGGAAGGCTCCGAGCAGGAGTGGTATCAAATCGCCCTCGGCGGCGAACAGGGGTTCGACGCGCGACTGGCCGAAATCGTCGGACGGGCGCTCGCCGCCGAGGAAATTCCCGCCGCGCTCGCCAAGGTGCTCGACCTCTACGTCGAGGAGCGCCGCCCCGGCGAGCGTTTCATCGACACCTTCCGTCGCATCGGCATCGACCCGTTCAAAATCCGCCTTTACGGCGACAGGGCGCGCGTGGAGAAGAAATATGCCTGAGGTCATCCGCCCCGACGGGCGCATCGAGGAGGCCGACTGGACGCTGGTGCGCTATCCGGCCAGCAACGACCCCAAACCGAAAGCCACCGGCAAGGCCGGACTCGCCCGCAACACCGGCGAAGCCGCCGCGCCCCCGGAACTGGTCGCCGCGCTGCCGGTGCCGCCGAGCGGGCGGGTCATCGTGCCGCTGGCGCTGTGGCAGGCGCGACGCGAGGAATTGCAGCGGCGGTTCGACGCCGGTGAAGTGGGCGTGTGGCTCGACGCCTGCGAGGAAGTGGAAACCTTGGTCGCAGCGGTCGACCTCGCCGCCGTGCCGCTCCTGGCGCTCGATTTTCCCAAGGCGGGCGACGGGCGGGCGTATTCCAGCGCCGCGCTGCTGCGGCGGCGCTACGGCTATCGCGGCCCGTTGTGGGCGGTGGGCGACGTGCTGCGCGACTATTTCGTCTTTATGTTTCGCTGCGGCTTCGATACCCTGCTGCCTCGCCCCGGACGCTACACGCACGCGCAACTCGCCGAGGCCGCGTCGCAACTCGGTCTGTTCAAGCAACCCTATCAGGGCGCGGTCGACGACCCGCGTCCGCTGTTCCGCCGCGTGCAGCGCGCTCCCCTGCACGCCTGACGCCCCAAATCGACCAACCATGAACGCCCCGCGCAATCCCGCCATCCATCCCGAACTCACCGACGCGCTGCGCGCCGCCGTCGCCGGCAAGGCGGCGGCGGCGCGGACGCTGCTCGCCGACGCGGCGGCGGAATTCGGCGACGCGCTCGCTTTCGCCAACAGCCTCGGCGCCGAGGACGTGGCGCTCACCGAACTCATCCTCGGCGCGCAACTGCCCATCGAAATCTTCCTGCTCGACACCGGGCGCTTGCCCGATGAGACTTACGCCCTGCTCGCCGAACTGGAAGCGCGTTACCGCACCCGCTTCAAGCTCTACTTTCCCGACGCCGCGGCGGTGGAAGGCTACGTCGCCGCGCACGGCATCGACGCCTTCCGCGATTCCGTGCCGCTGCGCCGCGCCTGTTGCCGCGTGCGCAAGCTCGAACCGCTGGCGCGGGCGCTGGCGGGCAAACAGGCGTGGATTACCGGCCTGCGCGCGGCGCAATCGCCGACCCGCGCCGGCTTGGCGACGCGCGAATGGGACGCGGGCAACGGGCTGGTCAAACTGAACCCGCTCGCGGATTGGTCGGAGGCCGAGGTGTGGGCCTACATCCATCTGCGCGAACTGCCCTACAACGCCCTGCACGAACGTTTCTACCCCAGCATCGGCTGCGCCCCGTGCACGCGCGCCATCAGCCTCGGCGAGGACGTTCGCGCCGGGCGTTGGTGGTGGGAAAATCCCGACAGCAAAGAATGCGGATTACACAAACACCAATGACGACAACATCACCTGCCCCACTCCCCCATCTCGACTGGCTCGAAGCCGAGGCCATCCACATCATGCGCGAAGTCGCCGGACAGTGTTCGGCGCCGGTGCTGCTGTTCTCCGGCGGTAAGGATTCAATCTGCATGTTGCGCATCGCCGAAAAAGCCTTCCGCCCCGGACGCTTTCCCTTCCCGCTCATGCACATCGACACCGGCCACAACTACCGCGAGGTGGTGGAGTTCCGCGACAAACGCGCCGCCGAACTCGGCGAGCGGCTCATCGTGCGTTCGGTGGAGGATTCGATGCGGCGCGGCTCCGTCGTCCTCAAGCACGCGAACGAACCGAGGAACCGCCATCAATCGGTGACGCTGCTCGAAGCCATCGAGGAATTCGGCTTCGATTGCTGCATCGGCGGCGCGCGCCGCGACGAGGAAAAGGCGCGCGCCAAGGAACGCATCATGAGTTTCCGCGACGAATTCGGGCAGTGGGACCCGAAAAACCAGCGCCCGGAGCTGTGGAACCTCTACAACGCCCGCGTCCACAAGGGCGAGAACATCCGCGCCTTCCCGATTTCCAACTGGACGGAACTCGACGTCTGGCAATATATCCAGCGCGAAGGGCTGCAACTGCCGTCGATATATTTCGCCCACACCCGCCCGGTGGTGATTCGGCAGGGAGCCATCGTCCCCGCCAACGTCGTCGCCCCCAACGGCGAAACCCTCAACACGCCGAAAGCGGACGAGGAGGTCGTCGACCTCAAGGTGCGCTTTCGCACCGTCGGCGACATCACCTGCACCGCGCCGGTGGAATCCGCCGCCGCCACCGTCGACGACATCCTGCTGGAGACGGCGACCACCACCATCACCGAGCGCGGCGCGACACGCCTCGACGACCAGACTTCCGACGCCTCGATGGAACAACGCAAAAAAGAGGGCTATTTCTGATGTCCCCGACCGCCACCCCCGAAGACCACGGCCTGCTGCGCTTTCTGACCTGCGGCAGCGTCGACGATGGCAAGAGCACGCTCATCGGCCGATTGCTCTACGACAGCAAGACCATCCTCGCCGACACGCTCTCGGCCATCGCCAAGACTTCGCAGAAACGCGGGCTGGAGAGCGTCGACCTGTCGCTGCTCACCGACGGCCTGCAAGCCGAGCGCGAACAGGGCATCACCATCGACGTGGCCTACCGCTATTTCTCCACCGGCACGCGCAAATACATCATCGCCGACGCGCCGGGACACGAGCAGTACACCCGCAACATGGTGACGGCGGCCTCCACCGCCAATCTCGCCGTCATTCTCGTCGACGCGCGCAAGGGCGTGCTGACGCAGACGCGGCGGCACTCGATACTCGCCCATCTGGTCGGCATTCCGCATCTCATCGTCGCCATCAACAAGATGGATTTGGTCGGCTACTCGCAGGACGTGTTCAGGAAAATCATGGACGACTACCTCGCCTTCGCCGCCAGACGCGGCATCGAGGACGTGCATTTCATCCCGCTCTCGGCGCTCAATGGCGACATGGTGGTGGAGCGCGGCGAGGCGCTCGACTGGTATCAAGGCCCGACGCTCTTGGAGATTCTGGAGAACGCGCCGCTCGCGCACAGCGAGCACGGCGAGCCGTTCCGCTTTCCGGTGCAATACGTCTGCCGTCCGCAGGACAGCGCCAACCCGGCGCTGCACGACTATCGCGGCTTCATGGGGCGGGTCGAATCCGGCGCGGTGCGCGCCGGCGACGCCGTGACCGTGCTGCCGTCCGGCCTGAGCACGACGGTGAAGGCCGTGCAACTGGGCGGCGTCGACATCGACGCAGCGGCGACCGAGCAATCGGTGACGCTCTTGCTCGGCGACGAAATCGACGTTTCGCGCGGCGACATGATTGCCGCCCGCGACGCCCTGCCCGCCGCGAAGAAGGAGTTGGAGGCCATCGTCTGCTGGTTCTCCGAAACCCCGCTCGACCGCGCCCGCACGTACCTGATTCGCCACACCGCCCGTGAAGTGAAAGCGAAGCTCACCGCCATCGTGCACAAGCTCGACGTGAACACGCTGGAGCGCCTGCCCGCCGAAAAACTGACGATGAACGACATCGCCCGCGTGCAATTCAAGCTGGCGCAGCCGGTGTTCGCCGACCCCTACGCCGACAATCGCGCCACCGGCGCGTTCATCGTCATCGACGAGAGCAACAACAACACCGTGGGCGCGGGGATGATTCAGTAGAATTGCGCGCCATGTCGTCGCGCGCCGTCGTCCTTTTCCCCTTCGTTCTCGCTCTCGCCCTCGCCGCCCCGGCGCGCGGCGAAATCGCCGTCGTCGACACCACCGGCCATACGGTGAAGCTGGCGCGTCCGGCGGCGCGCATCGTCAGTCTGGCGCCGCATCTCACCGAGCAGCTTTACGCCGCCGGGGCGGGGGAAAAGCTGGTCGGCGCGGTCGAATACAGCGACTACCCGCCGCCGGCGCGGGCGCTGCCGCGCGTCGGCAGCTTCGCCAATCTCGATTTGGAGGCCATCGTCGCCTTGAAGCCCGACCTCGCGGTGGCGTGGCAAAGCGGCAGTCGCGGCGGGCAAATCGAACGCCTGCGCGCGCTCGGCGTGCCGGTGTACGTCGACGAGCCGACGACGCTGGAGGACATCGCGCGCGGGCTGGAAAACCTTGGCAAGCTGGCGGGAACGGCGGCGACGGCCAACGCGGCGGCGGCGGATTTTCGCGCCCGGCTGGAGGATTTGCGCCGCCGTTATTCCGCCCGCCCGAAAGTGCGCGCCTTCTACGAGGTCTGGCACCAGCCGCTACAGACCGTCAATGGCCGCCACCTGATTGGCGCGGTGATGGAACTGTGCGGCGGCGACAACGTTTTCGCCGCGCTGACGACGCTGGCCCCGACGGTTTCCGTGGAAGCGGTGCTCGCCGCCGACCCCGAAGCCATCGTCGCCAGCGGCATGGACACGGCGCGCCCGGAATGGCTCGACCAATGGCGACGCTGGCCGAATCTGGCCGCGACAAAGGCGGGCAACCTCTTTTTCATTCCGCCGGACATCCTGCAACGCCACACGCCGCGTTTGCTCGACGGGGCGACGAGGATGTGCGAGCAGTTGGAGGATGCGCGCCAGAAACGTCGATGACGCGTTTTTACAATTGCGTCGGGTCGACCACCTCGGCGTCGCCGAACCGCGTCGCTTCTTCGAGATCGGCGGCGGTGGGGGCGTAGGCGAGGGCGCGCACGAATTTGCGCCAGATGCGGCCCTGTTCGCCGGCGTCGTTGGACAGCCGCAGCATGATGACGCGGTTGCTGTGCTTGCCAAGCCGCACGATTTCCACCGGCAGCGTGCAGTGCTCGTTTTCGCCGAGGTCGATTTCGGCTTCGCCGTTCATGCCCGCCGATAGCGGATGTTCGGCGTGGGCGCAGAAAATGTGCTCAGAACACTCATAGACGGTGAGCGCAACGGTGTGGCGCACGCCGATGCGGTTGATGTAGAGCCGCGCCGGACAGCGCACCGGAAAGCGCCGATGGGCGCGCTGCTGCTTCGACTGCCGCGGCATGTCGGCGGGCAACAGCGGCAGACAGGCGCGGAAATCCGGCAAATCGTAGACCGAGTGCAGCACCTGCACCTGCTGTCCGCTCAGGGTGGAGAACAGCCCGGTTTTCTTGTTGAAGAAATAGTCGATCATCTCCGGCGTCATCACCGGGTCGGTGGTGGTGTTGAAGCGCCGATGCGGGAACTGGCCGTTGGGCAGCGAGGCGGCGGTGAAGTAGTGAAAAAGGTTCTTCTCAGGCGGCAGTTGGGCGTACTTCTGATAGAAGGTTTCCTTCGCCTCGATCAAATCGAGATGCGCGCCGACGGCGGGCATGCCGTTCACGAAGTCGTAATGCTCGACCGGCTTTCCCTTCAGGCGGTGAAAGCAGAGCAAATCCTCGTAGTACCCGAAGCGATGCGGATGGACGGCGATGACCAGATGGCGCGTGTCGAAGCGGTATTCGGCGTATTCGTAGAGGAACTTGAACAGCGCCATCGTAATCTGGTCGTCGCCGGTGCGATATGGCTTGCGGATGGCGAGTGAAGACACTTCGGCGACGTTGCCGCCCAAGCTGAAAACGTCGTCGAGCCGGAAGGCGTTCTGCATCGGAAAGCCGAGTTTATTTTCGCGAATCAGCGACACGGTGCCGATGACTTCGTTGCCGCGCCGGCACATCAGGGTGGAAGTGGTCGGCAGGGCGTGATAGAGCGTCACCCGCATTCCGGAAGGATCCGGCTTCATGTAGCCGACGGCGACGTATTCGTCGTGCAGCAGGCGAAAGCAGGCTTCGAGTTCCTGCCGCGTCTGCGCCAGCTTGAAGACGAAATCTCTTGGCAAGGGTTTGTCGAGACGCAACGACTGCCCATAGGCGCGCGCGCGCAGCTTGCCCGGCAAGAGGTCGAATACCCGGTCGGCGATGCTCTCGCCCAGATCGTGTAAAACTTTGTTCATCGTTGATTTTTGGGTTTCCGTCGCGCCCCGCAAGGGTACGACGAAGGTTCGACTTGTATTGTCGATTATTGTCTACAGGTTAATGCGGCACGTCGGCGCGGGCGTGGCAATTTATCATGTTTGACCGTATTGCCAACGTGGTTATTGGTTGCGTTTATGTTTGCGGCAGGCGTCACGATAGGTCAATTGCCAGTCGGGGCGCGCGTCTTGCCACCAAGCGCGGTCGAACACCCAAGCCAGCGTCAGCAAAAGCGGGGACAGGTATCGATGCGCCACCGAAGGCGACGTGCTGGCCTCGACGGCGATGCGCGGTTTGACACGCAAGGCGCTCAGACGTTCGTGCGGGGTCGGATGCAGCGGATGCGGCTCCCGATTGCCGGACAATCCGTCCCCGGCGGCGTCGCGGAAAAATCCGGCCGACATGCCCAGACTCAAATCGCGGAACGGGCGCACGAGCGGCTTGGCGCGCAGCCGGCTCTGCGCCAGCACGCGCGGCCAATAGTCCTGATAGAGAAAATGCTCTTTCAGGGAGACTTCGATCAGGGTTTCGCCGAGCAGGTCGGCATCGACGATTTGCGCCGCGCGCGCATCGGCCTCGAACTCCTCGATGCGCGCCAGTCGCGCCATGTTGGTGTAGAGACGTTTGAGGGCGCGGTCGGCGAGCGCGCCGAGCGCCGGGAAAACGTCGCTCATCTTGTCGAGCGCTCGCAGCCACCACGCCCGCAGCAGCGCGCCGTATTTGCCGAACCCTTTGCGCTGCACGCTGAGATGGGCGAATTCATGCGCCAGCACGGCGGTCAGTTGCTTGCAGGAAAGGCTGTGCGCCAGCGGCAGGCCGAGCAGCAGATGGTTCTCGATGCGGCCGAAGAATCTGCGGCGCGGACGTTGCAGCACCGCCGCGTTCATGGCGGGGGTGATCCAGACGTAGTCGATGCGCGCCCCTTCCAGCATTCCGGACATATCGTCGATAAGGCGGAAAAGGTCGCGGGCGTCTTCCGGCTCCAGCCGCACGCCTTGGGGCGCGGGCAGGGGGGCGAACAGCACCGACAGCAGTCGTGCCGCGACATACCCCGCCAGCACCGCCGGCGCGCTGCCCAGTATCAATACCAGCCCCGGTATCGGCCACAGCGGCTCCAGCAAGCTCCAGCACAGGAAAGTGGCGAACAAACCGAGAGCAAAGATCGCCGCCGCGCTGAGCGGTATGGCCAAGAGCGCCATGCCCGCCGCCAGCGAAAGGCGACGCGCCATGCGTTCGCGCAGGGCGAACAGCCGACGATGCATCGGGCGCAAGAGGGGGGCGTTATCGGTCACGGCTTGAAAACCCGTTTGGATTCAATTTGAAGGCGGCGACGATGCGAACGCTGCGGGCAAAAAAACACCGCAACATGCCTGTCGACGAACCCGGGATTGCACTAAAGTCTCGCAGGAAGTGATAACACTAATCGACGGTTAAAGCTAGTCGACGATGAGGCGTTTTTATTGAAAAAACCGTGTCGCATCAGTCGATTAAGTCAGATTGTCCATTTCTTTCCGCATAGAATTTTTGCATAAACTCAAGGAAATTGCGGGATTCTATCGCGGCGCGGATTTCATTCATTAAGCACTGGTAATAATGTAAATTATGGATGGTATTGAGAATGCTGCCGAGAATCTCTCCGGTGCGATGCAGGTGGTGCAGATAGGCGCGGCTGAAGTTGCGGCAGGTGTAGCAGCCGCAGGTCTCGTCGAGCGGGCGGGTGTCGGCGCGGTGGGCGGCGTTCTTGATCTTGACGTCGCCGTGGCGGGTGAACAGCCAGCCGTTACGGGCGTTGCGGGTGGGCATGACGCAGTCGAACATGTCGATGCCCGCCGTCACGCCGGCAACGATGTCCTCCGGGCGACCGACGCCCATCAGGTAGCGCGGTTTGTCGACGGGCAGGCGCGGCGCGACATGGGCGAGCACGCGCGCCATTTCCTCTTTCGGCTCGCCCACCGACAGGCCGCCGATGGCGTAGCCGTCGAAGCCGATGTCCACCAGCGCGGCGAGCGATTCGTCGCGCAAATCCTCGTACATGCCGCCCTGCACGATGCCGAACAGCGCGTTGGCGTTGCCGAGGCGGTCGAACTCCGCGCGCGAGCGCCGCGCCCAGCGTTGCGACAGCCGCATCGAATCCGCCGCTTCGTCGCGCGTCGCCGGCCAGGGGGTGCATTCGTCGAAAATCATCGCGATGTCGGAGCCGAGCGCGCTCTGGATGCGCATCGACTCCTCCGGCGTCAGCATCAGGCGCGCGCCGTCGATGGGGCTGGCAAAGCGCACGCCCTCCTCGCTGATTTTGCGCAGCGCGCCAAGGCTAAAGACCTGAAAACCGCCGGAATCGGTGAGGATGGGCTTGTCCCAACGCATGAAGCCGTGCAGCCCGCCGTGCGCGGCGACGATGTCGACGCCGGGGCGCAGCCAGAGGTGGAATGTGTTGCCGAGGCAAATCTGCGCCCCGGTGGCGGCGAGCGCCTCCGGCGTCATCGCCTTCACCGTGCCGCAGGTGCCCACCGGCATGAAGGCGGGGGTGTCGACCGCGCCGTGCGCGAGTTCGAGGCGTCCGCGCCGCGCCGCCTCCGAGGTGGCGAGCAGTTCAAAGCGCATGGTCGGGGTTCTCCTCGTCGTGGCGGGTGAGGAACATGGCGTCGCCGTAGCTGAAGAAGCGATATTCGCGGGCGATGGCGTGGGCGTAGGCGCGGCGTATCGTCTCGCGCCCGGCGAAGGCGGAAACCAGCATCAGCAGGGTCGAACGCGGCAGGTGGAAATTGGTGACGAGGGCGTCGACGACGCGGAAACGAAAACCCGGCACGATGAAGATGTCGGTTTCGGCTTCGCCCGCCTTGAGTTCGCCGCTCCGCGCCGCTGCTTCCAGCGCCCTCATGCTGGTGGTGCCGACGGCGACGACGCGCCCGCCCGCCGCATGGGTGGCGGCGACGGCGTCCACCGTGGCGGGCGGAATCGTGTACCGCTCGCGGTGCATACGGTGGTCGGCAAGCTCGTGCACGCGCACCGGCTGAAAAGTGCCCGCGCCGACGTTCAACGTCAGCCACGCCAACCGCGCGCCGCGCGCGCTCAGCGTCTCCAGCATCCCTTGCTCGAAGTGCAGCCCGGCGGTGGGCGCGGCCACCGAACCCGGCTCGCGCGCGTAGACGGTCTGGTAGCGCCCTTCGTCGTCCGCCGCCGCGGCGCGCTGGATGTAGGGCGGCAGCGGCAGCTTGCCGTGGCGCTCGACGAGCGCGACCACCTCCTCGTTTTCGGGAAAGCGCAGATGGAAGAATTCGCCCGCGCGCCCCAACACCGTCACGTCGAACGCGTCGGCCAGCCGCAGCCGCGTCCCCGCCTTCGGCGAGCGCGAGGCGCGCACCTGCGCCAACGCCTCGTGCGCTCCAAGCGGGCGCTCCAGCAGCACTTCCACCGCGCCGCCGCTTTCCTTGACGCCGAAAAGGCGGGCGTGCAGCACGCGGGTGTCGTTGAAGACGAGCAAATCGCCGCTATGAATATATTCGGGCAGGTCGCCGAAGCGCCGGTCGGCCAGCGCCCCGTCGTCGCCCACGACCAGCAGTCGGCTCGCGCCCCGTTCGGGCAGCGGCGCTTGCGCAATCAGGCGCGGGGGGAGGTCGTAATCGAAATCGTCGACGGTAAGCGGCATCGTTACATCGAATGACAGCAAGACGCCGCAAGGGCCGCGATGCACAAAGGGGGGATGGTGCGGGAAAGGGAGTCGAACTGTTGCCGTAAAGCCACAAAATACGCGGGTTTTAGCTTTTTGCGTTTCTCAGTTACCAACAAAGTTACCAACAAACGCGGCGCAGTGCGTCAAACCTCTACCGACATGTTTATCAAATTGAGTGAGGCGGAAGGATACACGACACAATGAAAAGCCAAAAGGCGGCAATGCACGGCGCGCGGTTAGGTATTGCAACAGGAAAGCCCCGCGCGCGGCAAAGCCGAGGGCATCGCCTCCCCGGCAAGGCGTCGGCGTCGGCGAGCGCGGCAGCATCCCGGCAGGGAATCGAGTCCGCGAAGCGCGGCGGCAAAGCCGAGGGCATCGCCTACCGGCTGGCGTCGGCGATGGCGAGGGCGTCGCCTCCCCGGCAAGGCGTCGGCGGTGCCGAGGGTATCGCCTGCCCGGCTGGCCGTCGGCGGTGGCGAGGGCATCGCCTGCCCGGCAAGGTGTCGGCGTCGGCGAGCGCGTCGGCAGCCCGGCAGGAAAGCGAGCGCGACAGCATCCCGACAGGGAATCGAGTCCGCGAAGCGCGGCGGCAAAGCCGAGGGCATCGCCTCCCGGCAAGGTGTCGGCGGCGGCAAAGCCGAGGGCGGCACCTGCCCGGCAAGGCGTCGGCGGAAGCCGAGGGCGTCGCCTGCCCGGCAAGCCCTATGCCGCCCCGCGAAACTGAATAACTTTCCCCCCGGCTTTCAGTTCGTCCAAATAATCCGCCCACACTTGCATCATCTTGCGGCGCTCAGGGAGGAACTTTGTCCGGTTGTATGCCGTACCCAATGCGTCGGGGACTCTGTGCGCAAGCTGATGCTCAATGATTTCTGGCGGAAAGTGCAATTTTTCATGCAACAGAGTCCGCGCCATAGCCCGGAAACCATGAGCGGTAATGTCCACCTGCGTATCAAAACCCAAGCGGCGCAACGCTACGTTTAACGTCATATTGGACATAGGGCGGGAATGGTCAAACATCCCCCGGAAAACATACTCGCCATCACCTGTAATCGGCTGCAACTCACGAATGATTGCAACGGCTTGGCGTGGCAATGGCACTAGATGGTCTTTCTTGGTTTTCCCGACAAAGAAACGCCACTCGCCCTTATCCAAATCCAATTCACGCCAGCGCATCGCGCGCAGTTCGCCGGGGCGAACGAACAACATCGGCGCAAGGTGCAACGCGGCGCTCACGACATAGGAACCACTGAAAGAATCGAGGGCGCGCAACAGTTCGCCCACCTTTGCTGGTTCGGTAGGCGCGGCCATGTGCTTTTCCTCGGTTTTCTTGAACGCTCCCCGCAAGTCGGGGCAGGGGTCACGGTCTGCAAGCCCTTTCTGGATGGCAAACCGCATCACCTGCGAAATGCGCGTTTTTGCCTTCCCCACAACGGTGGAACTCACCCCCCGGTTTTCAATCCGCCGCAACACTTCCAAAGCAACGGGCGCGGTTATTTCTCTCACGGGCTTTTTGCCTATCCACGGCAATATGTCGTTTTCAAAATATGCCCATGATTTCGCAGGCTGCCCGGCTGCCTTGTCGGCGCGCCACACTTCAAACCACTCTCGCGCCACGGCTTCAAAGGTATGAGCGGCCCTTTCTTCCTGCTCCTTCTTCTGTTTTTTCCGATGTTCGCCGGGGTCTCCGCCGTCGGCCAAAATTTTGCGGGCGGCGTCGCGTCGCTCCCGCGCTTCCCGCAGGGAAACATCGGGATAAACACCTATGGACAGGGTTTTTTGTTTGCCGCCGTAGCGATAGGACAGTCTCCACCATTTGCCGCCGCTCGCCTTCACTAGCAGGAACAAACCCCCGCCGTCCGCTAACTTGCGGTCTTTTTCGGTCGGTTTGGCGTTGCGTACCAAGGCATCCGTCAGTTTCATGTTGGTAACTCCTGCTCGAAAAATTGTGAAAACCGGAGAGTTACCAACAAGGTTACCAACAAATTTCGCCGATGCAAGCGGATAAATGCGTACCTTTGCAGAAACAAAAAAGCCCGGAAACCGCTATTTTATTGGGCTTTCCGGGCTTTCTCGGATTCTTACAGATTTTCAAATGGTGCCGGGAAAGGGAGTCGAACCCTTACAGTGTCACCACCGGCGGATTTTGAGTCCGCTGCGTCTACCAGTTCCGCCATCCCGGCAAGGATGAAAGGTTGCGGATTATCGCTGAAACCCGCCGCGCGCGGCAAGCGACAATCTCGCCATCGCCGTGCCGAGCGGCATGGCCTTGGCGGGGAGGGCTTGATATAGTTCGCTTCGCACCCATATTCACTGCATTCGCAGACAACCCATCAGGAGATCGTTCGATGGACGACGTTCAAGTTCTTGACCGCACCGGGACGCCGATACTGGCGACCAACAAGCTCATCCGCAACACCTATACCCTGCTCGGACTGACGCTGGCGTTCTCCGCTCTGTGCGCCGGGCTGGCCATCGTCCTGCAGGTGCCGTTTCTGTCGCCCTGGCTGGTGCTGATCGGCTATTTCGCCCTGCTGTTCCTGACCACCAAGTTCCGCAACAGCGGCGCCGGCATCGTCTGCGTTTTCGCGCTCACCGGCTTCATGGGGCTGACGTTGGGGCCGATTCTGTCGTACTTCCTCGCCACGCCGCACGGCTCGCAACTGGTGATGATGGCGTTGGGCGCGACGGCGGTGATCTTTTTCGCGCTCTCGGCCTACGCGCTCACGACGCGCAAGGATTTCTCCTTCATGGCGGGCTTTCTGTTCGCGGGCGTGCTGGTGGCTTTCCTCGCCGGCTTGGCGGCGCTGTTCTTCAACCTGCCCACCCTGTCGCTGGCGGTGTCGGCGGCCTTCGTGCTGTTGGCGTCGGGGCTGATTCTGTTCGAGACCAGCCAAATCGTGAACGGCGGCGAAACCAACTACATCATGGCGACGGTGACGCTGTACGTGTCGCTGTACAACCTGTTCACCAGCCTGCTGCACCTGTTGAGCGCATTCAGCGGCGACGATTGATGCGGCACGGTTGCAGACGAAAAAACGGACGCTGCGGCGTCCGTTTTTTTATGCGTCCGTTTCCGCCGCCGCATCCTCCGCCGGCGTCGCCAGCCGGCTGGCGAGCACCTTGTCGATGCGCTTGCCGTCGAGGTCGACCACCTCCAACCGCCACGCTTCCCACGTAATCACGTCGCCGGTGCGCGGCAGGCGACCGAGCAGCCACATGATCATGCCCGACAGGGTGTTGTAGCGCCCCTTGTCTTCCTCCGGCACTTCCTTCAGTTCGAGCAAATCCTTCAATTCCGGCAGCGGAATCAGGCCGTCGAGCAGGAAGGAGCCGTCCTCGCGCCGCACCGCCCATGCGTCTTCCTGATGCGCGGGGCGGAATTCGCCGGTGACCGCCTCCATCACGTCCTGCAAGGCCACCAAGCCCTGCACCTCGCCGTATTCGTCGATCACGAACACCATATGCGAACTGGAGGCGCGGAATTGTTCGAGCAACTCCATGCCGGTGAGCGATTCCGGCACGTAGACCGGGCTTTGCAACTGGCGCGTGATGTCCGGCTCGCCGCCTTTCAGGGTCTGGTTGAAAAGCTGTTTCGCCGAAATGATGCCGAGGATGTCTTCCAGCCCGCCGCGGCAGACCGGGAAGCGCGAGTGCTCGGATTCGGCCATGCGGGCGAGGTTTTCTTCCAGCGGACGTTCGGCGTCGAGCCAGACGATGTCCGAGCGCGGCACCATCAGCGAGCCGATCTGGCGGTCGTCGAGGCGGAAAACGTTGCGCACCATGGCGTGCTCGTTTTTCTCGATCACGCCGCTCTCGGAGCCTTCTTCGAGCAGGGCGTGGATTTCCTCCTCGGTGACGCCGGGCGTTTTTTCGTCGCGCAGGCCGAGCAGGCGCAGCAGCAGCGACGTGGAGCCGGAGAGCGCGCGCACGAAGGGACGCGAGACGACCGCCAGCGCGTACATCGGCCGCGCCACCAGACGGGCGATTTTTTCCGGGTTGATTTGGCCGATGCGCTTGGGAACCAGTTCGCCGATGACGATGGAGAAATAGGTGATCAGCACCACCGCCAGCGTCGTGGCGGCGATTTCGCTCGCTCGTTGCTCCAGCCCCAACTCGCGCAGCCAGCCGGAAATCGGCCCGGCGAGCGCCGATTCGCCCACCACGCCGCACAGGATGCCGATCAGGGTGATGCCGATCTGGACGGTGGACAGGAACCGCGTCGGCTCCTCGCCCAACATCACCGCGACGCGGGCGGATTCGTCGCCGTCCTCGGCCAGCTTGGCGAGCTTGGCGCGCCGGGCGGCGACCAGCGCGATTTCCGACATGGCGAAAACGCCATTGACGACGATCAGGACGACGAGAACGAGTATTTCCATTGTCGGCTCAGTTGGTCTGGGGGCGGTTCCCCTCTACCACTTTGCGCGCGTGCCGCGCCATGTCGAGCAGTTCGAGCATCGCGGGGCGGTTTTCCGCGCCGTAGCGGCTTTC
The DNA here is from genome assembly GCA_031272995.1 of Azoarcus sp. Taxonomy (GTDB): domain Bacteria; phylum Pseudomonadota; class Gammaproteobacteria; order Burkholderiales; family Rhodocyclaceae; genus WRNU01. Next base: position 19,809 of record JAISSY010000018.1, read on the forward strand.
GAGTTCGTCGAATTGGGCAATGGCTTCGCCGTACCGGCTTTGCATGCCGAGCGCCGCGCCTTTGTTGGAAAGCGCCACCAGCTTCGCTTCGCGGAAGATCGGGCTGTCTTCGGCGCCGAAACGGCGTTCCAGTTCGTTGGCGACCGACACCGCCCGTTCGGGTTGGCGTCTGCGCACGTAGATGGCGGTCTTGTCGGAAAGCGACTTGGCGATTTGCTCGTTAATCAGCGGGTCGCCGTCCTTGCCGAAACGGCGGTCGAGCGTGTTCTGCACTTCGAGCGCCGCGTCGAGCGCCACGTTGCGTTCTTCTTCGGGCACGCCCCGCCATGCCATGACGTTGCCTTTGGTGAACAAGGCGCGCGCCACGGCGCGTTTGATCGCCGGGTCGTCGCTCTGGCCGAAGCGCGCGTCGATTTCGTCGAAGCGGGCGATGGCCTGATCGTATTCGCGCTGGCGAGCGAGAGTCTCGCCTTCGCGCAGCAGTGCGCGCGCGTCGAACGCCTGCGCCAGTTTGGCGTTGTCGGGATGAATCACGTCGCCGCCGGTCACCGGCTCGTGGGGCGTCATGTCCGGCGCGCCGGTTCTGTCCCACGGCGAGAAGTGGATGCCGACCGCCTGCACGCGCCGAATCTCGTCCAGATGCCCGGACGCGCAGGCGACGAGCGCGATGGCCGCGATGCTTGCGGCAATAAACGAACGTACGTTGATTTTCATGGTTCCCTTCCTTTGCTCTTGTCCCATTACCTTTTCGTGCCCTTCGCGCCGCTCATTCCGGCGCGGATCGCGGCTTCACGCCTGTTGGCGCGCGCTGCGGCGGTCAACTGTCGCAACGCGGGGTCGTCGACCTTGCCGTAACGGCGCTCCACGTCATCATAAACGCTAACCGCTTCGCGTTGCCGCCCTTCGCGCGCCAGCGTCACGCCCTTGTCGAACAGGGCGCGGGCGACCAGTTCGCGCATGTTGGCGCTTTCGTCCTTGCCGAAACGCTGCGCCACGTCGTCGAATGCGGCGAGCGAGCGCGCCGCCATGCCCTGTTCGCCAAGCGTGACGCCCCGGTTGAGACAGGCATGGGCGACGCGTTCGCGCAAGGTGGGGTCGAGGGCGTCGCCGAAGCGAGCCTCGATTTCGTCGTACACGGCGAGCGCCTCGTCGAGTCGTCCCTGCCGTGCGAGCAGCGTCGCCTTGTCGTTGAGCGCGTCGACCACCCACGCGCGCATGCCGGGGCGTTCGTCGTTGCCGAAGCGGACGGCGATTTCGTCGTAGACGCCGATTTTGTCCTGCGGTCGCGCGCTCAGACGCGCCTTTTCGAGCATGGCGCGGAAAACGAGTTGGCGCAGCGACAGCGATTCTTCGTAATAGTGGCGACGAATCACCTGATCGTAGGCGGCGACGGCGGCGTCGTGTTCGCCCAAATCGGCCAGCAGGCGGGCTTTGCCGAAAAACGCCATCGCTACGCTCGCCTGCGACGACGGACGCTCGTCGTTGCCGTAACGGGCAACGATTTCGTCGAACACGGCGAGCGCCTCCGTAGACATGCCTTGCCGTTGCAAGGTAATTGCCCGCACATAGGCGTCCGCCGCCGGAACCCCGACCTCGCCGGGGGAGAACCAGTCGGTCGCTTCCTGCGCCCCGACCGGCGCGACGACCGCCACGCTCATTGCGAGCGCCAACAGGCGGACGGCGAGGCGTTGGCGTCGGTTCATCGCTCGCTAGTGGAGAATGTCGTAGTAATAGGGCTTTCGCGGCACGGCGCTGGCGGCGTAACGGGCGCGTTCTTCGTCGTCTTGCGGGCGATCCCACCACAGCGCGCGCCCGGTGCGGCGCACGTCGCGCTCCTCGGGATGCTTTTCGAGCCAGTCGCGCATGAAGACGGTGAATTCGGAGGTGTAGGGTTTTGCCATGATGTTTTTCCTGTCGGGGATGCAGCGGGCGGATTTTACACCGGAGCCAGTGGCGTCATTTGGGACGGTTGTCCCATATCTTCTGCAATCGTTTCACCGACACCGGCATCGGCGTCTTGAGCGCCTGCGCGTAAAGCCCGACGCGCAGTTCTTCGAGCAGCCAGCGGAAATTCTCCAGTTCGGGGTCGTCGACGCCGGCGCGGCGACGGGCGGCGGTTTCGCGTTGCCATGCGACGGCGAGCGCCTGCCATTCCGCCATCAGCTTGGCGTCGCGCTTGGGGTCGTCGCGCAGCTTGTCGAGGCGCAGCGTCGCCGCCTTGAGGTAGCGCGTGAAATGGGCGAGGCGCTGCCATTCGAAAGCGGTGAGGAAGTCGGGCGGCAGCAGCGCCTTCACCTGCGCACGCACGTCGGCTACCGCGTCGGGAAAAGCTTTGGCGAGCGCGGCGAGACGTTTGTCGAGCGCGGCGGCATCGAGAGAGAGTTGCGCGGCTAGACGCATGAATTCCTGCGCGACCAGCGCGATGCGCGGGCGCGCTTCCTGACAGCGGCGCGCGAAGGCGTCGGCGTCGGTCGGCAGCGGGTCGGCGAGGCAGCAGCGCGTCAGGGTGGCGTCAACGAGACGCGCCTTCAATTCGGCTTCGTTGCCGAAATCGCGGTATTGCAGCGCCAGTTCGCGCAGTCCCGGCAGGCGTTGCACCGCCTTCACCTGCTCCTTGAGCGCCAGCGCGAACAGGCGCGTCAGCCCCCTGCGATGCACGCGCGCCGCTTCTTCCGGGGTGTCGTAAGGGCGCAGCGACACGCTGTCGCCGTCGTCGTGCAGGGCGGGAAAGCCGATGACTTCGCGCCCGTCGATGCTGACTTCGAGGAGTTCGGGGAGCGCACCGAACGTCCATGCGGTGATGCCTGAATTCGCACGCGGCATCGCTTCGATTTTCTCCTCTCGCGCGCTGACGGGAGCAAGCGTCGCCGTCTCGAAACGCGCCGCCACCTGCTCCTTCAACCGCGCCCGCAATTCGTTCAACTGCCGCGACTGCCCCAACACACGCCCGTGCTCGTCGACGACGCGGAAATTCATGAAGCAATGCGGACGCAGGTTTTCCGGGCGGAAGCTCTCCAGCGGCAGCTTGAGCGCGACGCGCTCCTCGATGAAGCCTTGCAGCGCCTTCAGGAGCGGCGCGTCGCCATCGACCTCGCCCGCCTCCAGCGCCGCGAGGAAATCCGCCGCGCTCTCGGCGAGCGGTTGCAGGCGATGGCGGATTTTCTGCGGCACGGTCTTCATCAGCGCCGTCACTTTTTCTTCCAGCAGCCCCGGCACCAGCCATTCGCAACGTTGCGCCGGAATCTGGTTCAGCATCGCCAGCGGCACGGTGAGCGTCACGCCGTCGTCGGCGGCGCCCGGCTCGTGCAGGTAGTCGAGCTTGAGCGCCTGCCCAAGCACGTCGAGCGTGGGCGGAAAGCGTTCGCTGGTGACGCCGCCGGCGTCGTGGCGCATCAGTTGTTCGCGGGTGAGGAACAGCAGCTTCGGCGCACCCTTCTCGGCCACTTTGCGCCAACGCTCGAAGCCGGCGAGGTCGAGCACGTCGGCAGGAATTTTGTCGTCATAGAAGGCTTCGATGAGCGTCTCGTCGACCAGCACGTCGGGGCGGCGCGTCTTGTGTTCGAGGCGTTCGATTTCGGCGACGAGGCGGCGGTTGTGGGCGAGGAAAGCCATGTGCCGCGCCGGCCCTTCGGCGATTTCGCCCGCCACCAACCCTTGCCGGATGAACAGTTCGCGGCACAGCGCCGGGTCGACGTCGCGGTAGGGCACGCCGCGACGCGGCCAAATCGTCAGCCCGTAGAGCACGCCGCGCTCCCACGCCCGCACCGCGCCGGCGGCTTTCGACCAGTGCGGCTCGAACACCTGCCGACGGATGAGATGGCCGCCGACTTCCTCCACCCACTCCGGCTCGATGCGCGCCAGACAGCGCCCGAACAGGCGCGAAGTCTCCACCTGCTCGGCGGCGACTATCCATTTGCCTGCCTTTTTCGCCAGCATCGACCCCGGATGCGGCCAGAAGCGGATGCCGCGCGCGCCGAGATAGCTGCCGGTCTGTGGCCCGCTGGCGTCCTCGGCCTTGCAGCCGATGTTGCCGAGCAGCCCGGCGAGCAGCGATTTGTGGATGGCTTCGTAATTGGCCGGGGCGGTGTTCACCTTCCAGCCGTGCTCGACGCAGAGCGCGTGCAACTGCCCATGCACGTCGCGCCATTCGCGCATTCGCAAATACGAGAGGAAATTCTTGCGGCACCACTGTTTCTGCCGGTTGCCGGATTCGTGGCGCTGCACCTCGCCCCACGCCTTCCACAGATGCCAATACCAGAGGAATTCCGATTGCCTGTCCTGCTCCGCGCCGCGAAATTGCGCGTGCGCCTGCTCCGCCGCGCCGGGCGAATCCTGCGGGCGTTCGCGCGGGTCTTGCACCGACAGCGCGGCGGCAATCGCCAGCACTTCGGCAAGCGCCCCGCGTTCGCGCGCCGCCAGCATCATGCGTCCGATGCGCGGGTCGAGCGGCAGTTTGGCGAGTTCCAAACCGATGGGGGTGAGTTGGCGCGCCGCCTCGTCGCCTTCGTCGTCGATGGCGCCCAATTCGGCCAGCAGCGCGTAGCCGTCGCCGATGAGCCTTGAACCGGGCGGGTCGATGAAGGGGAAATCTTCCACCGCGCCCAGACCGAGCGCCTTCATGCGCAGGATGACGCCGGCCAGCGACGAGCGCAGGATTTCCGGGTCGGTATGCGGCGGGCGGCGTTGGAGGTCGTCCTCGTCGTAGAGGCGCAGGCAAACGCCGTCCGCCACCCGTCCGCAACGTCCGGCGCGCTGCTGCGCCGCCGCCTGCGAGATTTTCTCGATGCGCAGTTGTTCGACCTTGTTGCGCGGCGAATAGCGTTTGATGCGCGCCAGCCCGGTATCGACCACGTAGCGCACTCCCGGCACGGTAAGCGAGGTTTCCGCCACGTTGGTCGCCAGCACCACCCGCCGCCCGTTGGAGGGCGCGAAAACCCGCCCCTGCTCCTGCGCCGACTGCCGCGCGAACAGCGGCAGAATCTCCGTGCCCGCCAGCAGCCGCGTCTTGGCGAGCGCCTGCGCGGCCTCGCGTATCTCGCGCTCGCCGGGCAGAAACACCAGCACGTCGCCCGGCCCGCAACGCTGCGCCTCGTCCACGGCGTCGGTGAGCGCGTCGTACAAATCGCGCCGCCGCCGCGCCGCACCGTCGCGCTCGCCGCCTTTGCCACGCATCGGGCGCGCCTCGCCGTCGTCGGTGTCGTCCTCCATCACGGGCCGGTAGCGCGTCTCGATGGGGTAAAGCCGCCCGGAAACCTCGACGACCGGCGCCGGCTCCCCCTTCGCGTCGGCGAAATGACGCGCGAAGCGTTCGGCGTCGAGCGTCGCCGAGGTGACGATGAGCTTCAAATCGGGCCGTTGCGGCAGCAGCGTCTTGAGGTAGCCGAGCAGAAAGTCGACGTTGAGCGAGCGTTCGTGCGCTTCGTCGATGATGATGGTGTCGTAAGCCGAAAGCGTCGGGTCGCCCTGCGTTTCCGCGAGCAGGATGCCGTCGGTCATCAATTTGACGTAGCTCGCCGCGCTGGTGCGGTCGGTGAAGCGAATCTTGTACCCCACCGCCTCGCCCAACGGCGAACCCAATTCCTGCGCAATCCTCCCCGCCGTCGCCCGCGCCGCCAACCGCCGCGGCTGCGTATGCCCAATCAACCCCGCCGC
>JAISSY010000082.1 GCA_031272995.1 Azoarcus sp.
TCGGCGAGCACGTGGCGCTCGCAGCGGTGTCCGTCCAGCAGATAGGCGTGACGCGCCGGACGGTGCGTATGACCGTGAATGATGGTCGGGTAGCCGTGCGTGCGCAGCAGATTGGCGACCGCTTCCGGATTGACGTCCATGATTTCGCTGCGCTTTTCCTGCTTGGCGGCCTCGCTTTGCGCGCGCACGCCGGCGACGATCTTGCGCCGCGTCGCCAGCGGTTGGGCGAGAAAACCGGCTTGCCAGGCAGGGTCGCGCACCTGACGGCGATAAGCCTGATAGGCGTGATCGTCGGTGCAGAACGCGTCGCCGTGCGAGAGCACCAGCGTGCGTTCGCCGAATTGCAGGGTGGCGGGATCGGGGAGCAGTTCCACTCCGGCGCGGCGGGCGAAACCTTCGCCGGCGAGCAGATCGCGATTGCCGGGGATGAAATGAATCGCCGTCTCGGCCGAGGCGGCGCGCAGGGCGTCGCAAACCTCGCGGTTGAACGGCAAATCGTCGTCGTCACCGACCCAGTAGTCGAACAGGTCGCCAAGAATGAACAGGCTGCCGGCCGCGCGCGCCGGGCCGGCAAGAAAGGCGAAAAAGGCTTCCGCCGTGCGCGGACGCTCGGCGGTGAGATGGATGTCGGCGATGAAGAGCGCCGGCAGTTGCGCGTCGGGGAACGAATCCGGTTTGGCCGTTTCGCCGCTCATGACCTCAGACGACCTCGGCGCGCTCGATGACGACGTCTTCGGTGGGAACGTCCTGATGGAAGCCTTTGTTGCCGGTGGCGACCTTGCGAATCCTGTCGACCACTTCCAGACCGTCGATGACTTTCCCGAACACGCAATAACCCCAGCCTTGCGGCGTCGGGGAGCGGTAGTCGAGAAAATCGTTGTCGACGACGTTGATGAAGAACTGCGCCGTCGCCGAATGCGGCTCGTTGGTGCGCGCCATTGCGATGGTGCCGCGCGCGTTCTTCAAGCCGTTGTCGGCTTCGTTCTTGATTGGGTCGCGGGTCGGTTTCTGCTTCATGCCGGGCTGAAAGCCGCCGCCCTGAATCATGAAGTTGTCGATGACGCGGTGGAACACGGTGTCGTCGTAGTGGCCGTCGTTCACGTAGGTGAGGAAGTTCTCGACCGTGATCGGGGCCTTGTCGGCGTCGAGTTCGAGAGTGATGATGCCGTGATTGGTATGCAGTTTGACTGGCATTGCGCCGCTCCGTGGTGGGGGTTATTTCTTGCGCGCCGGTTTGGCGGCCGGCTTTTCGGGTTTGACCGGCGGTGCGGGTTCGGATTCCGGTTCGGGCGGCAGTTCGAGCACGCGCGCCGATTCGATGATCACCGCCTCGGTCGGCACGTTGCCGTGCGGACCGACGTTGCGCGTCGGCAGTTTGGCGATTTTCTGCACCACGTCCTGACCGAGGACGACCTTGCCGAACACGGCGTAGCCCCAACCGTCCTGCCCCGGATAATCGAGGAAGGCGTTGTCGGCGACGTTGATGAAGAACTGCGCCGTCGCCGAATGTGGCGCGCTGGTGCGCGCCATCGCCACGGTGCCGCGAGTGTTCTTGAGGCCGTTTTGCGCCTCGTTTTCGATTGGCGCCCGCGTCGGCTTCTCGTTCATGTCCTTGTCCATGCCGCCGCCCTGAATCATGAAGCCGTCGATGACTCGGTGGAAAATCGTGCCGTCGTATTGGCCGGATTTCACGTATTGCAGGAAATTGGCCACCGTCTTGGGAGCGAGTTCGGCGTCGAGTTCGAGCACAATGTCGCCTTTGTTGGTCTTGAGTTCCACCTGCGGATTGGCGGCGTGCGCGGCGAGAGCGGCGAAGCTCAGCGCCAGAGTGGCTGCGAGATGTCGAATCATGAGCGTGATGGAAAGCTGCAATGGGTTGAATAGAGCGGGATTTTGCCGGAGCGGGAAAAGCCGCGTGATATACTGCTCCAGTTTTTCCGCGCCACCGGAACGCTGGATTCTAACAACAAGTCCTGATTGCTCAAAACGATTGCAGTTCACCCGTCCTGATGAGGGCGGGGTTTTAGAAAAAACAGTCTTCATGCTCACGATTCACAATACTCTTAGCCGCGCCAAGGAAGTCTTCAACCCCATCGAGTCAGGCCGCGTCAATATCTACGTCTGCGGCATGACGGTGTACGACTGGTGTCACCTCGGTCACGCGCGGGTCATGGTAGTGTTCGACATGGTGGTGCGCTGGCTGCGCGTCAGTGGCTTCGATGTGCGCTACGTGCGCAACATCACCGACATCGACGACAAAATCATCCGCCGCGCCAAAGAAAACAACGAACCGATACGCGCCCTCACCGACCGCTTCATCGCCGCCATGCACGAGGACGCCGACGCGCTCGGCGTGCAGCGCCCCGATTTCGAGCCGCGCGCCACCGAGTTCGTCCCCGACATGCTGGCGCTGATCGCCGAACTGGAAAAGAAAGGGCTTGCCTACGTCGCCGCCAACGGCGACGTGTGCTACGCGGTGCGCAGTTTTCCTTCTTATGGCCGCCTCTCCGGCAAATCCATCGACGAACTGCGCGCCGGCGAGCGCGTGGACGTGGTCGACGACAAGAACGATCCGCTCGATTTCGTGCTGTGGAAGCGCGCCAAGGACGACGAGCCGGAAGAAGCAAAATGGGATTCCCCGTGGGGGCGTGGCCGTCCGGGCTGGCATATCGAGTGCTCGGCGATGGCCTCGAAACTGCTCGGCGCCCATTTCGACATCCACGGCGGCGGGCAAGATCTCCAGTTTCCGCACCACGAGAACGAAATCGCGCAGTCCGAGGGCGCCCACGGCTGCCGCTTCGTCAATTACTGGATGCACAACGGCTTCGTGCGCGTCGACGACGAGAAGATGTCCAAGTCGCTCGGCAACTTCACCACCATCCGCGACGTGCTGGCCAAATACGACGCCGAGGTGGTGCGCTTCTTCATCCTGCGCGCGCATTACCGCAGCCCGCTCAATTATTCCGACGTGCATCTCGACGACGCCCGGCAGGCGCTGACCCGGCTCTACGTCGCGGTCAAGGACGTGCCGGTGGCGACGACTCCGGCGGTCGACTGGTCGAGTCCGTGGGGGGAACGATTTCGCGCCGCGATGGACGAAGATTTCAATACCGTCGAGGCGTTGGCGGTACTGTTCGATCTCGCCGCCGAGGCCAACCGGCGCGGCAGCGTTGAACTTGCCGGACAGGTGCGGGCGCTTGCGGGCGTGTTGGGTTTGTTGGGTCGCGAGTCGCAGGCGTTTCTGCAGGGCGACAGCGGCGCGGGCGGGCTGGACGCCGCGACCATCGAAGCGCGCATCGCCGCGCGCGCCGCGGCCAAGAAGGGGCGCGATTTCGCCACCGCCGACCGTCTGCGCGCCGAGTTGCTCGCCGCCGGCGTCGTGCTGGAAGATGGCCCCGGAGGAACGAGTTGGCGGCGCCTCTAGCGTCGCGGGAAGATTTTGACGGTGTTGTTGGGCCGTTCGGGAGGGGGTAAACCGGACGGAATTGTTGGCCGGAGGGAGGAAGCCGGCTGTATTGCAGTTTTTTTTGGTAGGTAAACACAAATGCGAGAGAAAGACATTTGCCGTATAGCGGTGTTCTACGATGGCGCTTACTTCTTCAAGGTCAGCAGCTATTACCTCTATCAACATGAACGGCGCGCCCGTTTGTCGTTTCGTGGCGTGCACGATTTCATCGTCGCCGAGGTCGCGCAGCGCGAAGGCATCGCCGCCAGCCGTTGCCAGATCGTCGACGCGACGTATTTTCAGGGGAGATTGACCGCGCAGCAGGCTGCGGAACAGGATCGCCTGTTCTCCGACCGCGTGTTCGAGGACGCGCTCACCCGTGCCGACATCGCGCTTTTCCAGCAACATCTGGCCTCGCGGCCGGACGGCTCCTACGAGGAAAAGCGCATCGACGTGTGGCTGGCGCTCGAAGCCTATGAAATGACCAGTCTCAAGGGCTACGACGTTTGCGTGCTCATCACCGGCGACGGCGATTTCGTGCCGCTGGTGCGCAAGCTCAACACCCTGGGCGCGCGCGTCATGCTGCTCGGCTGGGAGTTCGAATACGAGCGCGAAGACGGTCGCACCATGCGTACGCAGGTGTCGACCGGACTCATCGACCGCGTGAACTATCCGGTGCTGATGAAGCCGCTAATCGACGACCGCGCCCGCCGCCACGACCAGTTGATCGACAACCTGTTCCTGCCGCAAACCGGCCCCGGCGATTGGGAATGGCGCTCCAGCCACCGCGAGGGGCCGCGCGCCGTGCCGTCCGATTTCGTCGAAGGCATCGAGTGCGAAGGCACCATCGTCAATCTGATTGCCGGCAAGGGTTACGGCTTCATCAAGCCGCTCACCGGCACCGACAATTATTTCTTCCATGCCAGCGACCTCATCGACGTCGGCATCGACGATCTGCGTTACGACGACCGCGTGACCTTCATCACCTCGCGCGGCGAGAAGGGCATCGTCGCCAAGAGCGTGCGTCTGAGCGAAAACCTCGATGACGACGAGGACGAGGAAGAGGATGTCGATGCGGACATCGACGACCGCGACGACGATTACGACGACGAGGAGGAAGACAACCGCGCCGTCGTCTGAGTCGAATGCGGAGGATTGCCAACGCGAAGGGCGGCCCTTGTGGCCGCCCTTTTTATTTCTTCAGGAGCGAACCGAGCACGCCGCGAATGATGGCGCCGCCGACTTGCGAGCCGATGCTGCGCGCCGCCGATTTCACCATCGCTTCGCCGACGCTTTGACGGTTGCTGCTTTTGCGCGTCGTGGCGCCGCCGCCGAGAATACCGCCGAGCACGCCGCCCAGACCGCCTAGCAGACCGCCGCCGTCGCCCTGTTCGGGAGCCGGGGCTTGCTGCGCTTGCGGTGCGCGTTGGGTGGAGGCGGGAGGCGCTGCGGGCGCTTCCGCTGGCCGCGCCTTCAACTTCTCGTAGGCGGATTCCCGGTCTATCGCCTGCTCATAGTGCCCGTAGAGCAGCGACGACTTGATGACGGCGCTGCGTTCCTCGGCGCTCAATGGGCCGATGCGCGACGAGGGCGGCAGGATGAAGGCGCGCTCGACCACGTTGGGGCGGCCTTTTTCGTCGAGGAAGGAAACCAGCGCTTCGCCCACCCCCAGTTCGGTAATCGCGGTGGCGGCGTCGAACGCCGGGTTGGCGCGCAGGGTTTGCGCCGCCGTCTGCACCGCTTTCTGGTCACGCGGCGTGAAGGCGCGCAGGGCGTGCTGCACGCGGTTGCCGAGCTGGCCGAGCACCGTGTCCGGCACGTCGAGCGGGTTCTGGGTGACGAAATAGACGCCGACGCCCTTGGAGCGAATCAGCCGCACCACCTGCTCGATTTTCTCCAGCAACGCCGGCGAGGCTTCATTGAACAGCAGATGCGCCTCGTCGAAGAAGAACACCAGTTTGGGCTTGTCGGGGTCGCCGACTTCGGGCAGTTGCTCGAACAGTTCCGAGAGCAGCCAGAGCAGGAAAGTGGAGTAGAGGCGCGGTTGCAGCATGAGCTTTTCCGCCGCCATCACGTTGACCACGCCGCGTCCGTCGGCGTCGGTCTGCATCAGGTCGGCGATGTCGAGCATCGGCTCGCCGAAGAAGGTGTCGCCGCCCTGTTCGCCGAGCACCAGCAGATTGCGCTGAATGGCGCCGACCGAGGCGGCGGAGACGTTGCCGTATTCCACCGTGAGCTTGCTGGCGTTCTCGCCGATGAACTGCATCATGGCGCGCAGGTCTTTGAGGTCGAGCAGCAGCAAACCTTGGTCGTCGGCGATTTTGAACGTCAGTTGCAGCACGCCGGCCTGAGTGTCGTTGAGGTTCAACAGGCGCGCGAGCAGGATCGGCCCCATGTCGGAGATGGTGGCGCGCACCGGGTGGCCGCCCTGACCGAACACGTCCCAGAACACGGCGGGGAAGGCGCTCGGCGCCCAGTCGGCAATCTTCAACGATTCCAGCCTTTGCTGGAATTTGGTCGAGGTCTGTCCGGGTGCGGCGATGCCGGAGAGGTCGCCCTTCACGTCGGCCAGAAACACCGGCACCCCGATGCGCGAAAACCCTTCCGCCATCCTTTGCAGGGTGACGGTTTTGCCGGTGCCGGTGGCGCCGGTGATGAGTCCGTGGCGGTTGGCGAGAGCGGGGAGAAGAACGAGAGGGCCGTTGGGCGATTGGGCGAGTTCGATGGGTTCGATCGAGGGCATGGTTAATATTCCTGATTGTCTGACCACATGTCGCGCGAGAAATGCAGGACGCGGTTGCGTCCGGCTTCTTTCGCATGATACAGGGCCACGTCAGCGAATTTAACCGCTTGCCAGAAAGTCGCGCTGTCGCCGGGGAAGTCGGCGACGCCGATGGAAATGGTTTTTTTCAGCGCCACGCCGCCATGGGTGAACGACAGTTTCTCCACCGCGGAGCGGATTTTTTCCGCCACGATCAGGGCGGCCTGAATGGTCGTTTCCTGCAGCACCGCGAGGAATTCCTCGCCGCCGTAGCGCACCACGATGTCGGAGGTGCGCACCGAATTCTTGATGACGCTGGCCACGGTCTTGAGCACCGCGTCGCCGGTGTCGTGGCCGTAGGTGTCGTTGACCATTTTGAAGTGGTCGAGGTCGAGCATCAGGATGGCGACATGGGTTTGTTTGCGGCGCACGTTGGCGGTGAGCGTGTCGATGTATTCCTCCAGAAAGCGCCGGTTGTTCAGCCCGGTCATCGGGTCGCGCAGCGAGGAATCGCGCAGGGTTTCCATCAGGCGGCGCACTTCCAGCACCGGCGCGGCATCGGCTAGGTAAACGCGGATGTAGGGCAAGGCGGCGAGGATATGCTCGCACTCGTCCTCCCTGACCACGATCTGGACGATGCTGCCGACCGCGCCCGACTTGAGGATGGGGAAACAGAGCGGATAACGCTTGACCGGCGCGACGACTTCCGCGACGGCTTCGGGTTGGCGCGCGGCATCCGGCGCATCCTTCTCGTTCACGCGCAGGCGGCGTTGCAACTGGGCGCGGGCGATTTGCTGCCGGCGGCTGAGCACGTCCTCCTCCTGCTCGGCGTCGCCTTCCTGCTTGAAGTTGTAACAAATGTCGGGTTGGACGATGCCGTTGATGGAATGCGCGGTGTGGAAGACGCGACAATGCTTCGGTTCGAGCAGGATTTTCTTTTGGCACCAGCGACAGGGCGTTTCGTTTTTACCGTGCAGCAACACCGGATGCAGTTCGCTGCCGTCGCTGGAAACCTCGAAGATGGAAAATTCGCCCGTGCCTTTGAAGAAGCGCCCGTTGATGGTGGTGATGAGGCGGCGATAGACGTCGATTTTGGCGTCGTCTTCCTCAATGGCGGATTTGAATTGCGAGATTTGCGTCAGATGTTCCACCATGTCGATGGAGGCGAGCAGCAGATTTTCGCCCGGCGCCGGTTTTCTGACGATCAACTGCGAAATGTAGCCGTTGATTTTGTTCAGACCCGCGTCGAGGAATTTCAGCAGGCGGTTCATGTCGGTGGCGATCTGGCCGATTTCGTCGTCGGTTTTCTTTTCCAGCCGGTTTTTGAAATTGCCTTCGATGGCGTTTTGCACCGCGCGCTCGATGGCGCTGGCGGTGATGGAAATCGGGTGCAGCAGGAAATAGAGCGCCACGAACAACACGGCGAGCGAGGCGATTACCACCCCGATGATGCTCATGACCGTGATGATGGCATTGTGACGCGTCGCCGTGATCGTCATCGTCATCGTCACCGCGCCGAGCACGGAGCCGGCCGGCACGGCGTGGCATTCCAGACAATTGGGGCTGCCCTCGTTGCTGGCGATGTAAGGGATGGTGCCGCGAAAGATGACTTCGCCGTTGTTTTCGGAGGTGTCGAATTGCGCCTGACCGGTTTCCAGCACTTTCTTTTCGATTTCATCGGGCAGGTATTCGCCCTTGCGCGCGGCGCCGAATTGCTCGTTGACCAGAGGCGAGCGCACTACGCGGGCGGTCTTGAGGTTCTGCACTTCCGACAGGCGCAGCAGGAAGTTTTGCCGCTGGTCGATCACCCCGGTGATCATCGCCTCGGTCAGATGCACGCGGGCGATTTCGGCGGCGGTGCGCAAATGCTCGGTGGAGGTGTTGATGGAGAAAACCCGGAAGGCGTAGAGGCTGATGCCGGTCAGGGCGACGACCAGCATGATCGAGACGGAGACGAAAAACAGGGAGACTTTGAAATTGAGAGTTTTCCCCGAGTTGAGAACCATGCTCCGCTCCACGTCGCAGCCTTGCTTCCTTGATAAACCGGATTATTCAAGACCGCGCCCGGCGATAGTGTGTGAAATGTATCGGGCAAGGTCATTTTTGGTGGCGACGCCGTGAAGCATTAGTCGGTTTCGTTACTCGCGATTCGCCGCAGAATGAAAGAATTCATGGCGACGGGCGCTCCCGGCATGCAAGTCAGCCTTGTCGTGAACTGATACATTCGCGCCATGCGAAACGAAAACGAACGCATCGTTCTGGCGGCGGACATCGGCGGCTCGCGCGCGCGGCTGCTGCTGGCGCGCGCGCGCCAAGGGCAGTGGCAGGCCGAACGTCGCCATGAAGCGCGTTGCGCCGATTACGCCGGGTTCGAGGCGCTGCTGGAAGATTTTCTCGCCGACGCCGCTGCGCCGGTGGCCGCCTGTCTGGCGATAGCCGGGCCGGTGAAAGGTCGCCGCATCCGCATGACCAACTTGCCGTGGGTCGTGGACGCCGACGCGCTGACGGCGCGTTTCGGCATCGCGCAAGTGCGGCTGATCAACGATTTTGCCGCGCAGGCGCATGGCTTGGCCGATCTCGCCGCCGACGGTTTGGTGGTGTTGCAGGCCGGCGAACCGCAACCCGAAGGCGTGCGAGCGCTGATCGGCCCCGGCACCGGCTTGGGCATGGCGGCGCTCGTCGGCGCGCTGGACGACCCGCGGGTGCTGCCCAGTCAGGGCGGGCTGGCGGATTTCGCGCCGCGCGACGCGCGCCAACTGGCGCTCGCCGGGGCGTTGCTCGCCCATCACGGCCGCGTCAGCAGCGAAACCTTGCTGTGCGGGCGCGGCATCGAACGCCTTTATCGCTTCGTCGCCGGGTTGCCGCCCGACGCGGCGCTCACGCTCGACGCCCCCGCCATCGGCGCCGCCGCGCTGGCCGGCGAAGCGCGCGCGGCGGAAGCGCTACGCCTGTTCGCTACGCTGTTGGCGCAAGCGGCCGCCAACGTCGCGCTCACCTTGCTGCCGCGCGGCGGCATTTATATCTCCGGCGGCATCGCGCCGCGCGTGTTGCCGTTCCTGCTCGCGCCCGAAGTGGTGGAAGTTTTCCGCGACCATCCGGAGATGGGCGAGGTGCTGGCGCGCATACCGCTTTACGTGGTGCGCGACGATGCTTTGGGTTTGAAAGGGGCGGCGCGCATCGCCGCCGGGATGGCGCGCGATGAGCGCTGACGCCAACGTCGCCGCGCCGCCCGACGCGCCGCCGCCGCATAACGGGCGCCGTTTCGTGCGGCTGGCGCTCGAATACTGGAACAACGACGACAACCGCTGGTGGGTGCGCGGCGCGGTGCTGTTGCTGGTGACGCTCACCGTAGCGCAGGTGGCGCTGGCGATCTGGATCAGCTACTGGAACCGCGATTTGTTCGACGCCCTCGAAGACCGCCTGCTCGACGTGCTGGCGCGGCTGGTGCTGATCTTTCTGCTCATTTTCATTCTTACGATGGCGGTGACGGCGCTGCATCTGCACGTCAAACGCTGGTTGCAACTGGATTGGCGGCGCTGGATGACCGGCTTGTTGCTCGATCAATGGCTGGCGCGCTCCAATCACTACCGCTTGCAACTCATCGGCGGCGAGCACGACAACCCCGACGGACGCATCGCCGAGGACGTGAAAATCGCCACCGAAGTTTCGATCGCGCTCGGGCATTCGCTGTTGTTCTCGGTGCTGATACTCGGCAGCTTCATCGACATTCTGTCGAGCGTCTCCGGCAGCGCCACGCTGCCGGGCACCGACATTTCCGTGCCCGGCTACATGGTGCCGGTGGCGTTTCTCTACGCCGGCGTCGGGGCGCTGTGCGGCATGATGCTCGGCCGCCCGCTGGTGCGCGCCACCAACCGCCTGCAAACCGTGGAAGCCAACCTGCGCTTCGGTCTGGCGCAGGTGCGCGAGCACGCCGAGGCGGTGGCGCTGCTGCACGGCGGCCAGTGCGAGCGCCGCCGCGCCAACCGCCTGTTCGGCGACGTCGGCGTGGGTTGGAACCGCCAGACCCTCGCCTATCTCGGCATCGTCTCGTTCTCCACCGGCTACGGCACGCTGCTGCCGGTGTTCCCCATCCTGATCGCGGCGCCGCAATACATCGCCGGCGCGATGAGCCTCGGCTTCCTGATGCAGGCGGCGCAAGCCTTCCAGCGTCTGACCTCGGCACTGTCGTGGCCAATCGACAATCTCGGCGAAATCGCGCGCTGCCGCGCTTCGGTCGACCGCATCATGAGTTTTCGCGACGACATGCGGCAGTTGGAGCGCGCCGACCGCGAGAAAGGTCACGGCGAACGCCGCATCGAACTGCACCGCTCGCAACGGGCGGAACTGGAAATTCGCCATCTCTTTCTCGACAGCGCCACCGGCCAGCCGTTGCTGCAGAATTTCAACCTCACCGTGCGCCACGGCGAGCGCGTCCTGATCACCGGCGACCCCGCCGCGACGCTGGCGCTGTTCAAGGCGGTGGCCGGCCTGTGGTCGTGGGGTCACGGCGAAGTGCTGCTGCCGCACGGGCGCGAAATCGTCTTCGCGCCGCAATACCCTTATCTGCACGCCGGCCCTCTGCGCGAGGTGTTGGCCTATCCCTACGTCGGCGCCCAGTACGAGGAATCGGTGCTGCGCTGGGCGCTGGAGTGCGCCGGCATCGGCTGGCTGCAATCGCGGCTCGACGACGCCGAGGACTGGGCGAGGGTGTTGCCGCAACGCGTCCAGCAGCGTCTGGGTCTGGCGCGCCTGTTCCTGCAACGCCCGCAATGGGTGTTCATCGAGGAAGCCGCCGACGCCTTCGAGGCGCACGACTTCTCCGCCACCCTCGACCTGCTGCGCCGCGAACTGCCAAGCGCCACCCTGCTCAACATCAGCCGCCACAGCGAGCGTCCGGCCGATTTCTACAGTCGCCATCTCACGCTCGACCCGCCACGGTCATAGGCGCGACGGGTAAGCTGGCGATGCTGTTCAACTATATGTTTTTATTGAGGATATTTTTTTAGATGTGACAAACTGCCGCTGAATTACCCGCTCTGCGAGCGTAGGATTCAATCCAAAAGGAGAGGGAGGAGAAACGAATCGTCCGATCGGGGAAAAAGGGCACGCCCAGCGCGTCGGACGTGTGGAGCGTGTCATGAGCGATGTAGCGTTACGTCTTGTCTGTGTCCTGTTCGCCGCCGCGCTGGTGGCGTTTGCCACTTCCTCCCTCGGCGGCGACGACGATGCGCCCGCGACGCCGGCATTCTCCGCTGTCGCGCAGGCGCGGTAAGGCGCGCAGGCGATTGCCTGCTTGAGTTCCAATTCCGATTTTTCAATGAAAAGCCAACCCGACGCGGGTTGGCTTTTTTGTTGTCCGGTGAACCTGTTATATTGCCCATACACTAATATATACGGTCGATTCTGTTACGAGATGTCACCAACCGGGATAGAAGCGTATTTTCTGTAGAATGAAGCGATTCGGCGAACAGGTTATTTATTTGGAATTGTAGATAATGGCGGTGCAATCCCCGAACCCGGAAGTGAAACAAGCCTTGCTGCGACAGAAGCCCGCTTTTGTTCGCGCCGGGCTGTTCAGCGCCGCCATCGGGTTTCTGATGCTGATGCCGCCCGCCTACATGCTGCAGGTGTACGACCGCGTGGTGAACAGTCGCAGCTACATGACGCTCGCCATGCTGACGCTGCTGTTGCTGCTGGCCTACGTGGTGCTCGAAACGCTGGAGTGGGCGCGGCAGGGCGTGCTGCGGCAGGCGGCGGAAGGGTTCGACGGCGCGCTCGGCGAGCGGGTGTACGACGCGGTCTTTCTCGCCAACCTGCACGGCGCGCGCAATCTGGGGCAGATCGGTTTGCGCGACTTCGGCACCGTGCGCGATTTCGTCAGCAGCAACGTGATGGCGGGGTTGCTCGATATTCCGATGGCGCTGTTGCTGGTCGGGGTGATTTTCTGGATCGACCCGATGCTGGGCTGGTTCGGGTTGGTGAGCGCGGCGATTCAGGGCGCGATTGCCTTCTTCAACAAGCAGTCCTCCGGCGCGCCGCTGGCGAAAGCCAACACGCAGTCTTACGTGGCGCAGAATTTCGTCGACGCCTCGCTACGCAACGGCGAGGTGGTGCAGGCGATGGGCATGGGCGAAGGGCTGCGCCAACGCTGGCTCAAGATCCAAAAGGAACTGCTCTCTTTGCAGGCGCTCGCTTCCGACCGCGCTTCGGTGTTCACGACGCTGTCGAAGTACGTCCAACTGGTGTCGAGCTCGGCGATGCTCGGCTTGGGCATCTGGCTGCTGCTCGAAGGAAAGTTTACCGGCAGCGCCGGTCTGGTGCTGATGGCGTCGATTCTGGCCGGTCGGGCGTTGGCGCCGCTGGTGCAGGTCATCATGGGCTGGAGCAGCGTGGTCAACGCCCGCGAGGCCATGCACCGCCTGCAGGATTTGTTGGCGAAGATTCCCCCCCGTCAGCCGAGCCTGCCGCTGCCGGCGCCGGTCGGACAACTGACGGTGGAGCACGTGACCGCGCGCGCGCCCGGCATGGGGCCGGCGAGCAAACCGCCGGTGCGCAACGTCGTCTTTTCGGTGCCGCCGGGCAAGATGTTGGCGGTGGTCGGGCCGTCGGCTTCCGGCAAATCCAGCCTTGCGCACCTGCTGGTGGGAGCGTGGCCGTGCATGGGCGGCGCGGTGCGGCTGGACGGCGTCGACATCTACGGCTGGAACAAGGAAGAACTGGGGCCGCACATCGGCTATTTGCCGCAGGACGTGGCGCTGTTCGACGGCACGGTGGCGCAAAACATCGCCCGCTTCGGCGAGGTGGACGAAGCGAAGGTGATACGTGCCGCCAGAATCACCGGCGTGCACAAACTCATCAAGAGTCTGCCGAAAGGTTATCGCACGCTGGTGGGCGACGAGGGCGTGACGCTCTCCGGCGGCACGCGCCAGCGCATCGGTCTGGCGCGCGCCGTGTACGGCTCGCCGCGTCTGGTGGTGCTCGACGAGCCCAACGCCAATCTGGACGAAAAGGGCGAAACGGCGCTGGCCGAAGCGCTGCGGATGCTGCGCGCCGCCGGCGTGACCGTGGTGGTGGTGACCCATCGCAACAACCTGTTGGCGCAGGCCGATTTGATGCTCTACATGGTCGATGGCGAGGCCAAGGCGTTCGGGCCGCCCACCGACGTCTCGCGCGCCATGCAACAGTTGGCGGCGCGCACGGCCGCGCAGCAGCAATCGCTCGACCGTGGTCTGACGACCGCGTCGGTCGCGGCGCTGCCGCCGCGCATCGACGTCAAAACTCCGGCGGCGGCGACACGATGAGCAAGCGGCGCTTCTTCCTCCCGCGACGCATCGTCTCTTTCCTGCGCGGCAAGAGCGAACTGAGCCGCACGCTGCTCTCCTTCAAGCGCGAATTCCTTTATTGCCTCGGGTTTACCGCGCTGGTCAACGTGCTGATGCTGACGCCGACGCTCTACATGTTGCAGCTTTTCGATCGCGTCATGGTGAGCCGCAGCGATTTCACCCTCTACGCGGTGACGATGATGCTGCTCTTTTTCCTCGCGGTGATGAGCTTCTCCGAATGGGTACGCTCGCGCCTGTTGGTGCGGCTCGGCGTGCGGCTGGATTTGACCCTCAATCCGCGCGTGTTTGCCGCCGCCTTCGAGATGCGCAATCAGGGCAAGGAAAGCAACCACCTGTTCGGCAGCCTGACCAAACTGCGCCAATTCCTCACCGGACAAGGTTTGTTCGCCATGCTGGACGCGCCGTGGTCGCCCGTCTACGTCGTGGTGCTGTTCCTGCTGCACCCGGCGTTGGGCGGGCTCGCCGTCGTTTTCTGCCTGCTGCTCGCCATCGTCGCCTACGTTTCCGGACGGGTCATGCAAGAACCGCTGGAGAGCGCCAGCGAGGCGTCGCGGCAGGAATCCCGCCATCTCGATTCCCGCTTGCGTCACGCGGCGGCGGTCGAATCCATGGGAATGCTCGGCAACATGCGCGCGCGCTGGCGTCGCCGCCACCTGCACGCGCTGGCGCAGAACCGGCGCGGGCTGGACGCGCAGGCGCGCATGCACTCGATCACTACGTTCGTGCGTCTGATGCAGCAATCGCTCACTCTGGCCGCTGGCGCGATTCTGGTGATTCAAGGCGAACTGTCGACCGGATCGATGATTGCCGCCAACGTGCTGATGACGCGCGCCACCTTTCCGCTCGACGTGCTGATGCGCGTCTGGAAGGATGTGGTTGCTGCCTGCAAGGCATACGGCGAACTGGAAAGCGCGCTCGACGAACATCCGCAGCGCATCCGCGCCACGACTTCCGCCGAGACGCGTGGCGCCGAGATTCGCCTCAAGGGCGCCACCGCCCGCGCCACCGGGCGCGACGAACCGATACTCGCCGAGGTGACGCTTACCGTTCCGCCCGGCGTCGCCATGGGCGTCAGGGGGCCGTCCGGCTCCGGCAAATCGACGCTGGCGCGGGTGATGCTCGGCATCTGGCCGGACACCGAGGGCGTCGTGCTCATCGACGGCGTCCCCATCGGCGACCTCGACCGTGGCGATCTCGGCGCCGAACTCGGTTATCTGCCGCAAGACGTCGAACTGTTCGAGGGCAGCATCGCCGAGAACGTCGCGCGCTTCGGCGACATCGATCCCGACGCGGTCATCGAGGCGTGTCGGCAGGCCGGCGTACACGACATGATTTTGCGTTTCCCTAAGGGTTACGACACCCAAATCGGTGAGGGCGGCGGTTTTCTTTCCGGCGGGCAGCGCCAGCGTATCGGTCTGGCGCGCGCGCTCTACGGCAATCCCCGCCTCGTCGTGCTCGACGAACCCAACTCCAGCCTCGACGAAGCGGGCGACCGCGCTTTGCTGCTGGCGGTCGACAATCTGAAAGAGCAGGGTGCCACCGTCGTGCTCATCAGCCACCGGCCGCAAATCATGTCGGCGATGGATCAAATCGCGGTGATGGAGCACGGCCGCCTCCTGCGGGTGGAAACACCGATGCGTCCCAGTCAGTCCGCCACCGTCAGCATGACGGTGAGAACTCCGCCGAGCGGCGGCGGTTCGGGATACGGCGCTGCTCCGGGCGCGGTCGTCAACCCTGTGGTAATGCCTTTGTAAGCGGAAGAATCAATGTCAGCGACCCATATGACCACTCACCATCGCACGAAGAAACGCGTCAGGGCGGCGAAAACGCTTGAACCCGTCCTCAGCGGCGCTCCGGTCGAATCGGGCGCCGTCGTAGCGACTTCGTCGAATTCGGCCGTCGCCGCCCGGCCGCTCGAGGCGCTGGTCGAGGTTCTCAAGCCCAATGCCGTCGCCTTGCCCAAACGCGGCAGCATCGAGGAAGCCGAACTGGATCTGCCCACCGACACGCGTTCGCCGGCGCGGCTCGGTTTCCGGGTGTTGGCGATCGGCTTCGGCGGTTTCCTGCTGTGGGCGGCGCTGGCGCCGCTCAACGAAGGCGTGCCCACCTCCGGACTCGTCGCCATCGACACCAAGAGAAAGGCGGTGCAACACCTCTCCGGCGGCATCGTCAAAGCCGTGCACGTCAAGGAAGGTCAGGTCGTCGTCGAGGGCGAAGCGCTGATCGAAATCGACCCCGCCACCACGCGCGCCAACTACGAGAGCGTGCGGCAGAGCTACTACACCCTGCGGGCGATGGAAGCCCGTCTGGTGGCGGAACAGAACGGGCTGGAAGAAATCGTTTTCCATTCCGACTTGCTGGAAGCGCAGGACGACCCGCTCGTCGCCGGCATGATCGTCAATCAGGAAAATCTCTTTCAGTCGCGGCGCAAGTCGCAGCAGGCCGAAATCGCCGCCATGGAGGAAGCCATCGCCTCGCGCACCACGCAACTGGGCTTTCTGCGTGAGCAGTTGCGTGGCGTGCAGTCGCTGGTGAAGGACGGTTTCGCGCGCCGCAACGACATGCTGGAATTGCAGCGTCAGGTCGAGGAGACGCAAGGCTCCATCGCCGAGACGCGCATGCGCATCCAGCAGCGCCTGCAGGAATACCGCAAGGAGGTCGACACCCAGTTGGCCGACGTGCGCAGCAAGGTCGACGCCGAGCGCGACCGTTATCTGGCGCTCAAAAACGACCTCGACCACACGGTAATCCGCGCTCCCGCCGGCGGGCAGGTGGTGGCGCTGAGCGCGCAGACGGTGGGCGGCGTCATCGCGCCGGGGCAGAAAGTGATGGACATCGTTCCCGCCGACGAAGCGTTGCTGCTCGAAACGCAGGTGCCGCCGCATCTCATCGACCGCGTGCAGACCGGACTCGACGCCGACGTGCGCTTTTCCGCCTTCGCTCACAGCCCGATGCTGGTGGTGCCCGGCAAGGTGGAGTCGATTTCCGGCGACCTGCTGGTCAACGAACAGACCGGCGTTGGATACTATCTGGCGCGGATTTCCGTCACCGAGGAAGGCCGCAAAATCCTTGGCGACCGTCGCCTGCAGGCCGGGATGCCGGCCGAAGTCGTAATTATTACCGGTGAGCGCACCTTGCTCACCTATTTGTTGCACCCGTTGATGAGGCGCATTACTCAGGCAATGAAGGAAGAATGAGGTAATAAAAATGAAGTTACGAGGCCATCTCACACCCGTTGCGCTGGTCGTCAGCGCGCTTATTATCTCTGCGCCCGCGCGCGCCGACGATTTGCTCGGGCTTTACCGCGAAGCGGTGCAGGCTGACGCCACTTGGCTTGCCGCGCAGGCCGCAAACCGCGCCCAGCGCGAAGTCGGGCCGCAGGCGCTGGCGCGTTTGCTGCCCGACGTGTCTTTTTCCGGTACGGCGTTCAAGAACAAGGCGGACGGGGAAAACAAATATACCGACCCGCCCGGAACTCCCTACGACGTCGACAACAAGTACAACAGCCACGAATACAGGCTCGGGTTGAGACAACCCGTTTTCCGCCCCGCTCTGATCATGGCTTACCAGCAGGCGCAGGCGCAGGTGCAAAGCATCGACGCCACGCTGGACGCGGCCGAACAGGAAGTCGGCACCCGCGTCGGCGAAGCGTATTTCAAGGTATTGCAAGCCGAATCGGAACTGGAAGTCACCAAGGCGCAACGCGACGCCTATCTGACGCAACTCGACTACGCGCAGAAAGCCTTCCAGCACGGCGCCGGCACCCGCACCGACATCGACGAGGCGCGCTCGCAACTCGATCTGGCCGCCGCACAGACCATCCAGTTGCAATACCAACTCAACTATCAGCGCGATGCCTTGCAAGCCATCGTCGGCCGTCCGCTCACGCCGCTGGCGCGCCTCAGCCCCGAACTCATGCGTCTGGAGGCGCCGACGCCGAACGATTTCAACGCATGGGTGAAGATGGCCGAGGAGGTCAATCCCGAGTTGATCGCGGCGCGCGCGGCGGTGGATGCCGCCGAACGCAAGATCAAGGCGGAACTGTCGGGGCATTTGCCCACGGTCGATTTCGTGGCGCAACGCTCCAAGGCCAAGGGAACCAGCAGCGGCCCCGACTACACCTACGAAACCGACCAGAAATCCACGCTTTACGGGGTGCAGTTCGACCTGCCGATCTTTTCCGGCGGTGGGCAGATGTCGGCGGTGCGTCAGGCGGGCGCGGAAAGGGACAAAGCGCTGCAACAGATGGAAGCCACCCGCCGCGACATCGGCCTGCGAATTCGCAAAGCCTTCGACGGCGTGGCGCAGGGCGTCAATTGGGTGCACGCCTATGAACAGGCGGTGCGCTCGGCCGAGCAGGCTTTGCTGTCGACGCGCAAAGGTTTCATCGCCGGCACGCGCACGACGCTGGACATCCTGACCGCAGAGCAAAATCTCGCCACCGCGCGCCGCGACTTGAACAAGGGTCGTTTCGAATACTTGCTGTCGAAGTTGCAGTTGATGGCGCTGGTCGGCAAGCTCGACGAGGGCGAAATCGGCCGCTTCAACGGCTGGCTGGTGGCACGATAGCGCCGCCCGTTCAGCGCGGTTCGACGCCGATCAGCCGCAATCCATACGCGTAGGAGGCGGTCAGCGCCTCCCACGCTGCGTCGAGAATGTTCTCGCCGACGCCGACGGTGCGCCAATCCTTGTCCTTGCCCGACGTGGTGATCAGCACGCGCGTGATCGCGCCGGTGCCGTGCGAGCTTTCCAGAATGCGCACGGTGAAGTCGGTCAACTCGAAAGCGTCGATTTCCGGGTATTGCTGCCGCAGCCCGAAACGGATGGCGTGGTCGAGCGCGTTCACCGGCCCGTTGCCCTTGCCGCCCAAGACCACCTCCGAGCCGTCCTTTTGCCGCAGCGTCACGGTGGCGGTGGAAGTCGCCACATGGTCGCCGTTGTTTTCGGTGTGCACCGTCCAGTTGGTGACGTCGAAATACTTCAGCGGCGCGCCGTCCAGTTGTTCGCGCAGCAACAGTTCGAACGACGCCTCGGCGGCATCGAACGTGTAGCCGCGCGCTTCCAGTTCCTTGACGCGCTCGGTGACGGCGGCGAGCACTTCCGGGCGGTCGGAGATGTCCAGCCCGAATTCGCGCGCCTTCAGTTCGATTGACGCCCGTCCCGCCATGTCGGAAACCAGCATCCGCATGTCGTTGCCGACCGCGAGCGGGTCGATGTGCTGGTAGAGGTCTGCGTCCTGCCGGATCGCCGAAGCGTGCAGCCCAGCCTTGTGCGCGAAGGCGCTGAAGCCGACGTAGGGCTGGCGCTTCATCGGCGGGATGTTGGTCAGTTCGGCGATGCCGTGCGCGGCGTAGGTGATTTCGGCGAGTTTGCCCTTCGGCAACAGTTCGAGTCCGTACTTGAGTTCGAGATTCGCCACCACGGCGAGCAGGTCAGCGTTGCCGGTGCGTTCGCCGTAGCCGTTGATGGTGCCCTGCACGTGCGCCGCGCCGGCTTCGACGGCGGCGACGGCGTTGGCCACGGCGCAGCCGGTGTCGTTGTGGGTGTGGATGCCGAGCTTGCCGGTACAGGCGGCGCGGGTTTCGGCGACGATTTTCCCCACCCATGTCGGCAACATGCCGCCGTTGGTGTCGCACAGCACGACGACTTCGGCGCCGGCTTCATGCGCGGCGCGCACGGCGGCAAGGGCGTAATCGCGGTCGAGCAGGAAGCCGTCGAAGAAGTGTTCGGCGTCGACGAAAACGCGCCGCCCCTGCGCGCGCAGGTAGCGCACCGATTCGGTGATCATGGCGAGGTTTTCTTCCGGCGTCGTGCGCAGCGCCAGTTCGACGTGGCGGATGTGCGATTTGGCGACGATGCACACCACCGGCGCGCCGGAATCGATCAGCGCGGCGATTTGCGGGTCGTCCTCCACCGCCACGCCGGCCTTGCGGGTGGAGCCGAAAGCGGTGAGCGCGGCGTTTTTGAGTTTCAGTTCCGCAGCGGCGCGGCGAAAGAATTCGGTGTCGCGCGGAATCGCGCCCGGCCAGCCGCCTTCGATGTAGCCGACGCCGATCTCATCCAGCCGACGCGCGATTTCCAGTTTGTCGGCCACCGACAGGGTGATGCCTTCCTGCTGCGAGCCGTCGCGCAGGGTTGTGTCGTAGACGTCGATGCGCGTCGCGCGCGCGGCGATGGCAGGCAGCGGAAAGCCTTTGGCGGCGGGGGTGCCGGGGGTGGTCATTGCGATTTCTCTCCTTGGCCGGGGGCGGCCGAGGCGGAAGATTACCACCGGGGCGGCGATGGCGTTCGCCCGATGCGGCGCGGGACTGGCGAACATGGGGTCGAACGGCTCAAAATGGCTTGGATTTTTGCCGACCGACGAACCGCTTTGCCGTGAAACCTGCCGAAACTCCTTTCCTGTCGTTCGCCGCTTTCAAGGTGGTGGTGATGTTCGCGCTGGTGTGGAGCGTGCTGGTGCTGGTGTCGCTCATCGTGCAGCGCGAGCAGTTGAATCGCACCGCCGCCGAACTGGCGCGCATCGCGGCCATCGCCAGTCTCAAGAAGGACATGGCGATTCGCGATTGGGCCACTTCGGTGGAGGGCGTTTTCATCCGCGAGTCGCATGTGCCGGCGGTCGATCCCCTCGATCAGGAACAGCGCTTCAAATCCTTCGACCGCGCCGGCCGACCTCTGGAACTGGTGCTGGTGACGCCGATGCACTTGTTGCTGGCGATTCAGAACATGTCGAACCTGACCTCGGTCGAATTGCGCGAACGTCTGACCTCGCTGCAATTGCGCAACCGCGACAACAAGCCGGACGATTGGGAAAAACGGGCGCTCGCCCGACTGGAACAGGGCGACGACGCGGTGACCGAGGCGCTGCCGCGACGCGGCGGGCACGGACTGATGCGGGTAATGATTCCGATGCGCATGGAAAAGGAATGCATGGATTGCCACCGCGACACCCTCGTGCCGGTGGGTGGGTTGCGCGGCGGCGCGAGCATTTCCATCGACCTTAATACCTATCTTGCGGCGCAGGAACCGACTTGGCGCGCGATACAGGCGTGGCACGGCGGCATCTGGCTGCTCGGTCTGGCGACCATCGGTCTGTTGCACGGCATCTCGAAGCGGCGCGCGCGCGAACTGGCGGCGCTGCGCGAGAAGAACGAACGCGAACTCGCCGATTATCAGGAACACCTCGAAGACCTCGTGCGACAGCGCACCGGCGAACTGACGGTGGCGCGCGACGAGGCCGAGGCGGCCAATCGCGCCAAGTCGGCCTTTCTCGCCAACATGAGCCACGAGTTGCGCACGCCGCTGAACGCGGTCATCGGCTTCTCGCGCCTGATGGAGAAAGACGTGGCGCTGTCGGAGGAAAACCGGCGCACGCTCACCATCATCAACCGCTCCGGGCATCATCTGCTCACGCTCATCAACGACGTGCTCGAACTCTCCAAGATCGAGTCCGGCAAGATGGCGGTGCGCGCCGCCGAGGTCGACCCTATCGATCTGCTCGAACAAGTCACCGAAATGATGCGTTCGCGCGCCGAGCAACAGGGGCTGCGCCTGCGGCTGGTCGCCGACGCGGTGCCGGCGCTGGTGCTCGCCGACGCCGGCATGTTGCGGCAGGTGTTGATCAATCTGCTGTCGAACGCGGTGAAATTCACCGAACGCGGCGAAATCGTCGTGCGGGTCAGCGCCGAGGAGGTCGAGGGCGACGCCTGCCGCTTGCGCTTCGCGGTGCGCGACACCGGCATCGGCATCGCGCCGGACGACCTCGCGCGCATCTTTTCTTCCTTCGAGCAGGTCGATTCGGTGCAGCGCGGCGGCACCGGACTGGGGCTGACGATCAGCCAGAACTACGTGCGCCTGATGGGCGGCGAACTCGCGGTCGAATCGACACCGGGCGAGGGGTCCGAGTTTCATTTCACCATCGTCGTGCCGGTGGTCTCCGAAGCGCGACCGTCGGCGGCGGACGCGCCGCAGTCGCCGCACGAGGACGGCGGCGAAGCGCGCACGCTGCTCGCGGCGCTGACGCCGGAGGAACGCGAGCGCCTGACCCGCGCCGCGATTTCCCTCAATCGCGCCGAAATCGACGCCGCCATCGCCGCCATCGCCGCGCGCTTGCCAGAAACCGGCGCGGCGTTGACGGCGCTCGTCGGCGAGCAGTATTACCAACGACTCTGGGAAGCGCTCGATATCGAAGGAAGCGAATCATGACCGCCACTGCCGCCGCCACGACGGCGGAAATCCTCATCGTCGACGACACCGTGGGTTCGCTCAACCTGCTCGCCGATTTGCTCTCCGGCGCCGGTTACGTGGTGCGTGCGGCTCAGGACGGGCGTATGGCGTTGCGCTCGGCGCGCGCGCGCCCGCCGGAATTGATTCTGCTCGACGTGCGCATGCCGGGCATGGACGGCTACGAGTTGTGCACGCTCTTGAAACGCGACGAGCGCACCCGCGACGTGCCGGTGATTTTCCTCTCCGCCCTGCACGAAACCGGCGACATGGTGAAAGGCTTCTCGCTCGGCGCCGTCGACTACGTCGGCAAGCCTTTCCAGCCAGACGAAGTGCTGGCGCGCGTGCGCACCCACATCGAACTGCGCCGCCTGCAAACGAAGCTGGAGGAAAGGGTCGAGGAACGCACCGTGCAGTTGCGCGCCTCCGAAGCGGCGCTACGCCAGTCGCAGGCGCGGTTGCGCGAACTCACCCGCTTTCTGCAGGAAGTGCGCGAGGGCGAACGCACGTCCATCGCGCGCGAGTTGCACGACGAACTCGGACAGGCGCTCACCGCGCTGCGCATCGACCTCGGCTGGCTGCGCAAACACAGCGGCGAAGCCAGCGCCGATTTCCGCGCCCGGCTCGACGCCTCGCACGCGCTGGTCGAGCGCACCATCGAATCCCTGCGTCGCATCTCCGAAGGCTTGCGCCCCGGCATGCTCGACGTGCTCGGACTGGCGGCGGCGCTCGAACACCTCGCGCGCCAGTTCGAGGAACGCTGGAAAATCGCCTGCATCTTCCACGCCGACCGCGACGAATACGACCTCGACGAGAGTCAATCCATCGCCGTCTTTCGTCTCGTGCAGGAGGCGCTCACCAACGTGTCGCGCCACGCGCAGGCGAGCGAAGTCGTCGTCGACCTGAGCGTGGCGGCAGGCCGGCTGCGGCTCGTCGTTCAGGACGACGGCGTCGGTTTCGACGTCGCCAAACCGCGCAAGGGCTTCGGGCTGCTCGGCATGAGCGAGCGGGTTAATATGCTTGGCGGCGAGATGAGCGTCGACGGCTCCCACGGCACGCGCATCTCGGTCGCGCTACCTCTGAAGGAAGAAAGCGAATCATGATTCGAGTCCTCATCGCCGACGATCACGACATTCTGCGCGCCGGACTGAAAGCCATCCTCGCCGAAGCGGGCGACATCGTCGTCGGCGGCGAAGCGGCCAACGGCGGCGAGGCCATCGCCAAACTGCGCGAGGGACATTGGGACGCAGCGGTGTTCGATCTCAATATGCCCGGACGCGGCGGCATCGAACTCATCAAACAGGCGAAGGACGAATTCCCACGCCTGCCCATTCTCGTGCTCAGCATGTACAAGGAAGACATCTACGCCGTGCGCGCCATGAAGGCGGGCGCTTCCGGCTATTTGTGCAAGGACAACGCCGAAAGCCTGCTCATCGAAGCCATCCGCAAAATCGCCGACGGCGGCCTGTTCATCAACCAGAGCGTCGCCGAGAGCCTGACCCGCGACATCCTGCACGGCGGATCATCCGACCAGTTGCCGCACAACCGCCTCACCGACCGCAACTACCAGATTTTCCTCATGCTCGTGCGCGGCATGGGCGTCTCCGAAATCGCCCGCCGCCTCAACTTGAGCGTCAAAACCGTCAGCACCCACAAGGTCAACATTCAAACCAAGATGGGACTCGCCAACACGGCCGAGCTGGTGCGCTACGCCGTGCGACACAATTTGATCGAAGGCGACGAGGCGCTGTAGGGGCGAACGATTACTCCGCCCCTACGGTTCTGCTTGGGCGGCGGTTTCCCGGTCGAGCCGGTCGAGTACGGCGAGCGCAGCCGGAACGTCGGCTTCCGCCGCCATGACCTTGAAACGCGTTTCGGCGTCGAAAGCGGCCAACGTTTGCACGCTGATTGCGGTCATCAATTTGTTGACGCTGATTTTTTGCGCTTGCGCCACGTTCTTGAGACGGTTGGCGATGTCGTCGGGCAGGCGGATGGTCATGGTGCTCATGGGAACTCCTTCAGACATTCGGCGGGGGTCAGGACGCGCAGGCGCGGCCATAGCAATTGACCATGCCGTAAATCCTTGACGTTATGAGTGACGATGGCGCGCGCGTTGCCCGCGACGGCTAGTTCGATTAAATGGTTGTCTCCCTCGTCGCGCAGGTTGGGACGCCAGCCGTAGTAGATTGAAATCCAGCGACCTTTCGCGGCCAGCGCTCGCAGCACCGTTTGGCGTTCTTTCGGCGTGGTGCTCTCCGTCCACACCGGACGACCCAGCAAATCCTCGTATTCCAGCCAAAGCGCATTGCCGAACAGCGGCAGGTATTTCCCGGTCAAAGCGGCGCGCACAACGGCGCGTGCGGCGCTGTCGGCGGGTTTTGACGTGCGCAGCGCGGCGACGAAAACGTTGGTGTCGATGACGAGAGGAGTCATGTTGACAGCGTATGTGCTGTCACTTTGATCGTCAAGCCTTGATTTCTTCGTTGACGGCGTTCCGGCTCGGCTTCAGATTCGGTTTCTCCAGCCCGAACTCGAAAAACGACATCAATTCGCGCAGGCGGTCGGAGATGCGGGTGAGGCTTTCGGTGCGGCCGTGGGTTTCTTCGAGGCGCTTCACGGTATCGTCGATGCCGGCGAGGATGGTTTCCATGTTGGCGGCCATGTCCTCGGTGGCGCGGGATTCTTGCGCCGCAGAGGCGGCGATGCGGCGCGCCTGTTCGTTCATGGTTTCGCCCTGATTGGCGACTTCCTTCAAATCGCGGTCGGAAACGTCCATCGCCGCTTCGGCTTCGTCGACGTCGTGGCCGGCTTGGCGCATGGCGTCGAAAGCTTCCTGCGTCGAGGAGGAGATGCGGGTGATGGTGTCGCTGATGCTCTCCGTTTGCCCGGCGGATTTCTCCGCGAGCTTTCTCACTTCGTCGGCGACCACGGCGAAGCCGCGTCCGGATTCGCCGGCGCGCGCCGCTTCGATGGCGGCGTTCAGGGCCAGCAGGTTGGTCTGGTCGGCCAACTCCTTGATGCCGTCGGAGATGGTGCCGATTTGACGGATGGCGTCGCTCAACTGATCCATGGTTTCGCGCGCGTGGTGCATGGTATCGATGACCCGCCGGGTCGCATGGCGGCCTTCGTGCATCTGGCCGGCCGCAGTGCCGAGCGCTTGTCGGGAAGCGCCCGCCGAGCGCGCCGTTTCGTCGGCGCCGGTCGCCACCTCGGCGGAGAGCGATTTCAGCGCCTCGATGCGCCGCGAGATTTCGTCCGCCGATTGCGACTGCCGGTCGGCGCCGCCGAGGATGGTGCTCATCGTCGATTCGAGATGCGCGGCGTTGCCCTGAATGAGCTGGCCCGCCTCGCCGATTTCGCAAAGCATCACTTTCAGGTGCGACTGCATGGCGATCATCGCGTTGTTGAGTTCGCCGATTTCGTCCGCCGGCTCAATGGCGATGGTTTCGCTCAAATCGCCCTGCGCGATGCGGTCGAGTTGGTGTGACACCGCTTCGACGCCGTCGAGCGTCCGGCGTTGCCAGACGAACAGGCAACCCGTCAGCCCGATGCCCGCTAGACACAGCGCCTGCATGTGCCAGCCGCCGTTGGCCAGACCGAGCCAGCCGAGCGCGTCGACGGCGATTTGTACCATGACCAGCGCGACGGTCAGCGCCGCGAAGCGCAGGCGCAGCGGCAGCGGTTTTTTGGGCGGCGGAGCGGCTTTCGCTTTCTTGCCTTCCGTTTCGGCGTTCAGCTTGCGATAGAGTTCTTCGGCGTCCTTGATGGCGGATGGCTTCGCCGCCGTGCGCACCGACATATATCCCACCGTGCGGTGCTGGCGCCGTATCGGCACGATGAGCGCGTCCACCCAGTAGAAATTCCCGTTCTTGCAGCGATTCTTCACCAGACCGCGCCAAGGAAGCTCCGCCTTCACCGTCGCCCACAAACCGGCGAACGCCTGCGGCGGCATGTCGGGGTGGCGCACGATGTTGTGCGGTTTGCCGATCAACTCCTCGCGCGTGAAGCCGCTCACTTCGACGAAGGTGTCGTTTACGTGCGTGATGACGCCTTTCAAATCGGTGCGGGAGACGATGTAACTGCCACGCGGCAGCGGATGCTCGATCCGGGTGACGGGGTAATTTTTTCTCATTGCCGTGCAAAACCGTTGGGGGTAACGGCTATCGAAGAAACGCCCGGATGCTAGCGCGGGTGAATATCTCCCCGCGCCGGGAAAATTCGCGGTCGGCGCGATTTTCTTGTCACTCGCATAAGGAGGGAATGCGCGCTACAGCGCGCCTTCGAGTTCCAGCAGCGCCTTCTTGCGCCATAAGCCGCCGCCGAAGCCGGTGAGGCCGCCGTCTTTGCCGATGACGCGGTGGCAGGGGACGACGAGGCTGATGGGGTTGTGACCCACCGCGCCACCGACGGCGCGGGGCGCGGCGGCCAGCGTCGCCGCGAGTTCGCCGTAGGTGGTGGTCTGACCGTAGGGAATCTTGCGCAGTCGTTCCCATACTGCGGCGCGGAAAGCGGTGCCGCGCGGGGCGAGCGGGAAGTCGATGGCGGGGTTTCCGGCGCGGAAGTAGGCGTCGATCCACGTGCCGAGGCGATGCAATGCCGGCTCGTCTGGGCGCGTCGTCCACGTGTTGATTCCCGTCGGCAGATAGCGTTGTTCTTCCACGAACCACAAGCCGACGATGGCGCCGCCTTCGGAGGCGCCAATCATTTCGCCCAAGGGCGTTCGGTAGAGCGTTGTGCAGGTCGTCATGGCGCGTCTGGCTCCGTGTAAGACTTTTCCGATTCGCCTCTCCGTGATTCTTACTGAATTTTTCAGAAATTTTTATCTATTTTTTTATTTTGGCCGACAAGAAAATGCCCCCGTGGATACAATCGTCGTCGGGATCACTGCGCGCTCGGAGGGAAGGTTTTTTTCGCGCCGCGGTGGTTTTAGCAACGCGGATCTTCCATTCAGGAGAAAAAGATGAGAAGACTTGCAATAAAGGCGGCTGCCTTGATCGTGGCGGCTTCGTTTGGCGCGGGGGCATTCGCGGCCGAAACGCTTCAGGACGTTCTGAAGCGTCGCGGTTTGAGCCAGCAAGATTTGCTGGCTGCCGCCAAGACCTACACCCCGTCAGGCAAGCGCGACGAATTCGTCGGCTTCAGCTCGGGGGGGCAGTCCGGACAGTTGATCGTCTACGGCATTCCCTCGATGCGCATCCTCAAGTACGTCGGGGTGTTCACCCCCGAACCCTGGCAGGGTTACGGTTACGACGAGGAATCGAAGGCGGTGTTGAAGGGCGGCTGGATCGACGGCAAGGAAATCACCTGGGGTGATTCGCACCACCCGGCGATCACCGAAACCAATGGCCAGTACGACGGGCAATACCTGTTCATCAACGACAAGGCCAATCCGCGTATCGCGGTCATCGACCTGCGTGATTTCGAAACCAAGCAGATCGTCGCCAACCCGGTGTTCAAGTCCGAACACGGCGGCGCCTTCGTGAC
>JAISSY010000095.1 GCA_031272995.1 Azoarcus sp.
CGGGCGGCGTGGTCTTGCAGGCGGGCGAGGGGGGAATCGCGGCCTACGTAACGATGTAAAAGTGTACTCATCGTGAGATGGGCTTCGGGTGGGGTGGCGTCGACATGATAAACTCGCCGCTTTTCCGTTTCGGTTCAAATTCATCCCATGCTCACCGGCTTGCTCAAAAAAGTATTCGGTTCGCGTAACGACCGCCTGATACGCCAATACTCCAGGGTCGTCACCCGCATCAACGCGCTCGAACCCGAAATCTCCGCGCTCTCCGACGAGGCGCTCGCCGGCAAGACCGCCGAATTCCGCCAACGTCTGGCCGACGGCGCCGAACTCGATTCACTGTTGCCGGAAGCCTTCGCGGTGGTGCGCGAAGCCGGCAAACGTACGCTGGGGCTGCGCCACTTCGACGTGCAGCTCATCGGCGGCATGGTGCTGCACGACGGCAAGATTTCCGAAATGCGCACCGGCGAAGGCAAAACGCTGGTCGCCACCCTCGCCGCCTACCTGAACGCGCTGCCGGGCAAGGGCGTGCACATCGTCACCGTCAACGATTACCTCGCCAGCCGCGACGCGGAGTGGATGGGGCAAATCTACCGCTTCCTCGGCCTGACCGTCGGCGTCAACCTGACCCGCATGGAGCACGCCGAAAAGCAGGTCGCCTACGCCGCCGACATCACCTACGGCACCAACAACGAATTCGGTTTCGACTACCTGCGCGACAACATGGTGTATTCGACCGGCGACCGCGTGCAGCGGGCGCTGAACTACGCCATCGTCGACGAGGTCGACTCCATCCTCATCGACGAGGCGCGCACGCCGCTCATCATTTCGGGGCAGGCCGACGACCGCACCGACCTCTACGTCAAGATGAACGCCATCCCGCCGCTGTTGAAGAAGCAGGAAGGCGAGGGCGACAACGTGACCGTGCCGGGCGACTACACCGTTGACCTCAAGGCGCATCAGGTGTTGCTCACCGAGCAGGGGCACGAGACCGCCGAGCAGTTGCTGGTGAAGATGGGGCTGCTCACCGAAGGCGCCGGGCTGTACGACCCCGCCAACATCATGCTCGTGCATCACCTCTACGCCGCCCTGCGCGCGCACGCGCTCTTCCACAAGGACCAGCATTACGTGGTGCAGAACGGCGAAGTCATCATCGTCGACGAATTCACCGGGCGGCTGATGACCGGGCGGCGCTGGTCGGAAGGGCTGCATCAGGCGGTGGAGGCCAAGGAAGGCGTCAAGGTGCAATCGGAAAACCAGACGCTGGCCTCGATTACCTTCCAGAACTACTTCCGCATGTACGGCAAGCTCGCCGGCATGACCGGCACCGCCGACACCGAAGCCTACGAATTCCATCAAATCTACGGGCTGGAAACGGTGGTGATTCCCACCAACAAGCCCTCGAAGCGCGCCGACGCCAACGACAAGGTTTATCGCACCGCCGCCGAGAAATGGCGCGCGGTCATCGACGACATTGAGGCGTGCGTCAAGAAAGGCCAGCCGGTGCTGGTGGGCACGACCTCCATCGAGAACAACGAACACCTCGCCGGCCTGTTGAAGAAAGACGGCATTCGCCACGAAGTCCTCAACGCCAAGCAGCACGACCGCGAAGCCGAAATCATCGCGCAGGCCGGTCTGCCGGGACAGGTGACCATCGCCACCAACATGGCCGGTCGCGGCACCGACATCGTGCTCGGCGGCAACATCGACAAGAAAATCGCCGCCATCCGCGCCGACGACAAGCTCGACGCCGCCGGCAAGGAGGCCGCGCTCGCCAAACTGCGCGCCGACTGGCAGACGGTACATGATAATGTCGTGAAAGCGGGCGGCCTGCACATCATCGGCACCGAACGCCACGAATCGCGCCGCATCGACAACCAGTTGCGCGGTCGTTCCGGTCGTCAGGGCGACCCCGGCTCCAGCCGCTTCTATCTGTCGCTCGAAGACCCGCTGCTGAAGATTTTCGCCGGCGAACGCCTCAACGCCATCATGGTGCGGCTGAAGATGCCGGAGGGCGAAGCCATCGAGCACGCCATGGTGACGCGCTCGCTGGAATCGGCGCAGCGGAAGGTCGAACAGCGCAACTTCGACATCCGCAAGCAACTGCTCGAATACGACGACGTGGCCAACGACCAGCGCAAGGTCATCTACAAGAACCGCAACGAATTGCTGGAAACCGAGGACGTTTCGGAGACCGTGCGCGGGATGCGCTACGAGGTGTTGAGCAATCTCTACCGCCTCTACGTGCCGGAGGAAAGCGTCGAGGAGCAATGGGACATTCCGGGGCTGGAGCGCGCCCTGAAAGCGGATTTCCTGCTCGACGCTCCGGTGGGCGAGTGGATAAAGGCGGAGCCGAGCCTGGACGACGCCGCCATCCTGCAACGCATCGTCGATGCCGCCGAAGCCGCGTATCAGGAAAAGATTTCCATCGTCGACCCGGCGGCGTGGCACCAATTCGAGCGCAACGTCACCCTCAACAGCCTCGACAACCTGTGGCGCGAGCACCTCGCCGCCCTCGACCTCTTGCGGCAGGGCATCCACCTGCGCGGCTACGCGCAGAAGAACCCGAAGCAGGAATACAAGCGCGAGGCGTTCGAGTTGTTCGGTCACATGATAGACGCATGGAGTCAGGAAACCACCCGCGTCCTGATGACGGTGCAAATCCGGCAGGAAGCCGCCGAAGAACAACTCGCCGCCGCCGAACAGCCGCAACAGGCGGAAAACGTGCGCTACCAGCACGCCGAATACGGCGAGGCGGAAGCCTCCGGCGGCGAAGGCGGCGCGACCCGGCAACCGTTCATCGCCGGGCCGAAGGTAGGCCGCAACGACCCCTGCCCTTGCGGGTCGGGGAAGAAGTACAAGCATTGCCATGGAAAACTGAGTTGATGATTTACCCGTCGCCCCGTCGTCATTCCCGCGAAAGCGGG
This sequence comes from Azoarcus sp., assembly GCA_031272995.1. Classification (GTDB taxonomy): domain Bacteria; phylum Pseudomonadota; class Gammaproteobacteria; order Burkholderiales; family Rhodocyclaceae; genus WRNU01. The sequence goes on from JAISSY010000095.1 coordinate 2,922, forward strand.
AATCCAGAAGACACCCCTCCGGCGCGTAGCGCCGCAAAGAAGTCAGATATACGAACTGGATTCCCGCTTTCGCGGGAATGACGGGGTTAGAGACTGCGAGGTTGCGAAAAATGGCCGTCAAACTGAGCACACCCAAGCCCGCCGATTTGCATCCCGTCGCCGGGGTGCGGCTTGGCGTGGCGGCGGCGAACATTCGCCATGCCGACCGGCGCGACGTGACCGTCGTCGAACTCGCTCCCGGCAGCCGCGT
>JAISSY010000112.1 GCA_031272995.1 Azoarcus sp.
GGGGGCAAGGGCTGGCCGCTGGCGGCGGGGTCGCCGGGGCGGGGGCGGACTTTGGCGAGTTCGGTGACGAGCTTGATGCGCTGCGCTTCGCCGCCGGAGAGGGTCGGGCTGGGCTGGCCGAGGGTGAGGTAGCCGAGGCCGACTTCCTGCAGGAGTTGGAGCGGGTGGGCGATGGCGGGGTGGGCGGCGAAGAAGTCGACCGCCTCGTCGACTTCCATCGCCAGCACTTCGGCCACCGATTTGCCGCGCCATTGCACGAGCAGGGTTTCGGGGTTGAAACGCGCGCCGCCGCAGGCTTCGCAGGGGGTTTTCACGTCGGGGAGGAAGCTCATTTCCACCGTCGTCTGGCCGGCGCCTTCGCAGACCGGGCAGCGCCCCGCGCCGGTGTTGAAGGAGAAGCGCGACGCGTTCCAGCCGTGGCTGCGGGCGTCGAAGGTTTCGGCATAGAGCTTGCGGATGGCGTCCCAGAAGCCGACGTAGGTGGCAGGGCAGGAGCGCGGCGTTTTGCCGATGGGGGTTTGGTCGACTTCGAGCACGCGACCGATGCGCTCCCAACCGTCGAGGGCGCGGCAGCCCTTGAGGGTCGCGGCGGCGGCGACGAGGATGTCTTCGTCGACCTTCTCGCCGCGGCGACGGGCGCGAGCGGCGTCCGGGTCGCCGAGCAAGGCGCGCAAGTTGGCGTGGATGACGTCGCGCGCCAAGGTCGATTTGCCGGAGCCGGAGACGCCGCTCACCACGGTGAGGCGGGCGAGCGGCACTCTGGGCGAAACGTTTTTGAGGTTGTGCAGGTCGGCGGCTTCGACGTGGAGCGCCGGGTGGCCGGCGTCGACCTTGCGGCGCGGTCGCATCGGGTGGGCGAGCGGCTGGCGCAGGCAAGCGCCGGTGACGGAAGCGGGGGTTTTCAGCACCGCCTCGAAATCGCCCGCCGCCACCACTTCGCCGCCGCGCGTGCCGGCGCCGGGGCCGAGGTCGACGAGGTGGTCGGCGTGGCGGATGGTTTCTTCGTCGTGTTCGACCACCACCAGCGTGTTGCCCCGGTCGCGCAGGGCTTCGAGGGTGCCGAGCAGCAGGCGGTTGTCGCGCGGGTGCAGGCCGATGGTCGGTTCGTCGAGCACGTAGCAGACGCCGCGCAGGTTGGAGCCGAGTTGCGCCGCGAGGCGGATGCGCTGCGCTTCGCCGCCGGAAAGCGTCGGCGCGGCGCGGTCGAGGGCGAGGTAGCCGAGGCCGACGTGACGGAGAAAATCGAGCCGCCCGCGAATCTCGCTCACCAAATCGCGGGCGATGCCGGCTTCGCGCTCGTCGAGTTTCAGCTTGGCGAAGAAAGTCGCCGCGCTGTCGACCGAGAGCGTCGCCAGTTCGTGCAAACCGAGTTCGCGGAAACGCACCGCCCGCGCCACCGGGTTGAGGCGCGCGCCCTCGCATTCCGGGCAGGGTTCGTCGTGGCGGACGAATTCGTCGACGTTGCCGAGGTCGAGCGCGTCGGGGTCGTCGACTCTGGCGGTGGTTTTGAGTCCGGTGCCGAAGCACTTGGGGCACCAGCCGTGGCGGGTGGTGTAGGAGAACAGTTTCGGGTCGGGTTCGGGAAAGCTGCGCCCGCAGGACGGGCAGGCGCGCAGGGTGGAGAAGGTTTGCGGCTTTGCGCCGGGCGTGCCGAGCGCCAGCGCCTTCAGCACGCCCTTGCCGTGTTCGAGCGCGGCGCGCACGAAATCGCGCAGCAACGCCTCGTTTTCCGCCTTCGCCACCACCATGCCGACCGGCAGTTCGATGTCGTGCTCCTTGTAGCGGTCGAGGCGCGGCCATTTCGTGGTGGGGAGATATTCGCCGTCGACGCGCAGTTGCGCGTGACCCTTGCTTTTCGCCCACTTCGCCAGTTCGTTGTAGAGGCCCTTGCGCGCCGTCACCAGCGGCGCGAGCACTTCCACCGAGACGCCGTGAAAATCGCGCAGCAACTGGGCGACGATGGCCTCGAAGCTCTGCGGCGACACTGCGACGTTGCAATCGGGACAGTATTGCGTGCCGAGCTTGACGTAGAGCAGGCGCAGGAAGGGATGGATTTCGGTGAGCGTCGCCACCGTGCTCTTGTAGCCGCCGCGACTGGTGCGCTGTTCGATGGCCACCGTGGGCGGAATGCCGACGAGGCTGTCGACGTCGGGTCGCCGCGCCGGTTGCACGAACTGGCGCGCGTAGGCGTTGAGCGATTCGAGATAGCGGCGCTGACCTTCGCCGAACACGATGTCGAAGGCGAGCGTCGATTTGCCGGAGCCGGACAGCCCCGTGACCACGGTGAAGCGTTCGCGCGGAATTTTGACGCTGACGTTTTTCAGGTTGTGTTCGCGGGCGTGGAAGATTTCGATGTCGCCGGAGAGATGCCGCGTCACCTTGTAGACGGCGCGCGGTTCGGCGGCGAGGCGTCCGCGCCGTTGCGCCGCGTCGCGGGCTTCCTTCAGCGCGGCGGCGTAGTCGCGCAGGGCCGCGCCGGTATGGGAGGTCGGATGCTCGCACAGCGCGGCGGGCGCGGCGGCGGCGACCAGTTGGCCGCCCTCGTCGCCGCCTTCGGGGCCGAGGTCGACGACCCAATCGGCGGCGGCGATGAGGTCGAGATTGTGCTCGATGACGATGAGCGAATGCCCGGCGGCAATCAGGCGGTCGAAAGCGCGCAGGAGGACGGCGACATCCTCGAAATGCAGGCCGGTGGTGGGTTCGTCGAAGAGGAACAGTAGGGGCGACGCTGTGCTGACGGTTTCGGCCAAATGCCCGGCCAATTTCAGCCTTTGCGCCTCCCCCCCGGAAAGCGTCGGCACCGGCTGCCCCAGGCGCAGATAATCCAGCCCGACCTCGGCGAGCGGCGCGAGTCCGGCGAGCACCTTGGGTTGGTCGGCGAAGAATTCCACCGCCTCATGCACCGTGAGGTCGAGCACGTCGGCCACCGATTTGCCGCGCCAGCGCAGTTCGAGGATTTCCGGGCGATAACGCTTGCCGCCGCAATCCGGGCAGCGCAGCCACACGTCGGAGAGGAATTGCATCTCGACGTGCTCGAAACCGGAGCCGGAGCAGGTCGGGCAGCGCCCGTGTCCGGCGTTGAAGCTGAACGTGCCGGGGCCGTAGCCGCGCGTCTTCGCTTCCGGCAGCGCGGCGAACAACTGGCGGATGGCGTCCCACGCGCCGACGTAGCTCACCGGGTTGGAGCGCGAGCTTTTGCCGATGGGCGATTGGTCGACCATCACCACGCCGGCCAGAGCCTCCACGCCATCGAGGCGCTCGAACGCGCCGGCCTGCTCGACCGCCTGCCCGAAATGTCGCGCCAGCGCCGGATAGAGCACGTCGCCAATCAGCGTCGATTTGCCGGAGCCGGAAACGCCGGTCAGGCACACCAGCCGCCGCAGCGGGAAGGCGACGGTGAGTCCGGCGAGGTTGTGCTGACGCGCGCCGACGAGGGTGAGCAGCGGCGTGTCGGCGTCGACCGGGCGCGCTTGGCGCGCGGCGGCGACGAGTTTTGCCCCCGCCAGCCACGGCCCGGTAATCGAGCGCGGGTCGGCGGCGATTTCCGCCGGGCTGCCGCGCGCGACGATTTGGCCGCCGCGCTCGCCCGCGCCGGGGCCGATTTCGAGCAATTCGTCGGCGGCCAGCATCACCTGCGGGTCGTGTTCGACCACCACCAGCGTGTTGCCGGCGTCGCGCAACCGCGTCATCACGCCGAGGATGCGTCCCATGTCGCGCGGGTGCAGTCCGATGGACGGCTCGTCGAGCACGAACAGCGTGTTCACCAGCGAAGCGCCGAGCGCGGTGGTGAGGTTGATGCGCTGCACCTCGCCGCCGGAGAGCGTGCGCGATTGGCGGTCGAGGGTGAGATAGCCGAGTCCGACATCGACGAGATAGTCGAGCCGCGAGCGAATCTCGCCGAGGATGAGCGCGCCCGCCTCGTCGGCCAGTTCCGGCAGGTCGAGCGCAGCGAGCAGGGCGCGGGTTTTCGCCACCGGGAGGGACATCAGTTCGTTGATGGCGAGGTACTGTAGGGGCGAATAATCATTCGCCCCCATGCGGCGCGGCGCCGAACCGTTGGGCGAATAATTATTCGCCCCTACATTTCCGTGGTTCGACACCGGCAACCGCCACAACAACGCATCCGCTTTCAACCGCGCGCCGTGACACGTCGGGCATTCCGTATAGCTGCGGTAGCGCGACAGCAGCACGCGGATGTGCAGCTTGTAGGCCTTGCTCTCCAGCCAGTCGAAAAAATGGCGCACGCCGTACCAATAACGCGGCCACGACACGCGCCAGTTCTTCCATTTTTCATCGCCTTCCAGCACCCAGCGGCGATGCTCCGGCGGCAGGTCGCGGAAGGGGATGTCGAGGGCGACGCCGTGTTTCGGCGCCATGCGCATGAGGTCATCCTGACACTCGTGGAAGCTCTTGGTCTGCCACGGTTTGACCGCGCCTTCGGCCAGCGTCTTGCTCTCGTCGGGCACGACGAGGCCGAAATCGACCCCGATGACGCGCCCGAAGCCACGGCAGGTTTCGCACGCGCCGATGGCGGAGTTGAACGAAAAGAGCGCCGGCGTCGGTTCGGCGTAGGCGATGTCGCAGGCGGCGCAATGCAGCGCGGTGGAATACGGCCACGCCTGCTCGCCCGCCGCGGTGGCGGCAAAAACGGTCAAGCGCCCGTGACCGCGTTGCAGCGCCGTCTCCAGCGCCTCGGCGAGCCGACCTTCGTCGACGCCGTCGCGGCGGAAACGGTCCTGCACCACCATCAGCACGTCGCCGTCCGCTCCCGTGCGCCGCGAGTGGATGCGCGTGTAGCCCTGCGCCGCCAGCAGCGCGGCGACTTCCTCGCTGGAGAAATTGCCCGGCACGGCGAGCGGAAAGCACACTTCGAGACGCGGGTCGCCGGCTTCGCGGGCGCGACGGGCGAGGTCTTCGGCGATGCTCGCGGGCGTGTCGCGCCGCACCGGCTCGCCGCACTGGCGGCAAAAAAGGCGCGCGCCACGGGCGTAGAGCAGCTTCAGATGGTCGGCCAGTTCGGTCATGGTGCCGACGGTGGAGCGCGAGGTGCGCACCTGATTGACCTGGTCGATGGCGATGGCCGGCGGCACGCCCTCGATGCGGTCGACGCGCGGCTTGTCCATGCGTTCGAGAAACTGGCGCGCATAGGGCGAGAAAGTCTCGACGTAGCGGCGCTGACCTTCGGCGTACAGGGTGTCGAACACCAGCGACGACTTGCCGGAGCCGGAAACGCCGGTCACCACCAACAAACGGTTGAGGGGCAAATCCAGCGACAAATTGCGAAGGTTGTTCTGACGCGCGCCGCGAATGCGGATGGCGGCGGCGTGGGCGGAGGTGGACATCTCGACGGCGGCGCGGGCGGGGAAGGCGACTATTTTACGGCTTGCCGAGCGCCACTAAACGCGCCCTACCGTGAAATAGCTCGCCGGACGTATTGACCGGTCGCCTTATCATCGACGCAGGATCATCGCGTGGAATGGGCGCTGCGCATCAATTCCGGCTTCGGGACATGGAAACTCTCTGGAAACGGTTCACCCACCACATCGCCACCCGAATACTGACTCCCGAACAGTTCAGGCGCCTACTCGCGCCTTTCGGGCGCTCGCAGTACATGCGGCGGTACGCAGCCTCGCTCATCGTCGCCCGTATCCAGTTGATTTCAGCCTTTTTCGCCGTGGTGGTGCCGTTGTGGTCGATCGTCGATCTGCTGACCTTCGACTCGCCCATCGCGTGGCAGTTGACGGCGTTGCGTTGCATGTCCGGTCTGGTGTTCGCGCTGTTGGCGTGGCCGCGCCCGCTTTCCGGCAACAACCCCTACACCCAAGCCATCGTCATGCTACTGGCGATGATCACCGTGCCCTCGGTGTTTCATCTGTTGTCGGTCATCTTCCTCGATCCGACCGATGCGACCGAGATGCAGGAAGTGATGATGCAGTTCTACGTCTTCATCCCCATCGTCGTGCTCGGCGGGCTGTCGATCTTTCCGCTCACCGCGCTCGAGGTCGTCCTGCTGTCGCTGCCGGTGCTCGCCACCACCCTGATCGGCATCTACGTCGACGCCGAAACGCTGCCGACCAAGGACATCGTCCTCATCCTGTGGTGCATGACGATGATGACCGGCATCGCGGTGTTCTCCGGCATGAGCCAGTCGCACTACATGGAAGGCATGGTGCATCGGGCGATGACCGATCCGCTCACCGGCGTGGCGACGCGACGCTCAGGGGCGGAGGCGCTCAAGCTGCTGTTCCACATGTCGGAAATTTCCATGCACCCGCTGTCGGTGGCTTTCTTCGACATCGACCATTTCAAGCACATCAACGACACCTATGGCCACGACGTCGGCGATCAGGTTTTGCAGCAAGCGGCGCGACGCCTGCGCAGCCTGTTCCGCAACAGCGACACACTGGTGCGTTGGGGTGGCGAGGAATTTCTCGCCCTGTTGCCCAACATGCCGGCACATCAGTTGGCGGTGCTCATTTACCGGTTGAAGGCGGGCGGACTCGGCAAACAACCCGACGGCTCGCCGCTGACCGCTTCCATCGGCATCGTCGAAACCCAAACCGACCGCGTTTCCGACTGGCACGCGTTGGTGGAACTGGCCGACCGTCGCATGTACGTGGCCAAAGAGCAGGGACGCGCGCGCGCCGTGCTTCCCGGCAACATCGTTTTGAGGCTCGATCCGCTGGATGACTACAAAAACGAAACAGGGGCTGTGCAGCCCCTGGAAGATCCACCCGTAGAAACGACGCCTACTTGACGCGGTTGCGGTATTCGTCGGTGCGGGTGTCGATTTCGATTTTGTCGCCGATTTCGATGAAGGCCGGCACCTGCAACTCGAACCCGGTGCCGATTTTCGCCGGCTTCAGCACCTTGCCGGAGGTGTCGCCCTTGACGGCGGGTTCGGTGTAGACGACTTCGCGCACGACGCTGGTGGGCAGTTCCACCGAAATCGCCTTGCCGTTGTAGAACACCACTTCACAGGCCAACCCGTCTTCGAGGTACTTGAGGGCGTCGGTCATGTTCTCGGCTTCGACTTCGTACTGGTTGTAGTCGGCGTCCATGAACACGTACATGGGGTCGGCGAAGTAGGAATAGGTCACTTCCTTGCGGTCGAGGACGACGATTTCGAACTTGTCGTCGGCGCGATAGACCGATTCGGCGGGGGCGCCGGTGAGCAGGTTCTTCAACTTCATCTTCACCACGGCGGCGTTGCGGCCCGACTTGTTGTATTCGGCTTTTTGCACCACCAACGGATCGTTGCCGACCATGATCACGTTGCCGGAGCGCAGTTCTTGAGCGGTTTTCATGCTTTAACCTTGGCTTGGGGCACTCTGCCCCGGGAAATAAAGAGGCGGGATTTTAGCCACTTTCCCCGGCGATGTGTCGACAGAAGTCCCACAGCGCGTCGACCAGATTGGGCTTTTCGCGCAGGGCGTCGCACCACTCGACCGCGTGCGCTTCGAGCGCCGGCAGGGCGCGCGCCAGCCCCGGCCACGCGGCGGCAGCGTCGCCGCCGCAACCGTTCCACGCGTGCCAGAAAGCGCCGAGGGCGCCGACCGCCTGCAGATCCAGCCCGGCGCGGTACTGCATGAGAAAAGCGTCGAGCTTGGCGAGATGGGCGTCCTCCTCCTGCGGGTAGATTTGCCACACCAGCGGCTTCGCCGCCCACTGCGCGCGCACGAAGGAATCCTCGCCACGCACGAAGTTGAGGTCGCAAGTCCACAGCAGTTCGTCGTAGGCGTCCTGATCAACGAAAGGCAGCGCCTCGACCTGCAGGGCGTCGCGCTGCAAGGTGTCGCCCGGCTTCAACTGCGCGTCGAGCGCGGCGTTGACCTCGCGCAGCGAACGCCCTTCCGGTATCAGCAGCCTTATCGCCGCCTCGTTGTTGCGCCAGCGTTGCAACAACCCGGCCAGCCCCGGATGCTCGTAGCCGAAAAGCGAAATCGTCAGGGTTTCGTTGCGCGGACGACCCACCTGCACGCGGTCGCGGCGCTCGAACAGGCGTTTCTCGCGAATCAGCCCGCCAGTGTCGGCGGCGAACCCCGGAAAGAAGAAATACTTGGTCAACGCCACGTTCGCCTGCGGCGAAGCCAGCCCGTGACAACCGCTCACCCAGTCCTCCGCCGACAGATATTCGAGGTTTATCCACACCGGCTTGACCGCCCGCGTAGCCATGGCGCGCACGTGCGTCGGCGGCAGTTCGCAACCGAAAGCCTCGATCACCACGTCGGCAGGTTCGACGTTCGGAAACGGTTCCAACCAGCGCCGCAGCTCGATTCCACCGAGGTTTTCGCCATCCTCGACCGCTCGTGTGCACAAACGCTCCAGCGTCGCCCAATCGTCGACCCAGAGCCGCACCGCCACGCCGTGCCCGGCGACGAGCGCTCGCGCCAGACGCCAACACACACCTATATCCCCATAGTTATCCACAATGCGGCAGAACACTTCCCATCGCGACAGAGGGGGGACGGCGGTTACATTCATTGCGCTAACAAGTTCGTGGATGGATTGGGCAAACATTGTGAACAACCGCGCCGCCAAGGTAAAAGACAAAAACGATGGACAATTTCCACACAGGACTTCCACCCGGTTATTTACATGGTTGTTACAAGACGTAACTCGTTGTGACGACGCGGTTTATCGGACTTGTCCACAGACAACCCGCGCCTGTCTACTTCTTAGTTTTTTATATTTAAAGAAAAACAGTAAACATCCTCACTACCCGAGCGCATGGGTAAACTGACGCCCCTTCCCCACCCGCAACACCCGGAGCCTGCCCTTGCAGTTCGAGCATCTGGTCGAAGTCAACGAAGCGAACGGAGCCGCCTTGAGCCGCGAGGAGCTTTGGTTCGGCCTGCTCTGCCGCGCCGAGGACGCGCGCCGGTTTCTACCGGGGTTGGACGAGTGTCGCATCGTCGAACGGCACGAAAACGAACTGGTGCGCGAGCTGCGGTTCGGTTCGGCGCTGGTGCGCGACCGCGTGCGCCTGAACGCGCTCGAAAGCATCGTGTTCGACATCGAAGCCAACGACGAACACGTCGGCGGCAGCCTCAGCATCGCCATCGAGGAGGACGACGCGGGCGCGCTTTTCCTGCGTTTTCGTTACCTCACCAGCTTGCCGGAAGCGAGCGCCGAGGACGCCGGTTACGCCGACGTGGTGCGCTCGGCCTACTACCAATCGGATCTCGACACCCTGCGCGTGATCCGTCAAATCGCCCGTCTTGGGCACATGCAATGAAAGGAACGTCTCGATGTGGTTCAGAAATCTTCAGCTTTATCGCCTTCCCGCCCACTGGAAAATCGCCGCCGCCGACCTTGAATCGCGGCTGGCGACGCGTCCTTTGCAGGACTGCGGCAGTCAGGACATGGAATCACGCGGTTGGGTGCCGCCGCGCGACGGCGATGAGTTGTTGCGCGCCGTCGGCGGTCACTGGCTGATTGCGCTCGGCGTCGAATCGCGCCTGCTGCCCGCTGCGGTAGTGCGTCAGGAAGCCGACGTGCGCGCCGAGGCGCTCGCCGACAAGCAAGGCTTCAAGCTCGGTCGCAAGCAACTGCGCGATTTGCGCGAACAGGTGGCGCAGGAACTTATGCCGCGCGCCTTCACCCGCCGTCGCCGCACCTTTGCGTGGATAGACCCGCTTGGCGGCTGGCTCGGCGTCGACGC
>JAISSY010000144.1 GCA_031272995.1 Azoarcus sp.
CTTGGGGGAAGCTAAAGACATTGTGTAGTATTAAACTACTGGCGCAACGGGCGAATCGCGAACGATTCGTAGCCTACGAGACGTACCGAACAAAGGTAACGCACACCAAAACAAAGGAGAAAGGGATGGAACGCGAATCGATGGAATTCGATGTCTTGATCGTCGGTGGTGGCCCGGCCGGTGTGGCTGCGGCTATCAGGCTCAAGCAACTGGCGGCGGAAAAGAATCAGGAAGTCAATGTCTGCCTGATCGATAAGGGCGCTGAAATCGGCGCTCACATTTTGTCGGGCGCGGTCGTCGACCCCCGGTCGATTGCGGAGCTTTTCCCCGACTGGAAGGAACGCGGCTGTCCTCTCATCACGCCGGCGACCGAAGACCGCGTGATGTACCTCACCGAAAACGCCGCTTTCACCCTCCCCAACTTCGGCCTGCCGGATTGCTTCGACAACCACGGCAACTACATCGTGCGCATGGGCAACGTCACGAAGTGGCTCGGCGAACAGGCCGAAGCGCTCGGCGTCGAAATCTATCCGGGTTTCGCCGGCGCTGACGTGCTCTACGACGAAAACGGCGCGGTCAAGGGCGTCGTGACCGGCGACATGGGTCTCAACAAGGACGGCACCGAAGGGCCGAACTTCCAGCCCGGCATGGAGTTGATCGCCAAATACACCCTTTTCGCCGAAGGCTGTCGCGGCCACCTTGGCAAGCGGCTGGAGGCGAAATACAACCTGCGCGAAGGCGTCGACCCGCAAACTTTCGGCATCGGCATCAAGGAATTGTGGGAAGTGCCGGTCGCCAATCACCGGCCCGGTCTGGTGGTTCACACCGCCGGCTGGCCGCTGACGCCCGATGTTTATGGCGGCGCCTTCATGTACCACCTCGAAGAAAACCTGATCGAAATCGGTTTCGTGGTCGGCTTGAACTACAGCAACCCGTTCCTGTCGCCGTTCGAGGAACAGCAACGCCACAAGACTCACCCCGAAGTCCGCAAATTCCTCGAAGGCGGCACGCGTATAGGCTACGGCGCACGCGCCATCGCTACCGGCAACATCCAAAGCTTGCCGCGCCTCGTTTTCCCGGGCGGCGCGCTGATCGGCGACGATGCCGGCTTCCTCAACGCCGCGCGCATCAAGGGCAACCACACCGCGATCAAATCCGGCGCGCTGGCGGCGGAATCGGTATTCGAAGCCCTCGCCGCCGGTCGCCAACGCGACACGCTGACCTCCTTCCCGCAAAAGTTCCGCGAATCGTGGCTCTATGCCGAGCTTTACAAGACGCGCAACTTCAAGCCGATGATGAAGAAATCCTTCTGGTACGGCTCCATGCTCTTTGCCGCCGATCAGAAGCTGTTCATGGGTAAAGGGCCGTGGACGCTGCACAACCACTCCGACCACGATAAGATCAAGCCGGCGGCTGAATGTCGGCCAATCGACTACCCGAAACCGGACGGCGTGATTTCCTTCGACCGGCTGTCCTCGGTTTTTCTCTCGAACACCAATCACGAGGAAAACGAGCCTTGCCACCTGCGCCTGAAAGATCCCAAGGTCGCCATCGAGATCAATTACAAGATCTACGATTCGCCCGAGCAACGTTATTGCCCGGCAGGCGTCTACGAGATCGTCAAGGAAGACGACGGCAACGTGCGCTTGGTGATCAACAGCCAGAACTGTCTGCACTGCAAGACGTGCGACATCAAGGATCCGACCCAGAACATCGACTGGGTGACGCCACAAGGCGGCGAAGGCCCGATTTATCAGGGCATGTAAAAGAGGAAAAGGCGCCGCAAGGCGCCTTTTTCATTTCAGCCCCCCCTGCCCTGTGGCTAAATCTATCGGAAGCTCGATGACGTATTGTCCCGGCGCGGGCGCCGAAGGGACAGGAACGGCGCGGTTGTCATCGAAATAGAATTCGAGGGCAAGTTCCAGAGCTTCTCGCGCCTTGGCGAGCGCATCGGTTTCAGTTTCGCCTTGCGTGATAGCTTCGGGGATGTCGGGAAAGGTCACGACGAAACCACCGGTGTCTTTATCAGGGGTCAGGGTGACAGGAAAACGCATTCTCATACCTCAGGTGATGGTGGCGGAGTCTCCAAGGTGTTCCGCCTCTTGGGGGCATTTCCCAAGCCTCATGGGGGCATGCCCCCAAAAATGCCCCCAGATACCCCCGGATTCAACGGGTCTAAACCGGACTGCTTCGGACAAAGAAAAGGCCGGAAACCCTTTGTTTATAAGGTGTTTCCGGCCTTTGTCGTACTTCTTTGGTACTGTGTTTGGTGGCCAGTCTCGGAATCGAACCAAGGACACGCGGATTTTCAGTCCGCTGCTCTACCAACTGAGCTAACTGGCCGGGGAAGCGCGGGATTATAGCGGCGAGAGCCGGAAAGTCAATGAAAACGGCCACGCTCGCGCGTGGCCGTTTCGTTGCAACGTGGGCGTTGCGTGGGATTACATGCCCATGTCGCCCATGCCGCCCATACCACCCATGCCGCCCATCGGGGGCATGGCGGGCTTGTCCTCGGCCAACTCGGCGATCATGCAGTCGGTGGTGAGGATGAGACCGGCGACGGAGGCGGCGTTTTGCAGCGCGGTGCGGGTGACCTTGGTCGGGTCGAGCACGCCCTGCTCCACGAGGTCGCCGTATTCGCCGTTGGCGGCGTTGTAGCCGTAGTTGCCCTTGCCTTCGACGACCTTGTTGACCACCACGGAAGGCTCGTCGCCGGCGTTGGCGACGATTTCGCGCAGCGGTTGTTCGAGGGCGCGCAGGACGATCTTGATGCCGGCGTCTTGGTCGGTGTTTTCGCCCTTCAGCTTGGCGAGTTGAGCGCGGGCACGCAGCAGCGCGACGCCGCCGCCGGGGACGATGCCTTCTTCAACGGCGGCGCGGGTGGCGTGCAGCGCGTCTTCGACACGGGCCTTCTTTTCCTTCATTTCGACTTCGGTCGCGGCGCCCACCTTGATGACGGCGACGCCGCCAGCCAGCTTGGCGACGCGTTCCTGCAGCTTCTCACGGTCGTAGTCGGAGGTGGCTTCGTCGATCTGGACGCGGATTTGCTTGACGCGCGCTTCGATGCGCGCGGCTTCGCCGGCGCCGTCGATGATGATGGTGTTTTCCTTGCCGATTTCGATGCGCTTGGCTTGGCCGAGGTCTTGCAGACCGGCCTTTTCGAGCGTGAGGCCGACTTCCTCGGCGATCACCTGACCGCCGGTGAGCACGGCGATGTCTTCGAGCATGGCCTTGCGACGGTCGCCGAAGCCCGGCGCCTTGACTGCGGCGGTCTTGAGGATGCCGCGGATGTTGTTGACCACCAGCGTCGCAAGCGCCTCGCCTTCGACATCCTCGGCGATGATGAGGAGCGGACGACCAGCCTTGGCGACTTGTTCCAGAATCGGCAGCAGGTCGCGGATGTTGGAAATCTTCTTGTCGAACAGCAGCACGAACGGGTTTTCGAGCACCGCGACCTGCTTGTCCGGATTGTTGATGAAGTACGGCGACAGATAGCCACGGTCGAACTGCATGCCTTCGACGACGTCGAGTTCGTTGTTCAGGCTCTTGCCGTCCTCGACGGTGATGACGCCTTCCTTGCCGACCTTCTCCATCGCCTGCGCGATGATGTTGCCGACGTCGGCGTCGGAATTGGCCGAGATGGTGCCGACCTGAGCGATTTCCTTGTTCGACTGGCAGGGCTTGGAGATTTTCTTCAGTTCGGAAATCACCGCCGTGACCGCCTTGTCGATGCCGCGCTTCAGATCCATCGGGTTCAGACCGGCGGCGACGTACTTCAAGCCTTCGCGCACGATCGATTGCGCCAGCACCGTGGCGGTGGTGGTGCCGTCACCGGCGATGTCGGAGGTCTTGGAAGCGACTTCCTTGACCATCTGCGCGCCCATGTTTTCGAACTTGTCCTTCAGTTCGACTTCCTTGGCGACGGAGACGCCGTCCTTGGTGACGGTGGGGGCGCCGAACGAGCGTTCGAGCACGACGTTACGACCCTTGGGGCCGAGCGTGACCTTGACCGCGTTGGCGAGGATGTTGACGCCAGCGACCACGCGTTCACGCGCGGAATCGCCGAATTTGACTTCTTTGGCTGCCATTTAATGGACTCCGAAATAGTGGAATTGGTGGGGGATACGAAAAGGACGTGCGCCGGGGACTCAGCCCTCGATCACGCCCATGATGTCTTCCTCGCGCACGACGAGCAGTTCTTCGCCATCGACCTTGACGGTCTGGCCGGCGTACTTGCCGAACAACACGCGATCGCCCTTCTTGACGGCGATCGGGCGAACCTTGCCGTCTTCGAGGATTTTGCCGTTGCCGACGGCCAGCACCTCGCCCTGATCGGGTTTTTCGCCGGCCGAATCCGGAATCACGATGCCGCTGGCGGTCTTACGCTCGGCTTCCAGACGCTTGACGATCACACGATCGTGCAGGGGACGGATTTTCATGGGTTTTGCTCCTCTCTACGAAACATGAAATGAACGGGTTGTTAGCACTCGTAGGTGTCGAGTGCCAATCGGCGCGAATGATAGGGGCGAGGGGGGCGTTTTTCAAGGGGCGTGCTAACGAAATATGCAAAAAATGTGATCGGGGGCGCGACGATGGGCTTTTTACTTTTGTTTTCGCTCCATGTTATTTTCTTTAGCTTGTTTCGGCTTTCACGAGAAATTCACGCCATGTCCCCCCTCTCCTATCCTCGTCTGCGTTATCTGTTTGCCGGCATCGCCGTTTTCTTCGCAGCGTTCATGCTCTTGCGCGCCGGGTTTTACCTGTTTACTTCCGAGGTCTCGACCTCCGACGGCACGCCGGCATCGACGGTGCTGACGACGCTCGGCATCGGTCTACGCTTCGACTTGCGGTTGGCGATTTTGCTGATGCTGCCCCCTGCCCTGCTGCTGGTATTCCCGCGTTGGAACGCGCTCAATACGCGCGCGTTGCGTTGGGTGTTGCGAGGTTGGTTGGTGTTCGCCGTGCTGGCAATCGCGCTCGTCTACATCGTCGATTTCGGCCACTACGCCTATCTCGGATTTCGGGTCAACGCCAGCGTGTTGCGATTTTTCTCCGACGTGCAAATCTCGGCGGACATGGTTTGGCAGAGCTATCCGGTGCTGCGGCTTACGCTCATCTGGCTCGTGGTGAGCGCGGCACTGGTCTGGCTGCTGATTCGCATCGAACACTGGACGATCGACCATCCGCCCGTGGCGCAAAGCAAAAAACTGACTGCCGGACTGGTTGCGCTCACTGTCGTATTCGGCGTGTTCGGCTTCCTCGGGCGCGTCAGCAACATCAATCCGCTCAATCCGGTGCCGCTACGCTGGGGCGACGCTTTTTTCTCCGGAGACACCCGCCTTGGCGCACTCGGATTGAATCCGGTGATTTTCATTTGGGACACATGGAACGCCTCGGCCGATCGTTACGACCTCGCGCAAGTGCGCGAACATGCAGCGGAAATCGGCGCCTATCTTGGTGTACAACCGGCGTTGGACGGAGATTTGCCGCGCTTCGACCGTCAGGTGCCAGTGCAGCCGCATCGGCTGAAAACGCGCCGTCCGCCCAATGTGATCTTCATTCACCTCGAATCGCTCGGCGGCGTTATGACCAGTATGGTCGGCAACCCGCTCGACCCGACGCCCAATCTTGCCGCGTTGGCAAAAGACAGCTGGTTTCTGCGCCACTTCTACGTGCCGGTAACGGGTACCGCCAAAACGGTATGGGCGATCACCACCGGCACCCCCGACGTGGCGCGTAGCAAAAGCGCCTCGCGCAATCCCTTCCTGCTGCCGCAGCACATGATCCTCAACGCCTTCAAGGAGCACGACAAAATCTACGCCATTGGCGGCAGTTCGGGATGGGCAAACGTCAAGGCGCTGCTTCAGAGCGGTATCGACGGGCTGGAGATGTATGAGGAAGGCTATTGGAAATCGCCCAACGTCGACGTCTGGGGTATTTCCGATCTCGATCTGTTCAAGGAAACCGACGCGCTACTGCGCGCGCGCAAGGATCGCCCGTTCATCGCCTTCATTCAGATGGCGGACAACCATCCGCCATTCACCATTCCGGCCAATAACGACGGTTTCGAGAAAAAAAACCTGCCGGACGAGGAACTGCAAAAATCAGGCTTCAAGAGCAACGCGCAATACAACGCCGTGCGCCTGCTCGATTTCAACATCGCGCGCTTCATTGAGATGGCGAAAGCGAGCGGGTACTACGACGACACGATTTTCATCATGTACGGCGATCACAACGGCCGCATTTCCCACCTGCCCTTCCTGCCGCCCGCCTATGAAGCGTTGACCCTCGAAAACTTGTTGGTGCCGTGCATCATCCACGCGCCGAAGCTTATCAAGCCGCACGTTACCGACGAAGCGACCAATCTGGTCGACCTGATGCCTACCGTTGCTGGGTTGCTTGGCGTCGAATATCTCAATACTACGATGGGACGCGACATCCTACTTCCTGCCCCCGAAGGCGAGCGCGCCGTGCCACTCCTGCTGCGCGAAGGCACCTTCCCGCAACTGGGGGTGGCGACCAAACGTTTTCTGGTGCGCATGAACGCCGACGGCAGCCAAGCCGACATGCACGAAATCGACTCGCCGACGCTGGAAAACGTCGCCGACAAATACCCCGAGGAATACGCCCGTCTGTCGTCGCTGGCGCGTGGGCTGCACGAAACCGCGCGCCTCATGCTCTACAGCAACAAGATCGAGAAACGATGAACCCGTTCGCCCGCCTGTTCGACCGCCTCAAACCTGCGCCGCCGCCGGACGAGGCGACGCAGGCGGGTTTGCGGCGCATCGTCGAATTGGTCGACAAAAACCTCGCCGCCGTCTCCGGCTTCGAGCGCAAGCTCGCCCTCCCGGTGGCGAACGCGCGCGCCTGGTGCGCCCGCCTCGCCGCCGAGTTGCCGCCGCCCATCGCCATTGACCGCGCCGCTTTCGCCGCCGATCCGCTGGTGCACGCGCTTTTCGGCAGCGTCGACGACATCGCCCGCATGGTGGCCGCCTCGGCGCCGGTGCGCGCGTTTCTGGCCGATGCGGTGGATGCGGGCGACGATTTCGTCGCCCTGATGGCGGCGCGGCGACAGGAGAAACAAACGCTCGGCGTCGCCGTACAGGGAGAGTTGGTCGCCACCGACGTGCCGCAAACCCTGCTGCAATTCTCCAATCAGACGCTGGTGCTGCCCGCCGCCGACATCGAGGCCGAGCGCGCCGCCATGATCGACGCCGGCTTCGACGGCCTGCTGCAAACCTTCGCCGCCCACGTCGAACAGGCGCGCGAAATATATAAATCGCTCAAGGCCGAACGCGAAATGCGCTTTTCGCCGGCAGTCCAAGCCAAAGCGCCGTTCCCGCCGCGACAGATTCCGACCCTCGACGCCCGTCTGCGTCAGGGGTTCGAGGCATTGTTGCCCGATGCGCTGGTCGACGAGTTGGCGCGCTTCCTGAACGCGCCGCAGGAAGCCTTGAGCCTCGCCGCAGTGGAACTGTGGGTGACGCGCACCGGCGTGCTGCAAAACGCCGCCGCCCACGACGCCGAAGCCGACCCGATTCGCTTCATGGAACTCAGTTCGCGCGACCGCCGCCGCCACGTCGTCCTGCCGGTGCGCATCCGCCGCGCCGACGCCCGTGCCGCGCTCGAACAGGCGCGCGCGGCGCGCGACGAGTGGATGCTGATTTAGAACGCTACCGCGACGCCGAAGTGCAGGCGCGGACGGCGCTCGTGCCGTCCCCATGCGATGTCTACCGCCAGCGGCCCGGCGGGACTCATCCACCGTCCGCCCAAGCCGAAGCCAGTCTTGTAGGTGAACAATTCGCGGTCGTCGTTGGCGTTGCCGGAATCGACGAACAGCGCCAGCCCCATCGTGGGCTTGACCCAGCGCACGTACTCGACGCTGCCGGTGACGAGATAACGTCCGCCGACGATGGCCGAGCCTTCCTCGACTCCCAGACTGCGGTAGGCGAAGCCGCGCACCGATTGCGTGCCGCCGGCGCGGAACAGGAAATCCTGCGGAATGCCGGCGCGGGTTTCGGCAATCGTGATGCCGCCCTCGGCGCGCAGGGAGAGCACGTTGGCGTTGGCGGCGCCGAAGGCGAAGTAATGCTGGTAGCGGCCATAAACGCGCCCGAAGTTCTTCGCCTGCGACGAGAGTCCGATGCCGCCGCCAAGCTGCACTTCGAGCACGTAACCGTTGCGCGGGTCGAGCACCTCGTCGACGGCGCGCTGTATCCACACCCAGTTGAGCGTCAGGGTGTCGTAGCTGCTGCGTTCGGCGCCGTCGGGTTCGATGGTTTCGTGCTGTACCCGCGCCGTGAGTTGGCTTTCGATGTTGTCGTGACGATGGGCGCGCGCGACGCCGATAGCCTCGGTATGAATCTTCAACCCTTCGAGGTCGCTGCGCTCGAAGCCGACCCCGACGCTGTCGCGGATGCGGGCGTCGTGCTGCGGCGGCAAGAACAAATCGGTGTAAAGCGACTGCCGCCGCTGTTCCAAGCGCAGACCGCTGGAGAGTTCCCATCCGCGCGAGAACAGATTGACGTGACGATAGGAAGTCTCAATGCGATAACCGGTGTTGCTCGATGCCCCTAATCCGAATCCGAGCCGTTGCGGTTGCGCCTCGCGTACCGTGACGCGCACCGGCGCTGCGGCGGCCTGCGCCGGGTCGGGGTCGACGCTCACCACCACGACGGAAAACTGCGGCGCGCCCTGTAAGGCTTCCTGAAACTTCAACAGGTCGCCGCGCTTGTAATAATCGCCTTCGTTCAGAGTGTTGAAGCGGGCGACGAAATCCACCGGCAGCGTTTCGAGTCCGCTCACTTCGAGTTTGCCGAGGCGAAAGGCCGGGCCGCTGTCGATTGCCACCGTGAGCCGCGCCGCGGCGGCGTCGGAGTCGATGTCGGCGCGGGTCGTGGTCAGCTTCGCCGCCGGGTAGCGTTCGCCGCGCAGGGCGTCGAGCAGCGCGTTCTTGGCGTCGTCCCAGTCGGCTTGCCGGAACGGCGCTTTGAGCGGCAGTTTCCACCCGGCGCGCAAGCCGTCGCGGCGGGCTTCTTGGCCAGCGTCGGTGGCGATGTCGCCAACGAAGGAGATGTCGACCGCCGTCACCGTGACGCGTTCGCCGGGGGTGACGATGAGCTTCCAGCGCGTTGCGTCGTCGCGGTCGATGCGGACGGTGGGCGAAAAATAGCCTTCGGTGGCGAGCAGGTCGGAGATTTCGGCGCGGGCGCGCCGCACGAGCGCGGCGCGATCCGGCGCGGCGTCGGGAAAGCTGTCTGGCGCCATGTTGAGCAGGCGGACGTGCTGCTTGAGCAACGGCGCGACTTCATCGGGAGCCTCCAACGCGACTTTGACCTCCCCTGCCCGCGCGACGACGGCAAGCGTCGCCAGCGCCAGCGCCAGCAGCCCGTCGCGCCAGCGTCGCCGCGTCGATTGCATGTGAGACACCTGCCCGCCGACTTTCGTCAGACGTTATGGTAGGAAGTCACCCGCTCCACCTCGGCGCGCGAACCGAGAATCACCGGCACGCGCTGGTGCAGCTTTTGCGGCTGCACGTCGAGGATGCGCTGCCGTCCGGTAGTGGCGGCGCCGCCTGCCTGTTCGATGAGCATCGCCATCGGGTTGGCTTCGTACATCAGGCGCAGCTTGCCGCCCTTGGCGCGGGTTTTTTCGTCGAGCGGGTACATGAAGATGCCGCCGCGCGTCAGCACGCGATGCACGTCGGCCACCATCGAGGCGATCCAGCGCATGTTGAAATCGGCTCCGCGCGGGCCTTCCTTGCCCTGACGCAGTTCGGAGATGTAACGCTGTACCGGCGCTTCCCAATAACGTTCGTTGGAAGCGTTGATGGCGTACTCGCGCGTCTCGTCGGGCACGGTCATGTACGGATGGGTGAGGACGAAAAAGCCCATTTCGCGGTCGAGGGTGAAGGCGTGCGTGCCTTTGCCCACCGTCAGCACCAGTTGCGTCGACGGCCCGTAGGCGGCGTACCCGGCGGCGACCTGTTCGCGGCCGGGCTGGAGAAAATCGGCCTCCACCGGGTCGGCGTCCTTCTTCGCCGGGTTTTTCAGCACCGAGAAAATGGTGCCGACGGTAACGTTGACGTCGATGTTGGATGAGCCGTCGAGCGGGTCGAACAGCAGCAGATAGCCGCCCTTCGGGTAATCGAACGGAATCTGGCAGACGTTTTCGACCTCTTCGGACGCCATCGCCGCGAGGTGCCCGCCCCACTCGTTGGCTTGCAGCAGGATTTCGTTGGCGATGACGTCGAGCTTCTTCTGCGCCTCGCCCTGCACGTTCTCGGTGCCCGCTTCGCCGAGCACGCCGGCGAGCGCCCCTTTCGAGATGGTGACGCTTATCGCCTTGACGGCGCGGGCGACGACTTCGAGCAACAGGCGCAAATCCGCCGAAACGCGACCGGCGCGCTGCTCGCCGATGAGGAATTGGGTGAGGCTGATGCGTTGAAGCATGGGGACTCCTGTAGAGGGAGATTGGAAACGGGCGAATTATCCCGCGTCGACGCGGTCGCGGGGGCGAAAAATCGGGCGAATGGTTGGGCAAATGATTATTCGCCCCTACGGCAAACCCGGCGAGCGTCGACGCCTTTGGGGAGCGGCGTATGATCCCGCTCCATGCACGTTTTGGTTCTCGGCGCCGGCGTCACCGGCGTCACCACCGCTTGGTATTTGCGCCGCGCCGGATTCGGGGTGAGCGTCGTCGACCGCCGCGAGGCTGCCGGACAAGAGACGAGTTTCGCCAACGGCGGCCAGATTTCGGTCAGCCACCCGGAGCCGTGGGCGAACCCTTCCGCACCGCTCGTCGCGTTGCGCTGGATTGGACGCCCCGGCGCGCCGTTGCGTTTCCGCCTGCGCGCCGACCCGGCGCAATGGGCGTGGGCGCTGAATTTTCTCCTCGAATGCCTGCCGGCGCGCTCGCGCCGCAACACCGCCGCCATCGCGGCGCTGGCGGTGCATAGCTTGGCGGAACTGCGACGGCTGCGCGACGCGGCGGGCATCGCCGACGCTTACGACGCGCGCGCGCGCGGCATCCTGCATCTGTTCTTCGACAAACTCGCCTACGAGCGCGCCAAAGCGCGGGTGATGGATTTGGGGCGTCACGGCATCGAACTGCGAGCCTGCGACCCCGAAGGCTGCGTCGCGGTCGAGCCGGCGCTGGCTTATGCACATTCGCGGCTGGCGGGCGGACTGTATGCGCCCGACGACGAATCGGGCGACGCGATGCGGTTCTGTCGCGCCCTCTCCAACGTGCTCGCCGGCGACGGCGTGCGCTTTCATTACGACGCCGCCATCGAGCAAATCATCGCCGCCAACCGCCGCATCGACGGCGTCGAAATCGTCCGCGCCGACGGCAACCGCGAAACCTTGCAGGCGGACGCCTACGTCGTCTGCCTCGGCAGCCACGGCCGACGCCTGTTGCGCCCTTTGGGCGAGTCGCTGCCGATTTTTCCGCTCAAGGGTTATTCGATCACCGCGCCGGTCGTCGACCCCGTGCGCGCGCCGCAGGTGAGCCTCACCGACGAATCGCGCCGCATCGTCTGTTCGCGTCTGGGCGAGCGCCTGCGCATCGCCGGCACCGCCGAGTTGAACGACTACGACCTCGCCATCGACCCGGCGCGCATCGCCGCCATGCTGGAGTGGGCCGCCACACGGCTGCCCGGCGCCATCGACCCGCAACGCGCCGAACCATGGGCCGGACTGCGCCCTGCGACGCCGGGCGGCGTCCCCATCGTCGGACGCGGGCGCCACGAAAACCTGTGGTTGAACACCGGACACGGCCCGCTAGGCTGGACGCTCTCCTGCGGCTCCGCCGCGGCGCTGGCGACGCTGATGAAAGGCGAAAAACCGGCGCTGGCGTTTCCGTTCAGGCGCACGCCCCGGTAGCAACCCCGGTTTCCGCGAACCAAAATCCTCGACATTTCCCGTTCCAAAGACTCGTTGTCCGTGGATAATAATGCAACTACAAAAATGTTCGATTGAACATTGTGTCGGGGGGAACCGACTGGAGTTCAACCATGACATCCACGAAGCGATTTTTTCTAGCGCCGCTGTTGGCGTTTTTCCTGATGCCCGCCGCGTTGGCCTGCGGCGTCGCCGCCGCGCCGAAAGCAGCCGAAGCGCCGCCCGCGACCGACGAACTGCGCGCCGCGACGGAGAGCCGCAACCGCATCGACGAGATGTCGTCGCTCCAGCGCCGTGATTGGGACGGCGCGTTGCGCGAGATCAATGCGTTCGAGAAAAAGTACGGCGGCGATGAAGCGCCCGAAGTCAGGAAACTCCACGAAGACGTGTTGAAGAAAAAAATCTACGTGCTCGGTGTCGTCGGGCGTCCCCTCGAAACGCTGGCGGCCATCGACGATTACAAGAAGCGTTATTCCGAGGAAGGAATGTTCTATTCCTTCAGCAAGGGTCCCAACGATGCGTCGTTGACCGTCCTGAAATCGCAAATCCTTCGCAACCTCGGCAGGCTGGAGGACGAGGAGCGCGATACGGAGAATCAAGGCAAGAACGACAAACCGGAGGCGCTGCCCGAACCGGAAAGGACGGCGCGAACCGTCTATGACAGTATCGCCAACGGACATTGGGGGCTTTATTTCGAACGAGCCATCGCCACGCTCGACGAAATCGACAAAAAATACGGCGCGCTGCCCGACGCCCGCCCGGCGCTACGGTTGGCGCTTTTCGATGCGCTGATGTTGAAGGGTAAGATCCTGCGCAATTTCGAGCGCCTGTTTGAGGCCAAATCCGCATATCTGGAAGCATGGCGACGCTATGGCGGGGATCCTGATCCGGAGATCGCCAATCGGGCTTTCGAAGCCTTCAACGCCTACAGGGAGACCGGGAAAGATTTCGCGTATTTCGAAACCTTGCTGCCCTACGACCCGAAAATCGTTGCGCTCGAAGACAAACTGTTCAAGCGCCTACAGAACGCCGCGACGCCGCCGCAACTGAAAATGCTCGGCGAACTGTGGTTCAGTCGCGTGCACCGTTTGCAGACCCACGGCCAGATCGATGCGGCACGCGCCGAAATCGCCGCGATCAAAGCCCGCTTCGCGCCGATGCAGGAAAAGTCGTTGCAGAGCTTTGTGTCGAGAACGCAAAGCTCTCTGGATTATATGGATAGTACGCAAATCGATCTGCCGGGAAGAATAAAACGTTCGCGTGGAGCCTATGACTATTTCATCAAGCGCGGCAATTCCGCCGAAACGGACGACAAGACCCTCTACGAGCAAGCCCAGAATGTGTACATCGGAATTCGGGATCCGGTTTCCCCCGACAGGGAAAAAGGGCTTGCCGCCTTGCGGCTGGTCGTCGAAACGTTCGCAAAGTCCCAGAACATCGAAAAACGGCAATTCGCGGCTGAGTCCAATGTCCTGTTGGCGAATGCGCTCGTTGCCTGGAAGGGGGATTTCAGCGCCTTCGATGGACTGGAGCGGCGTTTCGTCGCCGATAGCGACGCCGGGATCCGTTTCCTGGTCTTTCGCGCCTTGCTCGAAAAGGCGCGGGCGCTGGCGCGCAACGCTCGCTACGATGAGGCTTTCGCCACCTACGACCGCATCGCCAACCGTCCTGCGGCGCAGAGCAATGAAGCTAACGGAGAATTCGCTCCTTCAGCCGCCATCGCGCTTTTGAGGAAATTCATCTGGCTCGGCAGGATCGGTCGCTATCAGGACGCCATCGACGTCGCCAGCAGACTGGAACGTTTGTACTCGACCCCGAAATACGCTCATGAGCGCTGGGCGCAATATCTGGTCGCGGACGCGACGTTCGCTCAGGCGCCCTATCTGTTGATCTTGGGAAAACGAACCGAAGCCGATGCGCAATACGCCAAGTTTGGACGCTCATACGGCTGCAACCCGCGCTGGAACGTATGCCCTGTCGCCTGTATGAGGATGCCGTGCGACGAGACCGCCAATGTTTGCGCCGAGTATTTCATTGAAAGCGCCGTCGACGGCATGACGAGCACGCCGCGAAAAGACGGCGGATTGCAGTGGCTGCCAATGCCGTTTCAGCACTGAGGGCAGTTTCCAATGCCACGCCGTTCAATCCAACGACAAATTGGTTTTCTTGATATAAAACGCCAACGCCGCGTCCATGGTGTCGACGTGGTTGTCGAACCAGGGCGGCAGTTCTTCGAGCAGGCGTTTGCCGAGAAATAGGTCGCCTTTTTCGACGCGCTCGCGCACCTCGCGGATGGCGTTCAGGACGCGGGCGTGCTCCTCGCGGTGGCAGACGGGGAAATTTATCGCTTCCATCCAGCGGTCTTCCTGCGCGAAATGCGCCGCTGTGTGGGCGATGAAGGCGTCGAAGCGGGGGAGGAAATCTTCCGGCGCGGCGGCGACGAGTTCGTTGCAGAAATCGACGAATTCGCGGTGCGTTTCGTCCATGCGGGCGACGCCAAGTTCGTAGCGTTCGCCCCACTCCATGACACGACTCATTTGACGACTTTCAGATGCGCGCCGCGCGGGGGCGGCGATGGGGGTGGACGGTCGTCGTCGGGCGGCGGCTCGTTCGGCTTGTCGGCGGCGGAAGTCGGCGCGCTTTGCGGCTCGAAGGCCATGCCCTGCCCGTTTTCACGCGCGTAGATGGCGGTGACGTTGTCGATTGGCACGACGATGTTGTGCGCCACGCCGTTGAAACGGGCTTGAAACGTCACCGCGTCGTTTTTCATCGCCAACTGGTAAGTGGCTTCGGGGCCGACGTTGAGCACGATCTGGCCGTCGCGCACGTAGGCGGCGGGTACGCGGGTGCGCTCGTCGACCTGCACGGCGATATAGGGGGTAAAGCCCTGATCGACGCACCATTCGTGAATGGCGCGGATCAGGTAGGGTTTGGTGGAAACAATCGTCGTCATCGTGGCGGTCTTAGCGGCGCATCACCTTTTCGGACGGGGTCAACGCGTCGATGAAGCCCTGCCGGCTGAAAATGCGCTCGGCGTACTTCATCAGCGCCGAGGCCGATTTGGGCATTTCGATGCCGTAGTGTTCGAGCCGCCACAGCAGCGGCGCAATCGCCACGTCGAGCATCGAGAACTCGTCGCCGAGCATGAACTTCTGTTTGGTGACGCTGGGCGCGACCAGTTGCACGAGATAGTCGCGCACGTGGGCGCGGGTTTTCTCGATGCCCTTCTGGCCGGCTTCGAGCGCCGGAACGTGAGCGAACAGTTCGTGTTCGAAGGTGAACAGAAACTGGCGGGCGCGGGCGCGCATGATTGGATCCGGCGGCATCAGTTGCGGATGCGGGAAACGTTCGTCGATGTATTCGTTGATGATGTTCGATTCGTAGAGCACGAGGTCGCGATCGACCAGCACCGGCACGCGGTTATAGGGGTTGATGACCGCGATGTCTTCGGGCTTGTTGTAGAGATCGACGTCGATTACCTCGAAATCCATGCCCTTTTCGTAGAGCACAATCCGGCAACGGTGGCTGAAAGGATCGGTCGTGCCGGAATATAGATTCATCATGACTTGGCGACTCCGGGGGTGAAGAATAAAACGAAAGCGCACCGCGCAGTGAATCGCGCGGTGCGTGTATGGGTTGAAGAATCAGGCCGTCGATGCCGCTTTGGACGGCTGGCCCGGTCTCGTTTCGCTCAGTGGATGTCCTTCCAGTAATTCTTGCCCAAGGCATGGGCGAGCACGTAGAAGACGGCGAGGAAGATCAGCACGAAGATGCCGATGGTCTTGCGGGTGTCCGCCACCGGTTCGCCCATCCAGACGAGGAAGCCGACGAGATCGGCCACCGCCTTATCATAGTCCTCCGGCGACAGCGTGCCCGAGGTGGACTGCACGAGCTTGTGTTCGACGTGGCCGTCGTCGTCCGTCTCTTCGAGCAGGCTCTGCACGCCCTGCAAATCCCACAGCGCGTGCGGCATGCCGACGTTGGAGAAAACGACATTGTTCCAGCCGGTCGGACGGCTCGGATCGCGGTAGAACTTGCGCAGATAGGTGTAGAGATAATCCGCGCCGCTGCCGGATTCCGACGCCTTGGCGCGCGCGATGATCGACAGGTCGGGAGGAGCGGTGCCGAACCACGCCTCGGCGTCCTCGCGGGAGAGCGACACCTTCATCAGATCGCCAATCTTTTCGCCGGTAAACAGCAGGTTGTCGGTGATCGTCTTTTCGTCGAGACCGAGTTTCAACAACTGGTTGTACCGAATCGCCGATGCGCCGTGGCAATTCAGACAGTAGTTGATGAACAGCTTGGCGCCGTATTGGAGGCTTCTCTGGTCGGAGTGGTCGGCAGCCGGCCACTTGTCCAGATGCATGGCCTCGGAGGCCATCGCCAGCGCGGGAGCGATGAGGGCGACGGCGGCGAGACGCTTGAGGAGCTTGATTGCTTGCGTTTTCATTTGGTCGTCACCCTTTCCGGAACCGGCTTGCATTTGTCGATCCTCGACCAGTACGGCATGGTGAGGAAGAACAGGAAGTAATAGACGGTGAAGATCTGCGCGATGAGGTCGCCCGACAGCAGGTAATTCAGCGGGCTGAACACGACCTCGTTGGCTTCGTTGACCGCCGGAGTAAAGCCGAAGAAGTAGTAACCCGGAACCTTGGTGCCGAGGTAGCCGAGGATCAGGAAGCCGATCACGAAGATGACGAGCAGCGTCTTGAAGATCGGGCCGCGGTAGCGGATCGACTTCGCCGGGCTTTTATCGAGCCAAGGCAGGAAAGCGAGGATGACCACGCCGCCGCCCATGGCGACCACGCCCCAGAACTTGGCGTCGACCCAGAAGAAGTTCCACACCATCGCGCGCAGCATCGAGTAGAACGGCGTGAAGTACCACACCGGAGCGATGTGCGGCGGCGTCTTCATCGGGTCGGCGGGCAGGAAGTTGTTGTATTCCAAGAAGTAACCGCCGCCTTCGGGCCAGAAGAACACCACGAAGAAGAAGACGAACAGGAAGATGGTGATCGCCGGCAGGTCGTGTCCGATCGTGTAGTACGGATGGAACGCGACGCCGTCGAGCGGCACGCCTTTTTCGTCCTTGAACTTCTTGATTTCGACGCCGTCAGGGTTGTTGGAGCCGATTTCGTGCAAGGCCAGCACGTGCGCGACCACCAAGCCGATCAAAACCAGCGGCACGGCGCAGACGTGGAAGGCGAAGAAGCGGTTCAGGGTGGCGTCCGACACTACGAAGTCGCCGCGAATCAGCAGCGAGAGATCGGGGCCGACGAACGGAATCGCCGAGAACAGGTTGATGATGACCTGCGCGCCCCAGTAGGACATTTGCCCCCACGGCAGCAGATAGCCCATGAAGGCTTCCGCCATCAGGCACAGGAAAATCAGCACGCCGAAGATCCAGATCAGTTCGCGCGGTTTGCGGTACGAGCCGTAAAGCATGCCGCGGAACATGTGCAGATAGACGACGATGAAGAAGGCCGAAGCCCCGGTCGAGTGCATGTAGCGGATGAACCAGCCGCCGGAGACTTCGCGCATGATGTATTCGACGCTGGCGAAGGCTACCGGGATGCCGGCTGCGTTGAGGGTGCCATCGGGCTTGTAGTTCATGACCAGAAAGATGCCGGTCACGAGCTGAATGATGAGCACCACGAGGGCGATGGAACCGAAGAAGTACCAGAAGTTGAAGTTCTTCGGGGCGTAGTACTCGGACAGATGCTGCTTCCACATGGAAGTCAATGGGAAGCGGGCGTCGAACCACTCCAGCAGATTGCCAAGGCGGCTGCCGTCCGACGTGTACTTCGGGTAGATGTTGGCAGCCATGCTTTAGGCCTCCTTGGAATCGTCGCCGATGAGAATCGAGGTGTCCGACAGGAACTTGTATGGCGGAACGTCGAGGTTGGTCGGCGCCGGCATCGCCTTGAACACCCGTCCGGCGAGGTCGAATTGCGAACCGTGGCACGGACACAGGAACCCGCCCTGCCAATCGGCCGCCATGCCCTCTTCGGCGCCGGTCTTCAACTTGTCGGAGGGCGAACAGCCGAGGTGAGTACAGATGCCGACGATGACGAGGTATTCGTCCTTGATCGAGCGCGCCTTGTTCTTGGCGTATTCGGGCTGAACGGATTTCTCGGAATCGGGGTCGCTGACCTTGCCGGCCTCCTCCACCTTGGCGAGCGAGGCGATCATTTCCGGCGTGCGGCGCAGCACCCATACCGGCTTGCCTTGCCATTTCACCACCATCTTTTCGCCCGGTTTGAGCTGGCTGACGTCCGCCACCACCGGCGCGCCGGCGGCCTTGGCACGTTCGGACGGGCTGAGGCTGGCGACGAACGGCACCGCCGCCGCGACCACGCCCGCGCCACCGACGACGGAGGTCGCCATGATGAGCGTGCGGCGTTCACTGTTTACTTTTTGATCACTCATGATCCTTCCCTTTGTCCCTGTCAGGACGGAAACCGAAACCTCGAAAAACCGTGAAATTATAGCCAAAGCGGCATCGCAGGAGAAGCCGGCAAACAAACGTGTTCACGATACCGTCCGCCTTTCGGCCATCGCCTGCGCAATGGTGCCGATGTCCGTGTGTTCGAGTTCGCCCCCCACCGGCACGCCGCGCGACAGGCGGCTGACCGCCAGCCCGCGCGCCGTCAGCAGGGCGGCGACCGTGTGGGCGGTGGCCTCGCCCTCGTTGGTGAAATTGGTGGCGAGGATGACTTCCTTCACCTCGCCGTCGCTGGCGCGCGCAAGCAGCCGATCCAGTCCCAGTTCGCGCGGGCCGATGCCGTCGAGCGGCGACAGCCGCCCCATCAGCACGTAATAGAGTCCGTCGTAGCTTTGCGTCTGTTCGATCATCGCCAAGTCGGCGGGCGTCTCCACCACGCACAGTCGGCTGGCGTCGCGGCGCGGATTGGCGCAGCGCGCGCACACCTCCTCCTCGGAAAAACCGTTGCAGCGTTCGCAATGGCGCAGCACGGCAAGAGAGCGCTCCAGCGCCTGCGTCAGCCGCGCCGCGCCTTTGCGGTCGCGTTGCAGCAGATGCCACGCCATGCGCTGCGCCGAGCGCGGCCCGACGCCGGGCAGGCAGCGTAGCGCACTGACGAGTTCGTCGAGGACGGAGGGGGCGGTCATCAGAAGGGCAATTTCATGCCCGGCGGCAGGTTCAGGCCGGCGGTGAAGCCGGACATCTTTTCCGCCGAAGTGGCTTCGACCTTGCGCACGGCGGCATTGACCGCCGCCGCCACGAGGTCTTCGAGCATCTCGCGGTCGTCCATCACCGAAGGGTCGATGGCGACGCGGCGCACTTCGTACTTGCCGGTCATCAGCACCTTGACCATGCCGGCGCCGGATTCGCCCTCGATTTCCATCGCCGCGATCTGGTCCTGCATTTTCTTCATGTTTTCCTGCATTTGCTGCGCCTGTTTCATCAGGCTGGCAAGTCCGCCTTTCATCATGCGTTGGCTCCGTTAAGGGTAAAGGGTTTGAAGGGTCACAACAGTTTGACCGTTTCGGTGGCGATGCTGGCGTCGAACCGTTCGATGAGTTCGCGCACGAACGGGTCGCCTTCGAGCGCGGCCTCGGCTTCGGCCTGACGCTCGCGGCGGTCGATTTCGTCGCGCTGCGCCGGGGTTTGTCCGGCGATGGCGCCGATTTCGACCATAAGTTTGAACGGCTGTCCGAGGGCGCGACGCAGGTCTTCCTCGATGCGCGCGAAGGCTTCGCGGTGCAATTCGAACAGATGGCGATGCGCGTCCGACAGGCGCAGTTTCAACACGCCCTCCTCGCGCGCCAGCCATTCGCAGTGCTGCGCGACCTGGCGCACGATGCCGCCGAGTCCGAGCGCGCGCACGACTTCGCGCCAGTCGCGGGTGTCGAGGGCGGCGACGATGGCGGCACGGTTGTCGTCGGTATTGTCGGGTGTCGGTTCGGGCGCGGCGGCTTGCTGCGCTTTCGCGGGCGCGGCGGGTGGTTGCACTTTGTATGCGGCGCGCGGCTCCGATACGCGCGGCGCGGGCATCGGCGGCACCGGGCGCGCCTTGCCGCTCGAACCGCCGCCCGACGCCGTGCCGGAACCCGTCGCCCCCGGCTGCTCCGGCCTGAACGCCAGCAGTCGCAGCAGGCTCATGGTGAAGCCGGTGTATTCGTCCGGCGCCAGCGCCAGTTCGTCGCGGCCATGAATCGCAATCGAGTAGGCGAGTTGCAGGTATTCGGCGTCGAACTTCGCCGCCTGCGCGGCGAGTTGGGCGCGTTCGTGTTCGTCGTCGACGGCGTTGGGGGCCAGTTGCACCAGCGCGACGCGGGCGATGAGGGTCGCCAGCGCCTGCAGGGCGGCGTCGAACGACAGGCTGCGCGTCTCCATGCCGTCGGCCACCGCCAGCAAGGCGTCGGCGTCGCCCGCCGCCAGCGCGTCGAGTATCGCGTACAGGTGGTCGTCGCCGACGGTGCCGAGCATGTTCGTCACCTGTTCTTCGCGCACCTGTCCGGCGCCGTGGGCGATGGCTTGGTCGAGCAGGGAGAGCGCGTCGCGCATCGAGCCGTTCGCGGCGTGGGCGAGATGGCGCAGCGCGCCGGACTCGAACGGCACTTCCTCGGCGGTGAGGATGTTCGACAGATGTTCGACGATGCGCGCCGGCGGCATCTGCTTGAGATTGAATTGCAGGCAGCGCGACAGCACCGTGACCGGAATCTTCTGCGGGTCGGTGGTGGCGAGGATGAATTTGACGTGTTCGGGCGGCTCTTCCAGCGTCTTCAACATGGCGTTGAAGGCGTGGCCGGTGAGCATGTGCACTTCGTCGATCATGTAGACCTTGTAGCGCCCGGCCACCGGCGCATACACGGCGCGGTCGAGCAGCGCCGCCATGTCGTCGACGCCGCGGTTGGAGGCGGCGTCCATTTCGACGTAATCGGGAAAACGGTCGGCGTCGATGGCGCGACAGGATTCGCACTCGTTGCAGGGCGTGGCGCTGACGCCCTTCTCGCAGTTGAGCGCCTTGGCGAGGATGCGCGCGATGGTGGTCTTGCCGACGCCGCGCGTGCCGGTAAACAGCCACGCGTGGTGCAGCCTCCCGGTGGCGAGCGCGTGCGTGAGGGCGCGGACGACGTGCTCCTGTCCAACCAGGGTCTCGAACGATTTGGGCCGCCACTTGCGCGCCAGAACCTGATAACTCATGGGCGTCGATTCTACCTGCGTGCCTAGCAAAAGGGCGTCGCACGGACGACGCCCTCGAAAATGGGGTGGCGAGCCTGACCACTGGACTATTGCTTAAAAGCCACAAATGGCAAGGGTTTTAGATTTTCGCTTGCGAAATATACCCGGCAATGTACCCGGATAATCACCCGCTAGGGGCGGGTGACAACATGAAAATTTTTACAGTTTGAGAATGCGCGGTTAGGGTTTTACCACAGAGAGGCCGCGCGCGGCGGCAGCCCGGCAAAGAATCGAGGCCGCGAAGCGGTGGCGAGCCGAGGGCATCGCCTCCCGGCTGGCGTCGGCGGGAGCCGAGGGCATCGCCTCCCCGGCAAGGCGTCGGCGTGCGGCAGGCCGTCGGCGGTGCCGAGGGTGTCGCCTCCCGGCTGGCGTCGGCGGCGGCAGTCCGGCAGGGAATCGAGGCCAGCGAAGCGGCGGCAAAGCCGAGGGCGGCACCTGCCCGGCAAGGCATCGGCGGTGCCGATGGCGTCGCCTCCCCGGCAAGGCGTCGGCGGGAGCCGAGGGCATCGCCTCCCCGGCAAGGCGTCGGCGGCGGCGGGAGCCGAGGGCGGCACCTGCCCGGTAAGGCATCGGCGGAAGCCGAGGGCGTCGCCTGCCCGGCAAGGCGTCGGCGGGAGCCGAGGGCATCGCCCCCCGGCAAGGCGTCGGCGGTGGCGAGCGCGTCGGCAGCCCGGCAGGGAATCGAGGCCGCGAAGCGCG
>JAISSY010000183.1 GCA_031272995.1 Azoarcus sp.
ACCGCGAGGATTTCGTCGTCGGTTTCGCCCAGACCGACCATTAGTCCGGACTTGGTGGGAACGTCGGGGTAGCGCGCCTTGAAGGCTTGCAACAGCGCGAGCGAGCCGGCGTAGTCGGCGCCGGGGCGGGCTTGCGGGTAGAGGCGCGGCACGGTTTCGAGGTTGTGGTTGAGCACGTCGGGCAGGTCGGCGGCGAAGGCGTCGAGGGCGACCATCTCGCGGCCACGAAAATCGGGCACCAACACTTCGACGGCGGTGGCGGGCGAGGCGGCGCGGATGGCGCGGATGCAGGCGGCGAAATGGGCGGCGCCGCCGTCGCGCAGGTCGTCGCGGTCGACGGAGGTGATGACGGCGTAGGTGAGCCGCATCGCCGCGACGGTGGCGGCGAGCGCGCCGGGTTCGTCGGCATCGGGCGCGGCGGGACGACCGTGGCCGACGTCGCAGAACGGGCAGCGCCGCGTGCACACGTCGCCGAGAATCATGAAGCTGGCGGTGCCCTTGCCGAAACACTCGTGAATGTTGGGACAGGAAGCTTCCTCGCAGACGGTGTGCAACTGAAGGGCGCGCAGGGTGGACTTGATGTCGGCGAACCGCCCGGCTTCGTCGCCGGAGGCGATTTTCACCCGTATCCACTCCGGCTTCTTCAGTCGCGGCGCGGGAACGATTTTGATCGGGATGCGGGCGGTTTTTTCCGCGCCGCGTTGTTTGGTGGGCTGAGGCATGGTGGAAGCGATGGTAACTGCAAGGGTTTTGCCCTCACAAGTGAATGGTTATTGATTTACTCAGTACACTGAGTAAAAATACTCAGCATCATGAGTAAAAATGAAATTCCTTTCCGGCGCCCGCAATCGGAGATCTTGGCTGCCCGATTGAACGAACCGAGACGGTTCATTCAGGTCGTGGCCGGGCCGCGTCAGGTCGGCAAAACGACGCTGGTTCGACAAGTTGCCGACGACTTAGACGTTCCCGTGCGCTACGTGAGCGCCGACGAACCGACGCTGCGCGGCGCGGAGTGGATTGGGCAACAGTGGGACATCGCCCGCATGGAAGCGCGCAATGAGGCGGGCGCGGTGCTGGCGCTCGACGAAATCCAGAAAATCCCGGCGTGGTCGGAGGCCGTGAAACGCTTTTGGGACGAGGATACGCAGACGAAATGCCCCCTCAAGGTCGTGTTGCTCGGCTCCGCGCCGCTGCTGATTGCGCGCGGTCTGAGCGAAAGCCTCGCGGGTCGTTTCGAGATATTACCCCTGCCGCACTGGTCGTTCGCGGAAATGCGCGCCGCTTTTGGCTGGACGCTGGAGGAATACATTTTTTACGGCGGCTATCCGGGCGCCGCGCCCCTGATTCACGAGCCAGAGCGTTGGTCGCGCTATATCGCGGACAGTTTGATCGAAACCACTGTTTCCCGTGACGTGCTGCTGCTGTCCAGAGTCGACAAACCCGCGCTTTTGCGCCGGGTGTTCGATTTGGCCTGCCGCTATTCGGGGCAGATTCTTTCCTACAACAAAATGCTCGGACAGTTGCAGGACGCCGGCAACACCGTGACGCTGGCGCACTATCTGGAATTACTGGCGGGGGCGGGCATGGTGTGCGGTTTGCCCAAGTATGCCGGAGACGTTGCGCGCAGCCGCTCGTCCAGCCCCAAATTGCAGGTGTTCAATACGGCGCTGATGACCGCGCTTTGCGGTTATACGCTGGAGCAGGCGCGCGCTGATGGCGAATTCTGGGGGCGGCTGACGGAATCCGCCGTGGGCGCGCATCTGGCGAATGCCGCTCAAAGCGGCGAATGCTCGCTTTTCTACTGGCGCGAAAGCAATCGGGAAGTCGATTTCGTCGTTCAAGCGGGACGGCAACTGACCGCCATCGAAGTGAAAAGCTCTCGCTCACCACAGGTTCACGCGGGAAGCGCCGCCTTCGCCAAAGCGTTCAAACCGCAGCGCAGTTTGCTGGTTGGCGGCGATGGAATTGCGGTGGACGAGTTTCTGGCGCAGCCAGTGAGTCATTGGTGTCGGGAAATCTCAATATAGCGGCAACAAGCGCAGCAAATGTTCGACGAGCCGTTCCCCGACTTCGCTCACGCCGTCGCTGACGCCGAAATCCGCCATCCGCACGGTTTTCAGCCCCGGATAGCCGCAAGGGTTGATGCAGGAAAACGGCGCGAGGTCACCGTCTACGTTGAGCGCGAGGCCGTGGTAGCTGCAACCTTTTTTCACGCGCAGGCCGAGAGCGGCGATTTTGTCGCCGGCGACGTAGACGCCGGGGGCGCCGGGTTTGCGGGCGGCTTCGATGTCGTAGTCGGCCAGCGTGGCGATGATCGCCGCTTCGATCAGATGGACGAATTCGCGCACCTTGAGACGGCGGCGCGGCAGGTCTATGAGCAGATAGGCGACGAGTTGGCCGGGGCCGTGGTAGGTGATCTGGCCGCCACGGTCGATGCGCACGAGGGGAATGCCGTCCGGATTGGCGAGCAGGTGTTCGGGCTTGCCCGCTTGACCGAGGGTGAAAACCGGCGGGTGTTCGAGCAACCAGATTTCGTCGGGCGTGTCGGCGGCACGCGCGGCGGTGAAGGCGCGCATCGCTTCCAACGTGGGGGCGTAGTCGACGAGGCCGAGGCGCTTGACGCGCACTTCGCCTGCGCGGGGTTCGCTCACAACACCACCTTCACCAGGGGGTGCGCGGTGAGTTCACGGTAAAGCGCGTCGAGTTGCGCGCGCGACTCGGCGCGCAGGGTGCAGGTGAGCGAGAGATATTTGCCGTTGGCCGAAGCGCGCATTTCCATGCTTTCGCCGTCGAAACCGGGGGCGTGGCGTCGCACCACTTCGAGGACGGTCGGCGCGAACTCGTCGACCTGCGCCCCCATGATCTTGATCGGGAAATCGCAGGGAAATTCGAGCAAGGTCGCGCGTTCGGTTTCGTCAGCCACGGCGCATCACCGTATTCTTGAAATCCTGATAGAGCGCGTGCATCCGCCGCGCCAGCGCGCCGGGGCGACCGTCGCCGACCGGCTTGCCGTCCAGCGTCGTCACCGGCAGCACTTCCTTGGTCGAGGAGGTCATCCACAACTCGTCGGCGGCGCGCACCTCGTCCTCGCGGATGTCGCGCACCTCGAACGGCACCGCGTTTTGGGCGGCGAGTTCGAGGATGACGTCGTAGGTGATGCCGGGCAGCATCAGGCGGTTCTTGGGCGGCGCCAGCAGCACGCCGCCGCGCACCACGAGGATGTTGGAGGCGGCGCCTTCGGTGAGGATGCCGTCGCGGAACAGCACGGTTTCGGCGCAGCCGGCGTCGACCGCTTTTTGCCGCAGCAGGCAGTTGGCGAGCAACGAGATCGTTTTGAGGTCGCAGCGCAGCCAGCGGTAATCCTCGGCGCTCACCACGGCGACGCCGCGTTCGATTTGCTCCGGGGTCGGGGTGGCGAGCTTTTCACTCATCAGGAAAACGGTGGGGCGGATGGTCGCCGGAAAGGCGTGCTTGCGCACCGCGTCGGCCCCGCGCGTCACTTGCA
This sequence comes from Azoarcus sp., assembly GCA_031272995.1. Classification (GTDB taxonomy): domain Bacteria; phylum Pseudomonadota; class Gammaproteobacteria; order Burkholderiales; family Rhodocyclaceae; genus WRNU01. Next base: position 3,506 of record JAISSY010000183.1, read on the forward strand.
GGTAGACCGATTGATCCTCCCACTCGTTGCCGGCGACGATTCTGGCGACGATCTCCGCCCACTCCGCGACGCTGTGCGGATTGGGCAGGCGCAGTTCGGCAAGAGTTTTTTCCAGCCGCGCGAGGTGTTCGGCGAGGCGGAACGGATGGCCGGAATAGACCGGGATGACCTCGTAAGCGCCGTCGCCGAACAGAAAGCCGCGATCCATCGGCGAGACACGCGCTTCGTCCAGCGGCAGGTATTGGCCGTCGAGATAACTCAGAATCATGGCGCTCCCCCTTCGATGTCGTTGGCTCGGCGGCGACAGGCTACAGGCTCTTGAACCACAGCTTGATGGCGTCCCACAGGCGCTTGAAGAAACCGGCCAGCGGCACTTCGTCCTGAACCACCACCGGATATTCGCCGTAAGGCTCGCCAGCGACGGTGAGTTTGAGCGTGCCGACTTCCTGCCCCTTGGCGAGCGGGGCGATCAGCGGCTGACGGCTTTCCAGCGTCGCGCCGATCTGCTTCACCTTCTCGCGCGGCAGCGACAGGATGAGGTCGTGGTCGAAGCCGACCGACACTTCGTCGTTCTGACCTTTCCAGACGCGGAATTTTGAAATCGTCTGCCCGGCGGGATAGACGCGCACGGTGTCGAAAGCCTGAAAACCGTAGTTGAGCAGCTTGAGCGATTCCTGCGCCCGCACGTTGTCGGAGGCGGCGCCGAGCACCACCGACACCAAGCGCCGCTCGCCGCGCCGGGCGGTGGAAACGAGGCAGAAACCGGCGGAATCGGTGTGACCGGTTTTCATGCCGTCGACGGTGGGGTCGATGAACAGCAGGCGGTTGCGGTTGGGCTGCGCGATGTTGTTGTAGGTGTAGGACTGCATCGAGTAAATCGGGAAATACTGCGGAAAGTCGCGGATGATGGCGCTGGCGAGTTTCGACAGGTCGCGCGCCGTGGTGTAGAGCTGCGGGTCGGGCAGGCCGGTGGGGTTGGTGAAATGGGTGTTCTTCATGCCGAGGCGCTCGGCTTCGCGGTTCATCAGCGCCGCGAAGCCTTCGACGCTGCCGCCGATCAGCTCGGCGAGCGCGGTGCTGGCGTCGTTGCCGGATTGCACGATGACGCCGCGAATCAACTCGCTCACCGACACTTCGGTGCCGACCTGAATGAACATGCGCGAGCCTTCCTGCCGCCACGCTTTTTCCGACACCAGCACCATCTGCTGCTCGGAAATCGTACCCGCCTTCAGCGCCGAGAAGGTGAGATAGGCGGTCATCAGCTTGGTGAGCGAGGCCGGTTCGATGCGGGCGTCGGAGTCGTTGCCGGCCAGCGTCTGGCCGGTGGACTGATCGATCAGTATCCATGACTTGGCGGCCAGCACCGGCGCGGGCGTGGTTTGGGCGAAGGCGGCGCTGGCGCAGAGCGCGAACAGGGCGGCGAAAAAGAGGCGGAAGGCAGACTGGTGCATGAGGCGAATCCGGCAAACGAAAGGGGAAAGCGCGAAATTATAGGCCGCGATGCGCCCCCTGCGCGCGCCGACCTCAATCGTGGATGTCGGGATGGAGCACGTTGTCGGCGAGGTAGGCGCGCATGTCGTCGGCGCTCATCGGGCGCGCGTGCTTGTAGCCCTGAATGATTTCGCAGTGCAAGGTCTTGAAGAAATCCCACTGTGTCTCGTTTTCCACCCCCTCGGCGATCAGACGCCAGTTCATCGTGCGCGCCACTCCGGAGACGGCGGCGATCATCGAATTCACTTTCGGCTCGCCGATGCGGGCGGTGAAGAAACGGTCGATCTTGATGGCGTCGATCGGGTACTCGAACAGATTGCCGAGCGCGGCGCGTTCGATCACCAGACGGTCGATGATGATTTCGATGCCCATCTCGCGCAGGTGGCCGAGGGTGGCGACGGTCTGCGCCGAATTCTGCAGCAGCGTGTATTCCGAGATTTCAAAGGCGACGTGTTGGGCGCCGAGTTGATGGGCGGCGAGCAGGTCGCGCACACGGACGGCGAAATCTTCCTGCTCGAAATACTTCGGCGACACGTTGAGCGACACGCGCCCGGAGAACAAGCCTTCCTGCAACCACTCCTGCGTCTGCGCTGTGGCCATGTGCATGATCTGGGCGTCGACCTCGCGCGTCAGGCCGCACTGTTCGGCCACCTCCATGAAATCGCCCGGCAGCAACATGCCCTTGACCGGGTGCATCCAGCGCGCCAGCACTTCGAGATAAAGGACGCGATGTTCGCTGGTGTGATAGAGCGGCTGATAGAAGGCCGCGAACTGGCGCTTGTCGAGCGCGGCGCGCAATTCCTTCTCCAGCCGCACCGAGGCGAACAGCTTTTCCTGAATGCGGGTCTCGAAGAACTGGTAGCGCATCCCGCCTTCGGTTTTCGACATGTACATCGCCATGTCGGCTTTCTTGATGATTTCTTCCGGGTCGCGCCCGTCCTTCTCGCCCTTGAAGGTGGCGATGCCGATGCTGGTGCGGATGGTCATTTCGTGACCGGCCAGCGTCACCGTGGATTGCAGCTTGTCGAGAATGTCTTGCGCGAGGATGGAAGCCCATTCCGGCTTTTCGATGCCGGTCATGATGACGGCGAACTCGTCGCCGCCAAGACGCGCGGCGGTGTCGGTCTTGCGCACGCGATCCTGAAGAATCTTCGCCATGTGCACGAGCAGCGCGTCGCCGACCGCGTGACCGAGGGTGTCGTTGACGTGCTTGAAGCGGTCGAGGTCGAAAAAGAGCAGCGCGCCGTAGCGGTCGGAACGCTCGCTCTGGTGGATGGCCTTCAACAACTGTTCGTTGAACAACATCCGGTTGGCCAGACCGGTGAGCGGATCGTGGCCGGCGAGGTATTGCGCCTTTTCCTCGGCGACGCGGCGGATGTGGATTTCCTCCGACAACTGCCGATTGGCTTCCGAGAGCGCGTGGGTGCGCTCGTCGACCAGCACTTCGAGGTTGTCGCGCATGGCGCGCAAATCCTCCTCCGCCTTGGTGCGGTCGGTGATTTCCTTTTCCAGCTTGGCGACGTTGCCGTTCAAGGTTTCCGCCATATCGTTGAAGGTAGCGGCGAGCGAAGTGATTTCGTTGTCGTAGCTGTATTCGAAGCGAAAATCCTTTTCGCCGAAGCGGTAGCGGTTCAGACCTTCGTTGAGCCAACCGATCTTGCGCGACAGGAAGGAGGCCATCCAGATGGCGACGAAGATGACCAGCGCGATGAGCGCCAGCGTCGACCACGTGAGGCGCGAGGCGACGCGCGCCACGTCGTCGCGCAACGCCTGATCGGCGGCGGCGCCGTTGGCGAGCATGGTGTCGTTGGCAATCTTGATGATGCCTTCGAGGCGTTTCTTCGATTCGGTGGCGGCGCGATGGAAATCATCGACGTTGGCGCCGATGGTGACGATGCCGAAGCCGCGCTTGTTGCCCGCCACTTCGGGGGCGTACTGCCCTGTGTAGTACGGAATCGCCGCCGTGGTGGTCAGCTTGTAGAGTCCGCTCCACAGAATCAGGAAGGAACCGGAGCCGCCCTGATCGGCGAGGTTGTACCAGCCCGTGCACTGCGGCGCGTTGTTGAGCCAGCGGCAATCCAGCCCGACGTCGCCGCGCGCGGTGAGTTCCTTCGCCGGCTTGCGGCTGCGCAACTGATCGACGAAGGTGGGCGCGGTTTTCATGTACTCGCGCCACGGCTTGCCGCTTTTGAGGAAATCCTCGTAGATGCGGTCTTCCAGCCAAGGGATTTCCGGTTCGCCGTTCGCGTCGTAGCCGACGATGGAATGATGGCGCGGATGGACGATGCTGCGACCCTTGTAATCCCAGATGAAGGCGTAGTTGCCGTCGAAAGCGTCGTTGATGTCGCGATAACGCTCGTCGGTGGGAACGATGTGATCGGTAAACGACATCAAATGGTCGTGATTCAGCGCCAGCGTCACCCATCCGACGATTTTTCCGCCTTTCGTCACCGGCGTCGCCCAACGCACAATGCCCTGAAAGCGTTTGCCGACCGGGTTTTCCTTGCCGGAATAGGCGTGCTTTTCCGGCTCGAAGGGAATGCCGCGTTTCTTGGCGGCTTCCGGGGTGAATTTGCCGATGATTTGCGAGCCGACGTAGGCGCCGATCACGTCGGAGACGTAGATCTCGCCCGGTTTGAGTTTTTTGAGCGCCTCGAAATAGGTTTCCGCTTTGGCGTAGGTGTTGCGACGCTGCGATACGTCCTTCAACTCGCGGCTCATGCGCGCCGAGGTCGTCACCTTCACCTTTTCGTGGCCGTCGAGTCCGACGAAAGTCATCTCGAGATAAAGCGGCAGGTTTTCTTTCTGCAATATCACCGGCGGGCGGTAGTGGAAGTTGATGTCGTTGTCGCGGCTACCCGGCACGGCGACGTAGCCGTCGACCTCCGGCGTCGATTCCGGCTCCCAATCGGTGCCGGCTTCGTTCAGCTTCCATTTGCCATGCTTGATCAGGTCGCGGCGCTGGCGCTCGACGTAGTTGCGGTAGGCGTTCGCGTCGGTGGGCAGGGTGGCGACGTAGCGGATGTCGGCGTCGCGGTCGTAGAGGAAGGCGGCGACGCGACGCGCCGTGTCGGTGGTCAGGCGTTCGATTTCATCGCGGGCGCGGGTATCGAGGGCGTTCACCGCGTCGTTGACCGCCATGTCGCCGACCTTGTGAATGGATCTGTTGGCGGTTTCGACCAGTTCGCCGAACTGTTCGCCGAGATGAACGGCGGTTTCCCGCGTCTGGCTCCATGCTATCCACACCAGCAAGATCAAAGGCACGACCTTGATGGCGATGAACAGCAGGATCAGACGAACGCGAACCGATAATTTGAGCCAGAAATCCACGCGCGCCCTTCCCAAACACAGCCCTGAGCAGGCACGCGATTATGGCCAGATGCGCACCGTCCCCGATCAGGGGGTAACGCGCCGCACGGCGAACGGGCGAATGCCCACCAGCCCGCCGATGCGCTCGGCCGCCGCGTGCGCCGTATCGAGCGAATCGTATGGCCCGACGAACAGACGGTAACGACCCTCCTCGTCCTCCGCCAGTTCGAGCTTGCCGGCCAAATCGTCGACCAGCGCTTCGACTCGATCCCGAAACGCGCCGGCGTTGACACGCGAAGCGAATACCCCCAATTGCAGGAACAGATTCTGCCCGTTTCCCGCCTGCCCATTCCTTGCATTTGTCACATCCGGGGCGATATTTGCAGGAGCGGCGGCCGGCGGGTCGAAAGTCAGCGAGCTTTCAATCAGCGCGCGCAACGGGTCGTCGTCCAGCGGCCCCACCGGAGCGTCCTGCGGCAGCGGCGTCGGCGAGGTGAAAGTCGACGGCTGCGGAGGCGGCGCCGTCGCCGCGGCGGCGGGCGCGGGCGCGGGCGCGGCGCGCGCCTTCATGATGGCGAGGGTGTCTTCCGGCAGCAGTTGCTCGATTTCGACCCGCGCGCTGCCTTTGCGCACGTAGTCGAGCTTGAGCGCGGCGGCGTAGGAGAGATCCATGACCCGCCGGTGCAGGAAGGGGCCACGGTCGTTGACCCGCACGACGATGGAGCGGCCGTTTTCGAGATTGGTGACGCGCGCGTAGCTCGGAATCGGCAGCGTCGGATGCGCGGCGGTCATCGCGTACATGTCGTAGCGCTCGCCGTTGGAAGTCTTGCGGCCGTGAAAGCGGCGCCCGTACCAACTGGCGACGCCCTGTTCGGTGAAAGGCTCGATGCTGGTGCGCGGCACGTAGCGGCGACCGAGGACGGTATAGGGTCGGTTGGCGCGCACGCTCAACGGTTCGGTGCGCGGCGCGGCGTCGGGCAGCGATTGCAAATCGGGCGGCGGATTGGCGCCGGGGCCGTCGTCGAGGTAATAACCGCCGCCCGTGCCGGACGGGGTCGGCATGGCGATGGAACCCATCGGCGCCGGCGCAGGCGAACGCGGCAGCGACGGGCGCGTTTTCACCACGGCGGTCGAGGGTTTGGATTTGGATTTGCTTTTGGTCGCCGGCTTGCGCGTCGGCGTGCTGGAGCAGGCGGCAAGCATCGCCAGCGCGAGAATCAGACTGGAACGGCGCTGCCAAACTCCGGTTTTCATCGTCGGCGCGCCCCCTGCGTCACCTGTCTTGCCAGTTGCGTCGGATGCTCATCAGGATACCGAGTCCGATGCACAGGGTCACGAGGGCGGTGCCGCCGTAGCTGATGAACGGCAGCGGCACGCCAACCACCGGCAAGATGCCGCTGACCATGCCGATGTTCACGAACACGTAGGTGAAGAAAATCATCGTCATCGCGCCGGCGAGCAGCCGCGAACCGAGCGTCTGCGCCGCCGCCGCGATGAAGAATCCTCGCACCAGCAAGGCGAGATACAGCCCCAACAACACCAGCGCGCCGAGAAAACCGAATTCCTCCGAGAGCACCGCGAACACGAAGTCGGTGTGGCGTTCGGGCAGGAAGGCGAGGTGCGTCTGGGTGCCTTCGCGCCAGCCCTTGCCGTCGAAACCGCCGGAGCCGATGGCGATGGTCGACTGGATGATGTGAAAACCCTTGCCGAGCGGGTCGCGGGTAGGGTCGAGCAGCGTGCACACGCGCTGCTTCTGGTATTCGCGCATACCGGGCCATTCGATGTCGGACTGACAGAGTTGATCGCCCGAAATCGCGAAAGCGCCGATGGCGACGGCGCCGACGATCACCACCGGAGCGATGAGCTTCCACGACAGTCCGGCGAAGAAGATGACGTAGATGCCTGCCGCGCATACCAGCACGGCGGTGCCAAGGTCGGGCTGCTTGGCGATCAGCGCCACCGGCACCAGCAGCAGCACCATGGCGACGAAAAATTCCTGCCAACTGATGAAGCCTTCGCGTTTCTGGAAGAACCACGCCAGCGCCATCGGCATGGCGATTTTCATCACTTCCGAAGGCTGGACGCGGATGAAACCGAGATTGAGCCAGCGTTGCGCGCCCTTGGAGACTTCGCCGAAAAGGTTCACCAACACCAATAGCGCGACGCAAGCGACGTAGAGCGCCGGCGCAATCGACAACAGACGCTGCGCCGGAATGCTGGCGACGACCCACATCAGCACCAGCGCCAGCAGGATAAGCAGGATCTGCTTGGAGATGAGATCGGGCGCGGCGCTCGACTGCACGATGACGGCGTAGACCAGCAGGCCGAAAAGTATCGTCCCAAGCGTCGGGTCGATTGGGCGCAATATCGCCTGCAACAGCGCCGAGAAATGGAAACGCCGCCCAATCATGGCGCGATTCCTTCATCCGCCGCCGCTGGAGCGGCGGGCGGCGCGGGCGGGGTTACTTCCGGCTGTACCGGCGGCGTCGGCTGCGCGGGCGGCGTCGGCGGCGGCGCAGAAACCGGCGGCGGCGCGGGTCTGGAGGGTGCAGGCTCGGGCGCCGGTGGCGGTGGCGGTGGCGACGACGGCGCCGCTACGGGTGCAGGTGCTGGCGCGGGCGTGGGTGCTGGCTCTGGCGCGGGCTTGGCAGGTGCCGGTTTGGCAGGCGCGGGCGCGACGGTCGCAGGCCGCGCGGGTACCGGCGAATCCGGCGAGCCAATCGGCGGCGGCGCGGGCGTGGCGCGTTGTTCTTCTTCCTCGCCATGTTCGACGACCGTGACGCCCTCGGCGGTGTCGTCGTCGGCGCCGGCGTCTTCGGGCGCGGGCGCTTCGGCGTGTTTTTCGAGCAGGTAAGCGTCGATCACCTGCCGCGCGATCGGGGCGGCCGACACGGCGCCGAAGCCGCCGTTCTCCACCATCACCGCCAGCGCGATGCGCGGCGCCTCGGCGGGCGCGTAGGCGATGAACCACGAGTGGTCGCGCATGCGTTCGTTCGACTTGTCGTACTTGCCGCCCTTGAGCGAGTAGACCTGCGCGGTGCCGGTCTTGGCGCCGGCACGGTAGGGCGCGCCGGCGAAGGCGCGCGCGCCGGTGCCGAAACGGGTGACGTCCTCCAGCGCCATGCGCACGTTGGCGAGGTATTCGGGATCGACGTCGACCTCGGTCACCAGTTCGGGCGGGAATTCCTGGCGCTTGCCTTGGCTATCGACCACCGCCCGCAGCACGTGCGGACGCATACGCTTGCCGTTGTTGGCGATGGTCGCCATCGCCTGCGCCATCTGGATTGGCGTGTAGGCGTTGTAGCCTTGTCCGATGCCGACCGAAATCGTCTCGCCGGCATACCATTTCTGCTGTTCCTTGGTCTTGTAGCGCTTGCGCTTCCATTCCGGCGAGGGCAGCACGCCGGTCGCCTCGCCGGGCAGGTCGATGCCGGTGAGCGAACCGAGGCCGAACTGCGGCATGAATGCGGCGATACGTTCGATCTGCAGGTCGGCGGCGAGCATGTAGTAATAGGTGTTGCACGACACCACGAGCGACTTGTACATGTCGACGGCGCCGTGGCCGCCTTTTTTGTCGTCCATGAACTGGTGGCCGCCGAACCAGTAATAGCCGGGATCGGAGATTTTCTGCGTCCACTTGCGCTTGCCGTAGGTCAGCCCCGCCATCGCCATGAAGGGCTTGAAGGTCGAACCGGGCGGATAGGCGCTGTAGATGGCGCGGTTGAGCAGCGGCTTGTTGCGCAGTTCGCGCGGAATGCCGACTTCCTGCAACATGCTCCAGTCCGCCGACGAGATGCCGTCGACGAACAGATTGGGGTCGAAAGTGGGCATCGACACCAGCGCCAGCACTTCGCCGTTGGTGGGGTCGATGGCGACCAGCGCGCCGCGGCGCTCGCCGAACGCGGCCTCGGCGACTTTCTGCAATTCGATGTCGACCGAGAGTTCGATGTCGCTGCCGGCGGTGGCGGATTCGCTTTTCAGCCGCCGCACGGCGCGACCGCCGGCGTTGACCTCGACGTGCTCGACGCCGGTGACGCCGTGCAGGTCGGCTTCGTAGGTGGCCTCGACGCCGAGCTTGCCGATGTGCTCGGTGCCGCGATAGTTGGCGGCGTCGCCGGTGGTTTCGAGATATTCGACCTCGGCGTCGTTGATGCGGCTGATGTAGCCGACGAGGTGCGAAGCAAGTTTGCCGTTCGGATAGTCGCGGAACAGCCGCGCCTGCACGTCAACGCCCGGAAAGCGGTAACGCTGGCCGATGAAGCGCGCCACTTCCTCGTCGCTCAGGCGGGTGCGGATCGGCGCGCTGTCGAGGCGCTTGTTCTCCTTGCGGAATTTCTGGAAGCGGTTGCGATCCTTGTTGTCGATGGCGATGAACTTGGAGAGCGCGTCGATGGTCTCCTTGACGTCGGCATCCGAAATGCGCGAGGAAATTTCCAGCGTGTAGGCGACGAAATTGCGCGCCAGCGTCGCGCCGTTGCGGTCGATGATGTTGCCGCGCTGCGGCACGATGGGCAGCAGCGAGATGCGGTTGTCTTCGGCGAGGGTGTGGTAGTAGTCGAAATTCTTGACTTGCAGCACGTACAACTGGTGCAGCAGCACGAAAAGGCCGAGCAACACCGCCACCGCGGCCACGAGCAGTCGCAGGAAAAAGCGCCCCCCATTGTCGTCGGACTCGTGGTAATTCTTCATTCCCGCTTCTCAGATGGGCCGGTTCTCATCCCGGTCGACCGGTTGGAACTGCGGAAACAGCAGGATGTAAGTGAGCGGCACCCACGCAATCGCCCCCACGATGCTGGGGAGGAAATAGCTCAGTTCGGGCACCTGGCCATTTTCCGCCACCCAGTGCACCGCCGCCATCGTCACTTGCGAAATCAGCAGAATCGGCAAAACGTGCACCGCCTGCAACAGGGCGGGGAACCACATCACCCGCCGCGCGAGGGCGTTGGCGAGGAAAGCGAGCACGACGTAGGCGAGCGCGTGCTGTCCCATGGCGGCGCCCTGACCGATGTCGACCAACAGGCCAAGCAGGAAGCCAAAACCCATGCCGATGTAGAGCGGTTCGCGAATGCACCAGAACGCCAGCACCAGCGCGACGAAATCGGGCACGTAATCCGACCAAGCGCCGAAAGGCACGTAGTCGAGCAGCAGCGCGAAAAAGAGGCTCAGGTAAACGAACACCGGTCGAGCCGGTTGCAGGATGCGATTGGAACGGTTGGTGAACTGCATGGAATCAGTTCTCCTGTGTGGCGCGCGGCAGAGCGGGCGGCAAGGTCGGCAACTTCGGCTCTCCGGTTTCCGGCTTCGGCGGCGGCGGCGGCAATTCGGCGCGGCTCAACACCAGCACGCGCGTGCTGCTCTCCACCCCGCCGAGCGGACGACAAGTGATGTTCGCGAAGGCGCCGGCGTCGCGCTCGATGGTTTCGACTTCCGCCACCGGCAAACCGGGCACGAACACGCCGTCCAGACCGGAGGTGACCAGCCGGTCGCCTTCCTTTATGTCGGCGTTGGCGAGCACGAAACGCAATTCCAGCCGCCCGTGTCCGGTGCCGAACATGACGCCGCGCTGGCCGTTGCGCGCCACCTGCACCGGCACCGCCTGATTGCGGTCGGTGATGAGGGTGACTTCGGATTGAATCGGATAGACGCGGGTGATCTGCCCGATCAGACCGTCGGCATCGACCACCGCCAACCCCGGTTCGACGCCTTCCTGTTTGCCCTGATCGAGAATGACCTTGCGCGAGAACTGATCGGGGGCGCTGTAGAGCACTTCGGCAGGCACGCTGTAAGTGCGCACGCGCTTCGACATGCGCAGCAGTTCGCGCAGCTTGGCGTTTTCCCGTTCGAGATGCTCGAGGGTCAGCAGCTTTTCCGCGTCGCTCAACTGGCGGCGACGCAAATCGGCGTTCTCGAATTGCACCGTGGCCAGATTGGAAAAGTATTCGGTGGTATTGCCGACCAGATTGACCGGCTCGGCGGCGACCATCCGCATCGGATAGGTGGCCACCGACAGCCACGAGCGCAAGCCTTCGAGATAGCGAAAGCGCAGGTCGGCCACCAGCATCACCACGCAAATGGCGATGTAGACGAGCAAACGAATATGCGGCGCGACGCCCCGTCTAAAAACGGGGTGCGTCTGAAAGTCGGCAGAAGGCATCCAGCGGTTTCCGGGCGATGGCTTACAGGATAACGCCGTTAAACGTTACAGCAGCCGAAGCAAAGGCTCAATCGGAAGTGAAGATGGAGGCGAGCTTGTCCATCTTGTCGAGCGCCATGCCGCAGCCACGTGCCACGCAGGTCAGAGGTTCCTCGGCGACGATCACCGGCAGGCCGGTTTCTTCCATCAACAAACGGTCGAGGTCGCGCAACAGCGCGCCGCCGCCGGTCAGCACCAGACCGCGTTCGGCGATGTCCGCGCCCAGTTCGGGCGGAGTTTCTTCCAGCGCGATTTTCACCGAGGAGACGATCTGGTTGATCGGTTCGGTAAGCGCTTCGAGGATTTCGTTCGACGAAATCGTGAAGCTGCGCGGAATGCCTTCGGCGAGGTTGCGACCCTTGACCTCGAGTTCGCGCACTTCCGAACCGGGGAAGGCGGAACCGATTTCTTTCTTGATGTTTTCGGCGGTGGTGTCGCCGATCAACATGCCGTAATTGCGGCGAATGTAATTGACGATGGATTCGTCGAACTTGTCGCCGCCGACCCGCACGCTGCCGCGATAAACCATGCCACCCAAGGAGATGACGCCGACTTCGGTGGTGCCGCCGCCGATGTCGACCACCATCGAACCGAGCGCGTCGGACACCGGCAGACCGGCGCCGATGGCTGCGGCCATCGGTTCTTCGATCAGGAACACTTGCGAAGCGCCGGCAGCGAGGGCGGCGTCGCGAATGGCGCGGCGCTCGACCTGCGTCGAACCGCAGGGTACGCAGATGATGATGCGCGGACTGGGCGAGAGCAGCTTCGAGTCATGCACGCGCTTGATGAATTGCTTGATCATCTGCTCGGTGACTTCGAAGTCGGCGATCACGCCGTCTTTCATCGGGCGAATCGCCTCGATGTTCTTCGGCGTCTTGCCGAGCATTTGCTTGGCCTCGTGACCGACGGCCTGAATCAGTCGTTTGGAATTAGGGCCGCCTTCGGTGCGTATCGCCACCACCGAGGGTTCGTCGAGGACGATGCCTTTTCCCCGAACGTAGATGAGGGTATTGGCCGTGCCCAGATCGATCGCCAGATCGCTGGAAAAATAAGAACGGAGAAAGCCGAACATATGAGGTTCCGAACCGGTTGTTGGTGGATGCAGGTTTGACTTCGCGCGTGCCCGCGCCCGAAGAATAAGACAGAAAGTGGTTATGATACCCTACAATCCTTTACGAATTCAGCAGGTTTGTCACATGCCACTCTCCAATGAACAAGTCGAACGGCTTGCCCGCCTTGCCCGTCTGGCGGTGTCGGAGGACGCCATCGACACAACACGCGCGCAACTTGATAGCATTTTCGCCCTGATTACGCAAATGCAAGCGGTCGACACCACCGGCATCGCGCCGATGAGCCACCCGCAAGAACTGGCCGCGCGCCTGCGTGACGACGTGGTGACCGAAACCGACCGCCGCGCCGCGTTTCAGGCCGTCGCGCCCCAATCCGAAGCCGGACTTTATCTCGTGCCGCAAGTCATCGAGTAATTCCGCTTTCAACCTTTCGACCCCACTCTATTCGTGTTCCCTATGAGCGACACGCCACTATTTGACGCTTCCGTTTCTTTTTTACGCCGCGCTCTCGACGCCCGGAAAATCTCCAGCGTCGAACTCGCCAGCGTTTTTCTCGACCGCATCGCGACGCTCGAACCGAAGCTGAACGCTTTCGTCACCGTCGACCGCGAACGGGCGCTCGCCGACGCGAAGGCCGCCGACGCGCGCATCGCCAAAGGCGAGGCCGGGCCGCTCACCGGTATTCCGCTCGCGCACAAGGACGTGTTCTGCACCGAAGGCGTGCTCACCTCCTGCGGCTCGAAGATGCTGGCCAATTTCGTCAGCCCCTATGACGCGCACGTCGTCACGCTGTTGAAGGACGCCGGCGTGGTTTGCCTCGGCAAGACCAACATGGACGAATTCGCCATGGGCTCGTCGACCGAAACCTCGCATTTCGGCTCGACGCACAACCCGTGGAAACCCGGCCACGTCCCCGGCGGCTCCTCCGGCGGCTCGGCGGCGGCGGTGGCGGCGCGACTGGCGCCAATCGCCACCGGCACCGACACCGGCGGCTCGATTCGCCAGCCCGCCTCGTTTTGCAACGTCACCGGCATCAAGCCGACTTACGGTCTGGTGAGCCGCTACGGACTCATCGCCTACGCATCCTCGCTCGATCAGGGCGGCGCTTTCGGCGGCAGTGCCGAGGATTGCGCTCTCCTGCTCGGCGCCATGACCGGCTTCGACAAACGCGATTCCACCAGCCTCGACCGCGCCCCGGAAAACTACGCCGCCGCGCTCGCCGCGCCGCCCGCCGACGCCGCCAAACCGCTCGCCGGGCTTACCGTCGGCCTGCCGCGCGAATTCTTCGCGGCGGGGATGTCCGACGACATCCGCGTCGCCGTCGACGCGGCGCTGGCGCAATACCGCGCCCTTGGCGCGACGACGCGCGAAGTCGACCTCCCCAACGCCAAACTGGCGATTCCCGCCTATTACGTCATCGCCATGGCGGAAGCGTCGAGCAACCTGTCGCGCTTCGACGGCGTGCGTTACGGCCACCGCGCCGCACACTACGACGATTTGTTCGACATGTATTGCAAGAGTCGCGGCGAAGGCTTCGGCGACGAGGTCAAACGCCGCATCCTCGTCGGCACTTATGTTCTCTCGCACGGCTATTACGACGCCTATTACCTGCAAGCGCAAAAGCTGCGCCGCCTCATCGCCGAGGATTTCCGCCGCGCCTTCGCCGAATGCGATCTCATCGCCGGCCCCACCTCGCCGGTGACGGCGTGGGCCTTGGGGGCGATGAGCGGCGATCCGGTGCAGATGTACCTCGCCGACATCTACACCACGCCGGTGAACCTCGCCGGGCTGCCGGGGTTGTCGCATCCTTGCGGGTTCGACCGCGCCGGTTTGCCGGTCGGGCTGCAACTGATCGGCAATTACTTTTCCGAAGCGAAGCTGCTCGAAGCCGCGCACCGCTTCCAGCAAGCCACCGACTGGCATCTGCGCCGCCCGGCGCTGGCCGCTTGAACGCGCAACGATAAGCAAGACGGATCGCAAAAAATGAGCAGATCGGACTGGGAAGTCGTCATCGGGCTGGAAATCCACGCCCAACTCAACACTGCCGCGAAAATTTTCTCCGGCGCCAGCACCGCTTTCGGCGCTGCGCCCAACGTGCAGGCGAGCGCGGTCGATTGCGCCCTGCCCGGCGTGCTGCCGGTGCTCAACCGTGGCGCGGTCGAGCGCGCCATCAAGCTCGGCCTTGCGCTCGGCGCCCACATCGCGCCGAAAAGCGTGTTCGCGCGCAAAAATTATTTCTATCCCGATCTGCCCAAGGGCTATCAAATCAGCCAATTCGAACTGCCGGTGGTGCAGGGCGGCGCGATCACCATTCACGTCGGCGAGGGCGACGCCGCCTACGAAAAATCGGTGCGTCTGACCCGCGCCCACCTCGAAGAAGACGCCGGCAAATCCCTGCACGAAGATTTCCACGGCATGAGCGGCATCGACCTCAACCGCGCCGGCACTCCCTTGCTGGAAATCGTCTCCGAACCCGACATGCGCTCCGCCGCCGAGGCGGTGGCCTACGCTCGCGCCCTGCACGCGCTGGTGCGCTGGATCGACATCTGCGACGGCAACATGCAGGAAGGTTCTTTCCGTTGCGACGCCAACGTGTCGGTGCGCAAGAAAGGCGCCACCGAATTCGGCACCCGGCGCGAAATCAAGAACCTCAATTCCTTCCGCTTCCTGCAACAGGCGATCGAATACGAGGTCGGCTGGCAAATCGAAACCATCGAGGACGGCGGCAAGGTGGTGCAGGCAACGGTGTTGTTCGACCCCGAAACCGGCGAGACGCGCATGATGCGCTCCAAAGAGGACGCGCACGACTACCGCTATTTCCCCGATCCCGACCTGCTGCCGCTGGTGATCGAGCCGGAATGGATAGAGCGCGTCAAGGCGACGATGCCGGAACTTCCAACGGCGATGCAGGCGCGTTTCGAGCGCGATTTGGGTCTGCCCGCCTACGACGCCGCCACGCTCACCGCAGCGCGCGAAACCGCCGACTATTTCGCCGCCACGGTGGCCACGGCAGGCGACAACAACGCCAAGCTGTGCGCCAACTGGGTGATGGGCGAATTGGCGGCGCGTCTGCACAAGGCCGGGCTGGAAATCGACGCCGCGCCGGTCAGTCCAGCGCAACTCGGCTCTCTGGTGACGCGCATCGCCGACGGCACGGTGTCGAACGCCATCGCGCGCAAGGTGTTCGAGGCGTTGTGGAACGGCGAGGGCACCAGCGCCGACGAAATCATCGAAAAACAGGGTTTGAAGCAGGTCACCGATTCCGGCGCCATCGAGGCGATGATCGACGCGGTGCTCGCCGCCAATCAAAAATCGGTCGACGAATTCCGCGCCGGCAAGGAAAAAGCCTTCAACGCGCTGGTCGGGCAGGTGATGAAAGCCAGTCGCGGCAAAGCGAATCCGGCGCAGGTGAGCGAGATGCTGCGCCGCAAGCTAGGGGCTTGAACGCGCCCCCGGAGCGAACGGTAATTTTCCACGAAGTTACAAATATCCGTAAATACGCCCCGGTGTTTTCGCCCCGGCAGCCGTGCTAATGTGAACGGCCAAAAACACATGCCGTGGGAATGATTCCATCATGGATTGTCCGCTCTGCAACCCCGCGCGGGAGAACGTCGTCTGGCGGGACAACCTGTGCCGCGTCATTCTGGTCGACGACCCCGACCACTCCGGCTATTGCCGGGTGATCTGGCATGACCACGTCGCCGAGATGACCGATCTCGATCCGGCGGCGCGTCGGCACGTCATGAACGTCGTTTTCGCGGTCGAGCGCGCCCTGCGCGACCTGCTCGCCCCCGCCAAGGTGAACCTCGCCAGCCTCGGCAACATGGTGCCGCACGTGCACTGGCACGTCGTCGCCCGTTTCGCCGACGACAAGCATTTCCCCGAATCCATCTGGGGTCGCGAACAGCGCCCCGGTCAGCCGCGCCCCGCCCCGGCGCCCGAGGAACTGGCCGGCCGTATCGCGGCCGAACTCGAACGAACATCAACCGATATATAAAAAGGAACGGGAGACACCGTGGACTACCGCAATCCCGCCCACTGTCTGGGGCTGCTGCAAAACCTGCCCGCCGACGATCCCTTCGACCGCTTCACCGTGCTGGCGAACATCGTCGCCGGCCTGCTCGCCGCCCGTCCGCTGCCCGACCAGCATCTGGAAGTGCTGGAAATGGCGCGCCCGCTCATCGACAAAGCCCGCGCCCGTTTCGCCGGACTCGACGGCGACGAACCGCTGCCGCCGGACAGCCAGCAAAACGACCTCTTGCTGCGCGTCATCCGCCTGTGGCGCGACATGTCGCGCTCCTACGCTCTCATCGCCGCGCTCGACGCCGACGCCGGAACGCTGCACGATCAGCGCGCCCTGCTGGCGCAGCGCCGCATCCATTACGCCGGCAAAATCGTCTCGGAGTATTACCGCGCCCACCGCGCCCTGCCCGCCGGGCTGTGGAGCGAGGTGCACGAAGGTTTCGTCGCCGCCGAATCCGCCGGCATCCACCACGTTCGCGTCTCCGACCCGCTCAACGTCGTCTGGAAGGCGCAAAGCGCGCTCGAAGCCTACATCACCGTACTGCTGCTCGATCTCGCCAACCCCTTCGGGCGCAGCGGGCAGGAATGGACGTGGATTTGCCGTTGGGCGGAGCGTTTCGCGCCGTATTGCAGCCTCGACCCCAACATCGCCGGACGCAAACCCACCACTTACGGGCTGGATTTGTCTGCCGATCACGGTCTGCGTCCGCTCGGCCTGCTGAACAAAACCCCGAACGCGCGCTATTTCGATTGCGCCAAGTTGGCGAGTCAAATCCAGTCGGTGTTCGCGCAGTTCAAGCAGGGCGTGTCGCCCTCGTCGCTCGGCCTCGGCGACGATTGCAGCGTCGACGCCAGCGCCCGCCTGTTGCTGTCGCTCTACCGCCCGTGGGGTCTGGCCTCGGCCGGACGCCGCTTCCCGCGTCGGGGCAGCACCGGCGTAGTCGAACTGTGCGCGGAATGGCTCGCCATCGGTTTCCACGTTCAGGGCAAGCTGTTCGAACAACCGCGCCGCAATCCGCATCGTTCCATCACCAGCAGCCTCGGCCCGCACAGCGACTGGGCGGTGCACACCTTCGGCGCGCAGGCCGCCGGGGTGGAAACCGAGCTTACTCGCGGCGGCCATCGCAACTTCGATCATCAACATCTCGAAGCCGAGCGCCTTGGACTCATCTGCGAGCAATGGGAACTACTCGATCAGTCGGTGGGCGGTTTCCGTCTGCAACAGCGCCCGCACGCCGAGCGTTTTTCGCATCACCAACTCGTCGGCGTGCGCCCGAGCGACGGCGAATACTTCCTGCTCGGTCAGGTAAGCTGGCTGATGTTCCGCGACGACGGCCTGCTCGAAGCCGGCATCCACGTCCTGCCCGGCCTGCCGCAAGTCATCGCCGCCCGCCCGCACGTCGAAGCCGAGGGGCGGCGCGAGCCGTATTCGCAAGCGTTCATGATCGAAGCCAACGAAGTTTTACAGATCGAAGCCTCGCTCATCGTGCCCGAAGGCTGGTATAAGACCAACGGCCTCGTCGAGGTGTTCGTCGATGGCCGCGAACGCAAACTGAAAATGACCTCGCTTTTGCTCAAGGGCCCCAATTTCGAGCAAGTCGGCTTCGCGGATCTTTCCGCCCCGCCGAGCGCCCAAACCAGACAGCCATGACCGAATCCTCCGCGCAAGAAGACAAAACCACCCACTTCGGCTTCGAGACCGTCGCCGAGGAGTTGAAACAGAAGAAAGTCGCCGAGGTGTTTTCCTCGGTGGCGCAGAAGTACGACGTGATGAACGATTTGATGTCGTTCGGCCTGCACCGCGTCTGGAAGGCGTTCACGATTCGTCTCGCCGACGTGCGCGAGGGCGACCGCGTCCTCGACGTCGCCGGCGGCACGGCGGATTTGTCGCTCGCCTTCGCCCGCCGCGTCGGGCAAAGCGGCGAAGTCTGGCTTACCGACATCAATCACGCCATGCTCGCCAAGGGCCGCGACCGCCTGCTCGACAAAGGTTTCGCGCTTCCCATCGCGCAATGCGACGCCGAGAAGCTGCCTTTCCCCGACGACCATTTCGATTGCGTCACCGTCGCTTTCGGCCTGCGCAACATGACGCACAAGGACGCGGCTCTCGCCGAAATGCGCCGCGTCCTGCGCCCCGGCGGTCGTCTGCTGGTGCTGGAGTTCTCGCAAGTCTGGAAACCCCTGTCGCCGTTCTACGACCTTTATTCCTTCAAGGTGCTGCCCTGGCTAGGCTCGAAAATCGTCGGCGACCCCGACAGCTACCGCTACCTCGCCGAATCCATCCGCGTCCATCCGGCGCAGCAGGAATTGAAGGCGATGATGGAAGGCGTCGGCTTGAGCAAGGTCGATTTCTTCAACCTGAGCGCGGGGATAGTGGCGGTGCATCGGGGGTATAAGGTGTGACAAGGTCAGACGCGCCGACTTCAAGGTTTTAACACGACCGTGGCGATGTCGCGCAGCGCCAGCGTGGTCTTGCCCACCTGTCTTGCACCGAGCAGGGCGACACAGGGCGTGACGCTCAGCCCGAAAGCGATGGCTTCCTGAAGTTTTTGCCTTTCGATAGTTTCTTGCATTTCGTGCTATCCATGACACGATTAGCAAGAAAGTAGCAAAGCTTTCCTCAAAAGCAATATTACTTCGAGCGTGACTTAGTGGTTAATTGGGCAGCCGACCTTCTCGAACACGGACATCTATGACAGTCTTTCCTTCAGAATCCATGTCACACTCGTAAATCACTGGCGTATATGCGCCAAATCCATTTTGGAACTCGGCTTTGTCTCCTATCATGGTCACATGCCCTGCGTCCTTATCAGCCCACCGGAAATGGCTGAATTTGAAGCCGAAGGTACCATCAGTCCACCGCATAGTGTGCTTCGCCAATCGCTCAATCGGTTCTTTACACCGAATCCCCGCAGCAACCGTAAGCTTATCCCCTAAGCACTGCAAATCGTCTTTGGCGCATTCTTTCGCTGCAGGCTTGTCTTCTTTGTCGCTGTCATTCGAGGTGCACATGGCAACCACAACACCGACGAAAATGAGCGCGCCAACTGTTTGGATGACTGAGTTCGTTTTGTTTTTGATATCTGCTTCCAGGTTTGCCGGTGCGGCAGGCTTTATAGGCGCACCACACTTCGGGCATGTTGCCGCTTCTGTACTGACGTCGTTCCCGCATTCCGGGCATTTTATTAGAGCCATCACCGTATCCTCCTTACACCGCGGCATTATGACTCATGCGTCTTTTAACCCGCGTTGGATACATCACGATAAGGTAAAGAGGAATAGAGGTACAACCGGTTCGACCGAGACTAAATACCTTGTCTCACAGAACTCCAAACAAAAAAGGCAGCCACTCCGGCTGCCTTTTCGTTGGGTTGTAAGACCATCTCAATGATTGCGCTTGCGCAGCCTTTCGATGGCTTGGATTTGCGCTACCGCTTCCATCAGCTCGGCTTGCGCCTTGGCGTAGTCGATTTGCGCGCTCTTGGTGGCGAGTTGCGCTTCGGCTTGCCGCTTGGCTTCCAGAGCTTTGGCTTCGTCGAGGTCGCGGCCACGGATTGCGGTGTCGGCTAGAACCGTCACCAGCTTGGGCTGGACTTCGAGGATGCCGCCGGCGACGAACACCAATTCCTCGTCTTGATGGTCGGGGAGCTTGATGCGCACCGCGCCCGGTTTTATCCGGGTCATCAGCGGCATGTGGCCGGGCAGGATGCCGAGTTCGCCCGTCTCGCCGGGCAAGGCGACGAACTCCGCCAGCCCGGAGAAGATTTGCTCCTCCGCGCTGACGATATCCACGTGAACCGTCATGGCCATGGCTTGATTCCTCTTACTGGAGCTTCTTGCTCTTTTCGACGGCCTCTTCGATGCTGCCGACCATGTAGAACGCCTGTTCGGGCAGGTTGTCGTATTCGCCGTTCACGATCGCCTTGAATCCGGCGATGGTGTCCTTGAGCGGGACGTATTTGCCGGGCGAGCCGGTGAACACTTCCGCGACGTGGAAGGGCTGCGACAGGAAGCGTTGAATCTTCCGCGCCCGCGCGACGGTGAGCTTGTCGTCGGGAGAGAGTTCGTCCATGCCCAGAATGGCGATGATGTCGCGCAACTCCTTGTATTTCTGCAAGGTCTGCTGCACGGCGCGCGCCACGCTGTAGTGTTCGTCGCCGATGACCAAGGGGTCGAGCTGGCGGCTGGTGGAGTCGAGCGGGTCGACCGCCGGGTAAATGCCGAGCGAGGCGATGTCGCGCGACAGCACCACGGTGGAGTCGAGGTGCAGGAAGGTGGTGGCCGGCGACGGGTCGGTCAAGTCGTCGGCAGGCACATACACGGCCTGAATCGAGGTAATCGAGCCAGTCTTGGTGGAGGCGATGCGCTCTTGCAGACGACCCATTTCTTCGGCCAGCGTCGGCTGATAACCCACGGCGGACGGCATCCGACCGAGCAGGGCGGAGACTTCGACCCCGGCCAGCGTGTAGCGGTAGATGTTGTCGACGAAGAACAGGATGTCGCGGCCTTCGTCGCGGAATTTTTCCGCCATGGTCAGGCCGGTGAGCGCGACGCGCAGGCGGTTGCCCGGCGGTTCGTTCATCTGGCCGAACACCATCGCCACCTTGTCGAGCACGTTCGACTCTTTCATTTCGTGGTAGAAGTCGTTGCCCTCGCGGGTGCGCTCGCCGACGCCCGCGAACACCGACAGGCCGCTGTGCTGCTTGGCGATGTTGTTGATGAGTTCCATCATGTTGACCGTTTTGCCGACGCCGGCGCCGCCGAACAGGCCGACCTTGCCGCCCTTGGCGAACGGGCAGATAAGGTCGATGACCTTGATGCCGGTTTCGAGCAGTTCCACCGAAGGCGAAAGTTCGTCGAACTTCGGCGCTTTCTGGTGGATGGCGCGGCGTTCCTCGGTGGGGATGGCGCCCATGTCGTCGATGGGGCGACCGAGCACGTCCATGATGCGGCCAAGGGTGGCCTGACCGACGGGCACCGAAATCGGGCTGCCGGTGTTGGAGACTTGCATGCCGCGCCGCAGGCCGTCGGAGGAGCCGAGCGCGATGGTGCGCACGACGCCGTCGCCAAGTTCCTGCTGCACTTCGAAGGTCAACCCTTTCTCTGCGAAGGAGTCGGAGGAATCCTCCAGCCGGAGGGCGTCCTGCACCTTGGGCATGTGTTCGCGCGGGAACTGGATGTCCACCACCGCGCCGATGCACTGAACGATCGTACCGTTACTCATCGTTTTTCCTTTTAATGATTCGTCAAACGGCGGCGGCGCCGCCGACGATTTCTGTCAATTCCTTGGTAATCGCGGCCTGACGGGTCTTGTTGTAGACCAGTTGCAGTTCGTCGATGACGTTCTTGGCGTTGTCGGAAGCGGCCTTCATGGCCACCATCCGGGCGCTTTGCTCGGAGGCCATGTTTTCGGCCACGGCCTGATAGACCAGCGCCTCGACGTAACGCACCAGCATTTCGTCGATCACGACTTGCGGATCCGGCTCGTAGAGATAATCCCAAGAACCCTCGCGTTCGCCGAGCTTTTCGCCGGTCAGCGGCAGGAGTTGTTCCAGCATCGGTTCCTGCCGCATCGTGTTGATGAAGCGGGTGTAGGCGATGAAAACGGCGTCGAGTTCACCGTCCTGAAACGCATCGAGCAGAATCTTGACCGGGCCGATCAACTTTTCGAGCGCGGGGGCGTCGCCAAGTTGCACCACGTGCGAGACGACATTGGCGCCAAGGCGCTGCATGAAGCCTAGCCCCTTGTTGCCGATGCAGCAGGCGCGTATTTCGGTGACGCCGGAGTCTTCCCACGACTTGTGGGCGTTGATGGCGACGCGCTGAACGTTGGTGTTGAGACCACCGCACAAACCTTTGTCGGTCGTCACCAGAATCACGCCCACCCGCTTGATCTCAGCTTTCTGGATGAGGAAGGGGTGGCGGTAATCGGTGACGTTGGCCTGAGACAGGTGCGCGGCGAGTCGGCGGATTTTTTCGGCGTAGGGTCGGGCGGCGCGCATCCTGTCCTGCGCTTTGCGCATTTTGGATGCGGCCACCATCTCCATGGCCTTGGTGATCTTGCGCGTGTTTTGCACGCTCTTGATCTTGGTACGAATTTCCTTGCCGCTAGCCATATTGCTTCTCCCTCGGCGGCGTCACGCCCAAGTCTTCTTGAACTCGGCGATGGCGGTAGCCAAGGTTTTGGCGTCGTCGTCGTCCAACTCGCGCTTCTTCATGATGTTGGCGATGAGCGCGGCCTGTTGCGTCTTGAGGTATTGCAACAGACCGTTCTGGAACGGCAGCACGCGATTGACCTCGATATCGTCGAAATAGCCGTTGTTGACCGCGTAGAGGACGATGCCCATTTCGGCAATCGTCATCGGCGAGTATTGCGGCTGCTTCATCAGCTCGGTGACGCGGCGACCGCGTTCGAGTTGCTTGCGGGTGGCGTCGTCGAGGTCGGAAGCGAACTGCGCGAACGCGGCCAATTCACGGTATTGCGCCAAGTCGGTACGAATACCGCCGGAGAGCTTCTTGATGACCTTGGTCTGGGCGGCGCCGCCGACGCGGGACACCGAGATGCCGGCGTTGATGGCGGGACGGATGCCGGCGTTGAACAGGTCGGTTTCGAGGAAGATCTGCCCGTCGGTAATCGAAATCACGTTGGTCGGCACGAAGGCGGAAACGTCGCCGGCTTGCGTTTCGATGATCGGCAGCGCGGTGAGCGAGCCGGTCTTGCCCTTGACTTCGCCGTTGGTGAACTTCTCGATGTAGGCCTCATTTACGCGCGCGGCGCGTTCTAGCAGGCGGGAGTGCAGGTAGAACACGTCGCCCGGATACGCTTCGCGACCCGGCGGGCGGCGCAGCAGCAGCGACACCTGACGATAGGCCCACGCTTGCTTGGTGAGGTCGTCGTAGACGATGAGCGCGTCCTGACCGCGGTCGCGGAAGTATTCGCCCATCGAACACCCGGCGTAAGCGGCGAGGTATTGCATCGCCGCCGATTCCGAAGCGGTGGCGGCGACGACGATGGTGTAATCCATCGCGCCGTGCTCTTGGAGCTTGCGCACCACGTTGGCGACGGTCGATGCCTTCTGGCCGATGGCGACATAGACGCAGAAAACGTCCTGTCCCTTCTGGTTGATGATGGTGTCCACCGCCACCGCCGTCTTGCCGGTCTGGCGGTCGCCGATGATGAGTTCGCGCTGACCGCGACCGATAGGCACCATGGCGTCGATGGACTTCAGCCCGGTTTGCACCGGCTGCGACACCGATTGCCGCGAGATGACGCCGGGGGCGACTTTCTCGACCTTGTCGGTGAGCTTGGCTTCGATGGGGCCTTTGCCGTCGATGGGCTGACCGAGGGCGTTGACGACGCGACCGATGAGTTCGGGGCCGACCGGCACTTCGAGAATGCGGCCGGTGGTTTTCACCGTGTCGCCTTCGACGATGTGTTCGTATTCGCCGAGCACCACCGCGCCGACGGAGTCGCGTTCGAGGTTGAGCGCGAGACCGAAAGTGTTGCCGGGGAATTCCAGCATTTCGCCCTGCATCGCGTCGGCCAATCCATGAACGCGGCAGATGCCGTCGGTGACGGACACCACCGTGCCTTCGTTGCGCGCGGTCGCGGCAAGCTGAAGGTTCTGGATCCGGCTCTTGATCAGGTCGCTGATTTCAGAGGGGTTGAGTTGCATTTGCGTGTGACTCCTAGTTCTTGAGCGCAGCGGCCATATGGACGAGTTTGCCGCGAACCGAAGCGTCGATGACTTCGTCGCCGACGGCGATACGCACGCCCCCGATCAGATCGGGGTCGAGACTGACGGTGGCTTCGATGCGGGCCTTGAAGCGAGCTTCGAGGTCGGCCTTGAGCGCCGCCAGCGTGGCGTCGTCGAGCGGGAAGGCGGAGGCGATTTCGGCCTCCACGACACCTTCCTGTTTGTCTTTCAACAAGACGAACAGGTCGCGGATCTCCGGAAGCACTTGCAGCCGTTCGTTATCGACGAGGACACGAACGAAGTTCTGCTGCTCGGCGGTCAGATTGCCAGCCACATCCAGAATCAGTTTGTAGATTTGATCCGGGGACAGATTGGGGTTGGTAATGCAGTCCGCCATTTCGGCGTCGCCGACGATGGCGGCGAGCCGCGCGAGGGCTTCCGACCATGGCCCCAACGCATTCTCCCCGCGAGCCAACTCGAAAGCGGCGTCGGCATAGGGGCGCGCGATGGTGACGTTCTCGGCCATGACTTATTGCAGTTCCTGTTTCAGGTTGGCAAGCAGTTCGGCATGCACCTGCGGGTTGATCTCGCGGCGCAGGATTTTCTCCGCGCCGGCCACGGCGAGCTGCGCGACCTGATCGCGCAATGCCTGCTTGGCCTGTTCCGCCGCGACGCCGGCTTCCGCCTTGGCGTCTTCGCGCGCTTTGGCGATGATTTTCGCCGCCTCGGCGCGTGCGTCGTCGATCAACTGGTTGGCTTGCGTGGTAGCGGTGGCATGCACGCCCGCCGCGGATTCGCGCGCCTTGCGCAATTCCTCGACAGCCCGTTTTTCGGCGCGAGCGAGGTCGTCCTTCGCCTTGTCCGCCGCCGCCAGCCCATCGGCGATCTTCTTCGCGCGTTCGTCCAAGGCTTTCACGATGGGCGGCCACACGAACTGCATCGTGAACCATCCGAGGATGAGAAACACGATGAGCTGGATGATCAGAGTTGCGTTCAGATTCACTGTTCTGTCCTCAAATCCGGTTAGAGGAACGCGAACCGGTTACGACAACACGAACGGGTTGGCGAAAGCGAACATCATCGCGATACCGACGCCAATCAGGAAGGCGGCGTCGATCAGACCGGCCAGCAGGAACATCTTGGTTTGCAGGGCGTTCATCAGTTCAGGCTGACGAGCCGAGGCTTCGAGATACTTGGATCCCATGATGCCGATGCCGATACAAGCGCCGACGGCACCCAAGCCGATGATGATGCCAGCAGCCAGCGCGACGAGACCGAGGATGTTTTCCATGACAACTCCTTAAAGCGGTTGCAGTAGTTGAGGTTGAAAAGCAAGCGGGAAACCCCGCGACAACACACCGAATCAGTGTCCTTCGTGCGCCTGACCGATGTAGACAAGGGTCAGCATCATGAAAATGAACGCCTGAAGCAGGATGATCAGAATGTGGAAGATTGCCCACGCGGTGCCGGCCACCACGTGACCGATCGCCAGAAGAATGCCGGATGTCGAAACCGCCCACGCGCCGCCCATCAGGGCGATCAGCATGAACACCAGTTCGCCCGCGTACATGTTGCCGAACAGCCGCATGCCGTGCGAGATGGTTTTGGCGAGAAACTCGATGATCTGCATGATGAAATTCACCGGCCACAACGCCGGGTGCGCGCCGAACGGCGCGGTGAAAAGCTCGTGCGCCCAGCCGCCCAAGCCCTTGATCTTGATGTTGTAGTAGATGCAGAGCAGCAGCACGCAGATCGACATGCCGAGCGTGGCGGAAAGGTCGGCGGTGGCGACCACGCGCATGTAGGCGTGCGGATTGTGAGTGGCGGCTTGCCAACCGCGCGGAATGAGGTCGACCGGCAGCAAGTCCATCGCGTTCATGAGGAAAATCCACACGAACACGGTCAGCGCCAGCGGGGCGACGAAGCGGCGCGATTCGGCGCTGTGGATGATGCCCTTGGCCTGATCGGCGACCATTTCGACCAGCATCTCGATGCTGCCCTGAAAGCGCCCCGGCACGCCGGAAGTGGCCCTGCGCGCCGCCAGCCACAGAATGAACACGGTCAGCAGGCCGAGTCCGATGGAATAGAACAGGGTGTCGTAGTTGACCACCGACCAGTCGATGATGCTTGCCTGCTTGGCACCGACGTTGTTCAGGTGAGTCAGGTGGTGGACGATGTATTCGCCTGCGGTTGGGGCGTCGGCTGCGTGCTCTGTGGCCATGTTCAGTTCTTCACCAAAAATGCAAACAAATTCGCTTTCAGCGCCAGAATCAGGCCGATGAGGAGCGCGCCCCAGTGGAGATCCCGGTACAGCGTTGCCGTCAGCACAAGCAATCCGACGGTCGACGCGAGCTTGAAAAGTTCGCCTGCCACGAAACCGGCCACCGAGGCCCGCCCGTCGCGCAAAGTCGTCGCAAACAGCCGCCAGGCAAAGAAACCGCAGGGGAGCACGTAAGCCAGACCGCCGCACAACGCGGACAGGCCGCCCCGCATACCCCAAAAGGCGGTTGCCACGGCCACCGCAAGGAGCGTCGCTCCCAGTTGCAGCAGCACCGCCTTATGCATTTTCCCTCCGCCGACGTGTCGCGCCCAACTCCGACCGCCGAAAATAGCGACAATCGTAGGGAGTCCGCCCCGTCAAGTCAATCCGTGCCGCAGCATTACGGAAGCAGAAATTCACCCTTCTTTCGCGTTTGTCATTTACCGCAACCGTCCGAGCAGGCCGTCGAGTTGGTCAAGACTGGCGAAACGGATGACCATCTCTCCCGCGCCCTTGCGGTTGGCGCGAATCTTCACCGCCGCGCCGATGGCGTCGGCGATTTCCTCTTCCAGCCGCAACAAATCGCGGTCGGGTTCGGGCGCAATCCGCGCCGGACGCGGATTCAGCACCTGCTGAACGATTTTTTCCGTCTCGCGCACCGAAAGCTGCCGCGCCGCCACCAGATTGGCGATGCGAATCTGACTCGCGCCGTCGAGCGGCAACAGCGCGCGCGCGTGCCCCATGTCGATGTCGCCCGCGATCAGCAATTCCTGCACCGGCTGCGCCAGATTCAACAGCCGCAGCAAATTCGTCGCCGCCGGGCGCGAGCGCCCTACGGCGTCGGCGGCCTGCTGGTGGGTCATGCCGAATTCGTCGATCAGGCGCTGGATGCCGCTCGCTTCTTCGAGCGGATTCAAGTTTTCGCGCTGAATGTTCTCGATCAGCGACATCGCCAGCGCCGCGTCGTCGGGAATCTCGCGCACCAGACAAGGCACCTCGTCCAGCCCGGCGATTTCCGCCGCCCGCCAGCGCCGTTCCCCGGCAACGATTTCGTACTCGTCGCCGCCGAGCGGTCGCACGAGAATCGGCTGCATGATTCCCTGCACCTTGATCGAAGCCGCCAGTTCTTCGAGCGACCCCGGATCCATGTGCGTGCGCGGCTGGTACCGTCCGGGGCGCAACGCGGCGCGCGCCAGATTCTTCAGATTGCCCGCCGCCACTTCCTCGTCGTCGTCGCGGTTGGCCGCCAACAACGCATCGAGGCCGCGGCCTAGTCCTTTCAGTCTGGGTGGAGTCATAGCGTTTTGACCCGTTCGATCAGTTCTTCGGCAAAAGCGAGATAGGCTTGCGCGCCGCGCGAGGATTTGTCGAAAACCACGCCCGGCACGCCGTGGCTTGGCGCTTCGGCCAGCCGGACGTTGCGCGGCACCACGGCGCGGAACACCTTGTCGCCGAAATGGCCTTCGATTTGCGCCGAAACCTGTTGTTGCAGGGTGATGCGCGGGTCGAACATCACCCGCAGCAAGCCGATGATTTTGAGGTCGCGGTTGAGGTTGGCGTGCACCTTCTTGATGGAGTTGACCAGGTCGGAGAGCCCTTCCAGCGCGTAATACTCGCACTGCATCGGAATGATGACCCCGTGCGCGGCGCACAGGCCGTTCAGCGTCAGCAGCGACAGCGAGGGCGGGCAATCGACGAGCACGAAATCGTAACCTTCGGCGCATTTGGCGATGGCGTCGCGCAGGCGGCGTTCGCGGCGGTCGAGATTGACCAGTTCGATTTCCGCCCCGGCCAAATCGCGGTTGGCGGGCAGCACGTCGTAACCGCCCGGCGGCGAAGTCACCTTGACGGCGGCGAGGTCGGCCAGCCCCACCAACAGGTGATAAATGGAACGCGTCAGCGTGCGCTTGTCGATGCCGCTGCCCATGGTGGCGTTGCCTTGCGGGTCGAGGTCGACGAGCAGCGTGCGCTTGCCGGCCTGATGCAACGCGGCGGCGAGATTGACGCTGGTGGTGGTCTTGCCGACTCCGCCTTTCTGGTTTGCCACGCAAAAGATGTGCGCCATGATGGTGAGCGATGTTCCTTTTAGAGAGCGCGCGGAGAACCCGCAGTCGCGCAATGATAACTTGCCCCGGCAGCGGACGCACGAACCCCGGTGGCGCAAGGCTTTCGCCCGCCGTGACGAGACGTTTGCAATATAAGCATAATCTGTTATACAGTGCGCGCTCGTAACGACAACCCAATCCCTGGAGGAGACACGATGAGCACCGCCACCCCGCATTACCCCGCCGCTTTCGCCAAGATTGCCGGCCAAATCAAGGAACTCGGCAAGGCCATTCCCGACACGATGCAGAACTTTCAGGCGCTGACCGGCGCCGCCACCGCCGACGGCGCGCTCGACACCAAGACCAAGGAATTGATTGCACTGGCGCTCGGCGTCGCCTCGCGCTGCGAAGGCTGCGTCGCCTTCCACGCCCGCATGTTGGTCAAACTCGGCGCGACGCGCGAAGAAGTTGCGGAAACGCTCGGCGTCGCCATCCAGATGGGCGGCGGCCCGTCGATGATGTGGGCCACCGAGGCGCTCACCGCATTCGACGAATTCGCGGCGCAAAAAGCCTGATGTACCCTCAACCATTCAAACAGAGAGAATCGTCATGAAAACCAATGTTGGCTGTCCCGACCGTTTCATTCGCATCGTCGTCGGCGTTGCCCTTATCGCGCTCGCCGTCACCGGCGTCATCGGCGTGTGGGGCTGGGTCGGCGTCCTGCCGCTACTCACCGGCGTCGTTCGCGTTTGCCCGGCGTATTCGCTGCTCGGCATCGACACCGGCGGCACGTGCGGCAGCGGCGCTTGCGCGACCAAAAAGCAGGGCTGACGACGACGCAAAACTCAGCGGTCGACGCGGCAAATGGTCAGCAAATGCCGCTCGGCGACCAGCCCCGGCACGAGCAAATCGCGTATCGCCGCCACCCGCCACCCGGCAGGCAGCGCGGCGATTTCCTCATCCGGTCGCGCGCCCTTCATCGCGTAAAGCGCGCCGCCGTCGCGCGCCAGATGGCCGGCGAGACGGACGAAATCAGCAAGGCTGGAAAAGGCGCGCGAAATCACCGCGTCGCACTTTTCCACGTCGACTTCCTCGACGCGGGCGTTGACGACCGTGAGGTTGTCGATTTTCAGTTCGATTTTCGCCTGCTGCTGAAAGCTCGCCTTCTTGCCCACCGACTCCACCGAAACCACCGTCATATCGGGACGCGCCAACGCGAGCACGATGCCCGGCAGCCCGGCGCCGGAGCCGACGTCGGCGAGCGTGCGCGCGTCCCGCAACCACGGCAGCACGGCGAGCGAATCGAGCAGGTGATGGGTGACGACTTCGCCGGGAGAACGAATCGCGGTGAGGTTGTAGACGCGATTCCACTTCAGCAGCAATTCGCCGAAAGCCAACAGGCGCGCGGCCAGCGCGGGCGCGGTTTCCAGACCGAGCGCGGCGATGCCCTCCGCCAGCTTGCCGACGTGCGGAGCAAGCGCGCCGTTCATGCGCGCCCCGCCTCGCGGCGCTTGAGCCAGACGAGCAGCAGCGAAATCGCCGCCGGGGTCACGCCCTGCACGCGACCGGCTTGCGCAATCGTCTCCGGGCGCGCGGCGGCAAGCTTTTGCTGCACCTCCTTCGACAGGCCGCGCACCTCGGCGTAGTCGATGTCGTCGGGCAGGCGCAGGGCGGCGGCGTGCGCCTGCCGCGCCACTTCGTCCTGCTGACGGTCGATGTAGCCCTGATATTTGGCGGCGATTTCGATTTGCTCGACGGCGCGCTCGTCGTCGATGCCGGTCTGCGGCGCGCCCGGCAGCGTCATCAACGTCTCCCACCTCACGTTGGGACGGCGCAGCAGGTCGAAATAGCGCGTTTCGCGCTCCAGCGCCTTGCCGAGCACGCGCGTCTGCTCGGCGGCGGGAATCGCGTCGGGACGCGCCCAGG
>JAISSY010000045.1 GCA_031272995.1 Azoarcus sp.
TCCGGGCTGACCAGCGAAACGGCGCGCCCGGCGCGCCCGGCGCGGCCGGTGCGACCGATGCGGTGCACGTAGTCCTCGGCGGTGTGCGGCAGTTCGTAATTGATGACGCAGGGCAGGTCGTCGATGTCCAGACCGCGCGCGGCGACGTCGGTGGCGACCAGCACGCGCAGCTTGCCTTCCTTGAAAGCGTCCAGCGTTTCGGTGCGCTGTTGCTGGCTTTTGTCGCCGTGGATGGCGTCGGCGGAGATGCCGGCGCGCTCCAGAAATCGCGCCAGACGACCGCACACCAGTTTGGTGTCGACGAACACCAGCGCCTGCATGTCGGGCTGGTGGCGCAGCAGATGCACGATGAGGTTGCGCTTCATGCCCGCCGACACCGGATGCACGACGTGGGTGATGGTCTCGGAGACGGTGTTGCGGCGCGCCACTTCGATCAACTGCGGGTTCTTGAGCATGTGATCGGCAAGGCGGCGGATTTCTTCCGAGAAGGTGGCCGAAAAGAGCAGGCTTTGCCGGTTGGCGGGTAGCAGCGCCAGAATGCGGCGGATGTCGGGGATGAAGCCCATGTCCAACATGCGGTCGGCTTCGTCGAGCACCAGCACTTCGACTTGCGACAGATTTATCGTCTTTTGCTGCACGTGGTCGAGCAACCGCCCCGGCGTGGCGATGACGATTTCGACGCCGCGGCGCAATTCCTGAATCTGCGCGTTCATGTCGACGCCGCCATAGACGCAGGTGGCGCGCAACGCCAGATGGCTGCCGTAGCCGACCACCGATTCGAAAACCTGCACCGCCAGTTCGCGCGTGGGGGCGAGGATGAGCGCCCGTACCGGATGGCGCGCCGGCGAGGTGCTGGTGTTGGCGTGGCGGGAGAGACGTTGCAGCAGCGGCAGGGTGAAGCCGGCGGTCTTGCCGGTGCCGGTCTGCGCGCCGCCCATGACGTCGCGCCCGGCGAGCACGACGGGAATGGCCTGTTGTTGAATCGGGGTCGGTTCGGTGTAGCCGGAATCGGCTACGGCTTGCAGGAGTTCCGGTATGAGGCCGAGGTCGGCAAAACTCATGGAGAGTGGTTTTTCTTCAGGTTGAGGCGCCGCGACGGTCGCGGCGGAAATCGGTTGAGGGGGGCGGGAAAGCGCGGATTATACACGCTCGCCGGACGGTGATTTTGTCCGGCGCTACGGGGGCGAATCATTTCGCGCCGGCGGGCGGCGGCGGAACTTGCGCTACCTGCGGCGCGGGCGTCGGCGCGGCCTTGGCGGCGGTCGGCGCGACGTAGCCCGGCGGCAGTTGCGAGGGCACTTCCTTGAGGTTGTGCTCCATCATGTAATCGTTCATGGTCTTCCAACCGGTGAAGATGGCAGCCTTCTGCGCTTCGGGATTGAGGGCGTAACAGTCCTCGATCGAGCGCCCGCCCTGTCGGCAGGCGCTGCCGATGGCTTGCCCCTCGGCTTCGGCGTGCGCGGCTTCCTTGGCCGGATTGGGAATTTCCAGCAGTTCGCCGAGGTAGTCGCAGCCGGACAACAGCGGCAAGGCGACGACGAAGGCGAGGCTGGCTGGTTTGAACATGATGCGTTCCGGGTGGTGTTAACACGTATGAAGCTTAACGACCACAGCAGGGCAAAACTTGAACCATTTTTACGAATGCGATTGTCCCCGATGGTGGACGCGGGGGAGCAAAACGGGGTGTAATCGCGCATGGCCGCCTCCGGTTGCGGGGGCATTTGTCGCATCGCGATGCCATTTCCCTCACTTATTTTGAGGATTCACATGAACAAGCTCATTCAAAAAATTGGACGCCGTGGCGCGCTGTGCGCCCTGAGCGTCGCCATATCGGCCGCTTTGGCCATGCCTGCCGCCGCCGCGCCGAAAAAGGCCAAGGCGGCGCCGAAGGCCGAACCGACCCCGGCGGTCGTCAATATCGAAATTTCTCATCGTTTATCTCCCGCGCGCGCGCAGGCGCTGCAAGGGCTGGTCGAGCGTTACAACGCGCAGAACCCCGCCGTGCCGGTGGTGATCGTCGAGAAGGATTGGCGCGCCGCTCCGGCGCCGCATCTGGTGATTCTCGACGGCCCCGAAGAAGAAGCGTTTTTGGCCAGCAAGAAGCCGGGTTACAAGCCGCTCGCCGCGCTGATGAAGGGCGCGGGGGTGGCGCTGCAAACCGTGAAGCCGCCCGCCATGGTGACGCGCAAACCCATCGATGCCAAAGGTCAGTTGTTGGCGCTGCCGGTGGGATTGGGCACGCCGGTGCTGTTCGTCAATCGCGCCGCGCTCTCGCGCGCCAAGCTCGACCCGAACAACACGCCGATGACGACCTGGTCCGAAGTGCAGGGCGTCGTCAGCAAGCTGGCGTCGTACCGTTATAGCTGCCCGCTCGCCGTCGTCGAACCGGCGAAGGTGTTCATCGAAAACGGCTCGGCGTGGAACAACGTGCCGTCGGTGAAGGGCAAGGCGGCCGCTTTCAACGGTCTGTTCCACGTCAAATATCTTTCGCTGATGGCGAGTTGGTATCGCGCCGACCTGCTGAAGATTTTCGACCGCGCCGATGCCGAGCGTCGTTTCGCCAGCGGCGAGTGCGCGATGATCGTGGCGCCGTCCGACAGTTGGGTCGATTTCCGCAATCAGCAAGGGCTGGACGTCGCCGTGAAGCGTTTGCCGTATCAGGACGACACGCCGGGAGCGCCGCAGAACACGCTGGCCGACGGCGCTTCGTTGTGGGCGACGGCGGGCAAGAAACCGGCCGAATACAAGGCGATTGCGAACTTCGTCAGCTTCTGGCTGCAACCCGACAATCAGGTCGCTTGGCAGCGCGAAGCCGGTTATCTGCCATTGAACCGCGCCGGCATCTTCGCCGCCGACAGCAATCTGTTGGGCGAAGAACTCGAAAACAACAAGGTCGCCATCGGCCAGTTGATCAATCGACCGGTGAATGCCGCTTCCTCGGTGCAGCCGCTGCTCGACCGTGAAAAGTCGGTGCGCATCCTCAACGAGGAACTCGCCGACGTGTGGGCCGACCGCAAGAGCGCCAAGGCGGCGCTCGACAACGCCGTATCGCGTCTGTCCAAGGGCAAGTAATCTCCGGCGGGCGACCGCCCGCGACGGCGGCCGACGAAAGGGAGCGAGAGGTTTTCGCTCCCTTTCTTCATATATAACGGGCGTCGCGCGGCTTGACCCGTTTTCCGCGCCCGCCTTAACATCCGCCATTCTTCAATTTTCCGAGCCGCCGCCTTGCCCGTCCTGCAACTTTTCGCCCCGATCGCCGACGACATGAAAGCGGTCGATGCACTCATCCGCGAGCGGCTTCATTCCGACGTGGTGCTCATCCGTCAGGTGGCGGAATACATCATTCACAGCGGCGGCAAGCGTCTGCGTCCGGCGCTGGTGCTGTTCGCCGCCAATGCGCTCGGTTATCGCGGCGCGAATCACTACGAACTGGCGGCGGTGGTCGAATTCATCCATACCTCGACGCTGCTGCACGACGATGTGGTCGACGAATCTGAACTGCGGCGCGGCAACAAGACCGCCAACGCGCTGTTCGGCAACGCCGCTTCGGTGTTGGTGGGCGATTTCCTTTATTCGCGCGCCTTTCAGATGATGGTGAACGTCGACAGCATGCGCGTCATGCAGGTGTTGGCCGAAGCGACCAACGTCATCGCCGAGGGCGAGGTGCTGCAACTGCTCAACTGCCACGACGCCGACGTGACGGTGGCCGGCTACCTGCAAGTCATCCGCTGCAAGACGGCGAAGCTGTTCGAGGCCGCCGCCCGCCTTGGCGCCATCCTCGCCGCCGCGCCGTCCGCCGTCGAGCAGGGCCTGGCCGATTACGGCATGCACTTGGGCACGGCGTTCCAAATCGTCGACGACGTGCTCGACTACTCCGCCGACGAAGCCGAAACCGGCAAGCACCTCGGCGACGACCTCGCCGAAGGCAAGCCGACGCTGCCGCTCATCCACGCCATGCAGCACGGCACGCCCGAACTGGCCGCCCGCGTGCGCAGCGCCATCGAAAACGGCGGCCGTGACGATTTCGCCGCCGTGCTGGAAGCGATCCTCGCCACCGGCGCGCTGGACGCCGCCCGCCAACACGCCCGCGCCGAAGCCGACCTCGCCGTGACGGCGCTGGCGGCGCTGCCGCCTTCCATTTTCAAGGATGCGTTGCTAGAATTAACAGACTTTGCAGTATCAAGAGGCTTTTGACCGAAGCACTCGGTCGAAAGCCTTAATTTGTTACGGCACACGGGGAATAGCTCAGCCTGGTAGAGCACTGCGTTCGGGACGCAGGGGCCGGAGGTTCGAATCCTCTTTCCCCGACCAGACAAATCACCAGCCCTTTGTTGCTGGTTACAGGCAAACATGAAGACCTGATCTCTCGTTCCTTTGGCGTACAGACATCTTCCCATGTCGGGAGAGGTGTGCTTGTGACGCAGGAGAACGAGATGAAACAAACAGGCAAACTGGCCGCTCCCAAGGCCGGAGAAATCGTCCGTTTGGAATACACGCGCATGGTTCGTGTTCGGGACGAGCAAATCCAACCTGCTACACCCAAACGCGGCAAGATGAACTACCTCGGTGGGCCGGTCAGAAAAGGCGGAGCCGAGCGAAAGTCCGCTTTTCACAAGGTCGAGAAAACGACAGTTACCTGTGGTCGTTACGTTAGAGACGGTGCAGGGAGAGTCATCGCCTTCGTGATGGCTGACCCGGACGAAGCGTCTGAATATATGGAAACAAACGAACAGGAACGGCAAGACTGATGCAAGTTGCCTTTCATTTGCAGAAATGACGATGGGGACCGAAGTCCCCATCGGCTGTCTTGGGTTACAAGGCTTCAGCGGCCCCGGCGATCTGCTTAGGCAGCGATCGCGAAACGCTCATCGTTGGCGTTTATGGATTTGCGCGGATTACGTCCGTCGCCTCTCGGGTTGCCTGCTCGCCATTGCTCGCCCTGTCGAAACCAGGACACCCCCACCAAACCACACCCACCGGATGCACTTTGGTGGAGGTGAGGGGAATCGAACCCCTGTCCAGAACGTCTCCGACTCGCCGGAGTTACAACCATGCTGCGCATTGTGAGGGAGCGGCGGTGTCTTTTCAACCGCCGCATCGTGCTGGCCGCGAAATTGTTGCGCCCCTCAAACGTCGCGTTTGGTCTGCAACAGGTAGTTGACCGAGGTGTCGCTGCCGAGGCCGTAGACACGGGTGAAAGGGTTATAGCTGAGTCCTTTCAGCGCGGCGGGAGCGAGTCCGGCGTCGCGGCAGAAGCGGGCGAGTTCGGAAGGCTTGAGAAAGCGGGCGTAGTCGTGCGTGCCGGTCGGCAGCAACTTGAGGACGTATTCGGCGCCGACGATGGCGAACAGGTAGGACTTGGGATTGCGGTTCAGCGTGGCGAAAAAGACTTGTCCGCCGGGTTTGACCAAGCGCGCGCAGGCGGCGACGGTGCTGGCGGGGTCGGGGACGTGTTCGAGCATTTCCATGCAGGTGACGACGTCGAATTGGCCGGCGTGCGTTTCTGCGAGCGCTTCGGCGGCGATTTCCCGATAGTCGATTTTCAGGTTGCTCTCGAACAGATGCAGACGCGCGACGTTCAACGCCTTTTGCGACAGGTCGATGCCGGTCACGTCCGCGCCGCGCGACGCCATGCCCTCAGCGAGCACGCCGCCGCCGCAGCCGACGTCGAGCGCCTTTTTTCCCGCGAGTCCGACGAGGCTATCTATCCAGTCGAGACGCAAGGGGTTGATCTCGTGCAAGGGCTTGAATTCGGAAGTGGGATCCCACCAGCGGTGGGCGAGTTCGCTGAATTTCTGCAGTTCGGCGGGGTCGGCGTTCAGTTTGGTCATGGTTCGATGACGGTGAAAGCAAGGCGCTAAAGGCTACGCAATAGAGGCGCTTGCGCGCAAGCGGAAAAACGGGGGCAAACAAAAAGCCCTGCCGAAGCAGGGCTTTTGCGGAACGATGCGGCTTGGATTAGCGCGTGCCGATGATTTCGATATCGACGCGGCGATCCGGTTGCAAGCATTCGATAAGAGCCTTGCGAACCTTGATGTCGTTACATTGCGTGCCGGTCACGGGCTGGGTTTCGCCCTTGCCTTCGGTATAGATGCGGGAAGCGTCGATACCCTTGGAGACCAGATAGCTCTTGACGGCGGCGGCGCGGCGTTCGGAGAGGCGTTGGTTGTACGCGTCGGAACCCAGACGGTCGGTGTGGCCGGTGGCGATCACGACTTCGAGCGTCAGAGCCTTGGCTTGTTCGGCGACGTTGTCGAGGGCGGTGCGGCCTTCGGGCTTGAGCGCGGCCGAGTTGAAGTCGAACAGGAAGTCGGCGTTCAGGCGAACCTTTTCTTGACCGATTTGTTTGGCCTCAACTGGGGTGGGTTCGGCAGGAGTCGGTTCAGCGACGACAGCCGGAGCGGCTTCGCACTTTTCTTTCGGGACGATGTCGCCGTCGCAGCCGCATCCGACCGGGAACTCGCCAGCCTTGGCGGTTTCGGCGGCAGCGGGAGTCCAGTAGCCGGTGCGCCAGCAAAGGCCAAACCCGCTACGGGTAACAGTGTTACGAGCGTCGATCGCGTAGGGAATCTCACCCGTGCCGTCTACGACGACAGCTTGCGCGAAGGCAGTGGAAGCGGACAGGCCAATCGAGGCAATGGCGGCCAGCGTAAGCAGCTTCTGGTTGTGTTTGATCATGGTTTCCTCAGTTGTGTAGGGCGAGACAGTGCCGCAGGAACTAAACCGAATAACTGATTGTCATTCGGCGCCGTCTTTTGAGCAGAAATCCAACTCAGTTAAACGAGCCTAGTTTGCCATAGCGACGCAAGGGCGAGCAATTCGTTGTCGCCAATTTGCAACAACAGATTGCCTTCCCTGACGCGGATTTCGCCGTCGATCCAGACATGCGAAACTTGCCGACGACCGCAAACATATACCAAATGGGAGACAGGATCAAAGCACGGGTTTACATCCGGGTCGTTCAAAGCGACGGCGCACAGGTCGGCGCGCTTGCCTTTTTCGATGGAGCCGGTCGTCTTTTCCAGCCCCAGAGCGCGCGCCCCGCCCAGCGTCGCCATGCGCAACGCGGTGTGCGCGGGCAGGGCGGTGGCGTCGAGGCTGCCGACTTTGGCGAGCAGCGCCGCCTGACGCATTTCCTGAAACATATCGAGCCGGTTGTTGCTGGCGGCGCCGTCGGTGCCCAGACCTACCCCGATGCCGTGGCGAAGCATGGCGGGCACGGGGGCGATGCCGCTGGCGAGCTTCATGTTGGAACTGGGGCAGTGGGCGACGTGGCAACCGCGATGCGCGAGCAGCGCCAAGTCGCGTTCGTCGGCGTGAACGGTGTGCACGGCGATGAGATTCGGCCCCAACAGCCCGGCGCGCTCCAGACGGTCGATGGGGCGCACGCCGTGCGCGGCGAGCGAATCCGCGACTTCGCCCGCCGTTTCGTGCAGATGGATGTGGATGGGCAGGTCGAGTTCGTTGGCCAGACAGGCGGAGCGCTCCAGCCCCGCATCGCCGACCGAATAGGGCGCGTGCGGCGCGATGGCGAAGGAGACGAGCGGATGGCCGCGCCATTTGTCGCGCACGGCCATGCCCTTGCGCAGATAGTCGTCGGGGTCGTTCCCCCACGCGCCCGGAAAATCGAGCACGATGAGTCCGACGACGGCACGCATGCCGGCGCGGGCGGCGACTTCCGCCTCATCGTCGGGGAAATAGTACATGTCGTTGTAGGTGGTGACGCCGCCGCGCAGCATTTCGCAAATGGCGAGCAGGGTGCCGTCGCGCACGAAATCGGGCGATACATGGCGCTTTTCCGCCGGCCAGATTACCTCGTTCAACCAGCGCGCCAGCGGCAGGTCGTCGGACAGGCCGCGCATCAGGCTCATGGCGGCGTGAGTGTGCAGGTTGACGAGGCCGGGAATCAAAACGTGGTCGGGCAGGTCGAAGACCTCCGTCGCCACGTAGCGCGCGCGGGCCTCGGCCTGCGGCAGCACGTCGACGATGCAGCCGTCACGCACGGCGACGCTGTGTGCGGCGAGCACCGCGCGCTCGGGTTCCACCGGAATCAGCCAGCGGGGGTGAACGAGAAAATCGACCGGAATGCTCAAGGCGCGCTCCGTGCTCGGGCGGGATATGAAAACCGCGCAAGTGTAGCTGGCGGCGACGGCGAATGCGAAGTTTCCGAATTGCGGTTGAACGTGACGGAATGCTCAACCGCGTCGTCTTGCTGCCGCTTGGGGCGCAGTACGATGGCAACGATAACGATAACGGTCAGGGTATTGGACAGGTAATCCGGAACCGCGATGGAGCAGATGCCCGCGACAATCGGTGAATACCGAATCGTGCGTCAGGTCGGGCGCGGCGCGACCGCGACCGTCTATGAGGCGCGACATCCCAAGCTCTCCCGTCCGGTTGCGGTCAAGCACATCAAACTCGGCGGCGAAGGCGGCGACGCCAAGCGCCACAATCGTCGCCTGCTCAAGTTGTTGCGCGCCGAGGAAGCCGTCTCGAAGCGGCTCGACCATCCCAACATCATCCGTATTTTCGAGGTGGTCATCGAGGCGGAACAGGCCTACGTGGTCATGGAATTCTTTCCGGGCGCGACGCTGGAAAAATACTGCGGCTTCGAGAATCGCCTGCCCGTGCATCGCGTCATCGGCATCATCTTCAAATGCTGCATGGCGCTCGACTACGCCTATCGGCAGGGCATCGTGCATCGCGACATCAAGCCCGCCAACATTCTCATCGACGATGACGACGACGTGCGCATCTCCGACTTCGGCCTCGCGCTCAACATCAACAAGCAGGTCGAAGCCGATTCCACCTTCATCATGGGCGTCGGCTCGCCCGCTTACATGAGTCCGGAGCAAATCAAGGGCTACCCGCTCAACCAGAAGACCGACATCTATTCGCTCGGCGCGGTGATGTTCCACATGCTCACCGGGCGGCTGCCTTTTCGCGCCGTCAATGCGGCGCAACTGGTCTACAAGATTCTCAACGCCGACCCGCCCGCGGTGACGCAGCTCAACCCCGATGTCACCGAGCAGATGGACGCCGTCATCCGCAAGGCGATGGAGAAGGATTTGTACTCGCGCTACAAGAACGGCGCCGAATTCGCCAAGGACCTTTCGGCGGTGCGCTACAAGATTGTCGACGAACAGGGTTCGCGCCTCGACGGCGAACGTTTCGCCATGCTGCGCAAGCAGCCGTTCTTCACCGAATTCGACGACGTGGAGTTGTGGGAAGTGCTGCGCATCGGCGCATGGCGGCGTGTCGGCCCCTACGTGAAGCTGGTGAGCGAAGGCGACGCCGAACAGCGTTTCGGCGTTCTGCTCGAAGGGCGGGTGGAACTGTCCATTGCCGGCAAACGGGTGATGGAGCTTGGCCCCGGCACCATTTTTGGCGAAATGGCGTGGCTCGACAGCCTGAAACACCGGCAGTCGTTCACCGTCGTCGCGCTGGAGCCGCTGACCTATCTCCAGATAAACCCCTCCGCGCTGGCGCTCGCCACCGACGAAGTGCAGGAAGCCTTCCGCCGCGAAGTCGCTTCCGTCGTCGCCCATCGCCTGAGCGCGCTTGCCGCCGTGCATGCGGCGCACTGTCCGCCCGCCACGCAGGGCAGCCAGCACACCACTACGGGTTTGGCGACCGGGCGGTTCGGCTTGCAGTTGGTCGAGGAATAGCGCTTACAGCCAGCCGGCGAGGTTTCTTCTCACGATGTCGGCGAGCGCCGCAATCCAGTCCGGGCGCTCGTTCAGGCACGGGATGGCGTGGAAGACCTCGCCGCCGTGGGCGAGGAAGGCGGCGCGGTTGAGTTGGGCGATTTCTTCCAGCGTTTCGAGACAATCGGCGGCGAAGCCGGGGCAGAGGACGTCGACGCGTTTGACGCCGGCCTGGGCGAGGGATTGCAGCGTCGGCAGGGTGTAGGGTTGCAGCCACTTGGCGGCGCCGAAACGCGACTGGAAAGTGACGCGCAATTTTTCCGGCGGCAGTTCGAGCGCCGCGGCGAGACGCTCGGCGGTGAGCAGGCATTCGGCGCGGTAGGGGTCGCCGAGTTCGTCGGTTTTTTGCGGCTGACCGTGGAAGCTCATCACCAGACAATCGCCCTCGCCGTGGGCGGCCCAGTGTTCGCGCACGCTGGCGGCGAGCGCGGCGACGTAGCCGGCGTCGGCGGGGAAGCTGCGCACGTAGCGCAGTTCGGGCAGGTCGCGCCAGGATTGCAGGGCGCGCGCCACTTCGTCGATGGCGCTCGCGGTGGTGCTGGCGGCGTATTGCGGGTAGAGCGGCACGACGAGTAGCCGTGCGCAGCCGCGCGCGCGCAGGGCGTCGAGGGTGGCGACGATGGCGGGTTCGCCGTAGCGCATGGCGCAGGCGACTTCGATTTGCGCCCCCGGCGGCGGGTCGCGCTCGAATTCGGCGGCGAGTCCGGCGACGAGGCGTTCGCTGTGCACTTTCAGCGGCGAACCTTCCGGCATCCAGATGGAGGTGTATTTGCGCGCCGATTTCGCCGGACGCACGGCGAGCACGACGCCGTTCAGAATCGGCCACCACAGCCAGCGCGGAAGTTCGACGACGCGCGGGTCGGATAGAAACTGCCGCAGCCACGGACGCAGGGCGCGCGCGGTGGGCGCCGTCGGCGTGCCGAGATTGACGAGGAGGACGCCGATGCGGTTGGCGGTCGCGGCGGCGGGCGCGGTCATGTCAGCCGTTGCCGGAGAGCGCGTTGGAGAGCAGGCGCGCGGTGATGTCGACGATGGGAATCACGCGGTCGTAGGCCATGCGCGTCGGGCCGATGACGCCCACCGAGCCGACGATGTGACCGTCGACTTCGTAGGGCGCGGCGACGACGCTGCAACCGTCGAGTTGCGCCAGCCCCGATTCGTTGCCGATGAAAATCTGCACGCCCTCGGCGTGACGCGACACGTCGAGCAGGCGCATCAGCCCGGTGCGCTGCTCGAACAGGCGGAACAACTCGCGCAGCCGCGCCATGTTGGAGGACAAATCCTCGATGTCGAGCAGATTGGTTTCGCCGGAAATCACGTAGTTGGCGGCGGCCTCCTCGGCGGGGGCGTCGGCTTCGACCGCTGCGGCCATCAACTCGCTCATGTCGCTTTTCAACTGGCGCAATTCGGCCTGCACGCGCAGGCGGATTTCGTCGAACGCCAGGCCGGCGTAGTGCTCGTTCAGGTAGTTGGCGGCGCTCGCCAGTTCCGCCGCCGAATAGGCGTGACGGGTGAGCAGGATGCGGTTCTGCACGTCGCCGTCGGTGGTGACGAGGATGAGCAGGATGCGGTTTTCGGCCAGCCCGATGAATTCGATTTGACGAATGAGCACGCTCTCGCGCCGCGGCGCCACCACCACGCCGGCGAAGCGGGTGAGGTCGGAGAGCAGGTGCGAGGCGGAGTTGATGAGTTTTTGCGGCTGGCCGGGGCGGAATTGCGTTTTCAGTTCCTGCACGCGCACCGTTTCGATGGGCTGCACGGTG
Organism: Azoarcus sp.; assembly: GCA_031272995.1. Lineage (GTDB taxonomy): Bacteria > Pseudomonadota > Gammaproteobacteria > Burkholderiales > Rhodocyclaceae > WRNU01. The sequence goes on from JAISSY010000045.1 coordinate 11,471, forward strand.
AGCAGGGTGTCGACGAAAAAGCGGTAGCCGAGCGCGGTCGGCACGCGCCCCGCCGAAGTGTGCGGGCTGGCGATGTAGCCCATCTCCTCCAGGTCGCTCATGACGTTGCGCACCGTGGCGGGCGACAACTCGAGGCCGGAAGAGCGCGACAGGGCGCGCGAACCCACCGGCTGACCGTCGGCGATGTAGCGTTCGATGAGGGTTTTCAGCAGGATGCGGGAGCGGGTGTCGAGCGGGTGCATGGCGAAGGCGATTCTATCAGCCTCTTTAGGGTAGCCACCGATACGCACGACGTTAACGATTGTGGTTTAATCGCTCGCCATGGCGCGGAAATTCAACAATATCTCCCTGATAGGCAAGTTCAAGAGCGCGGACGGCGCCGAGACCGTTCTCGAACTGGCGCGCTTCCTGCGCTCGCGCGGACTCGACCCTTGGCTGGAGCAGGACACCGCCGCCGCCATCGGTCTGGAGGCCGACGAATTCACTCTCGCCACTTTTGAGGAAATCGCCGAGGAATCTGAACTGGCCGTGGTGGTCGGCGGCGACGGCACGCTTTTGAACGCGGCGCGCAAGCTGGCCGAACGCTCGGTGCCGCTGGTGGGGGTCAATCTGGGGCGACTCGGCTTTCTCACCGATTTGCCGCGCGTCGATGCGCGTCGCCAACTGGGCGAAATTCTCGACGGGCGCTACCACGCCGAAACGCGCTTTCTGCTGCACGCCGAGGTGTGGCGCGGCGGCGAGCGCATTTTCGAGACGCTGGCGCTGAACGACGTGGTGGTCAATCGCGGCAGCCTCGGTCGCATGATTGAACTCGAACTGCGCGTCGACGGCGAATTCGTCTACAACCTGCGCGCCGACGGCATGATTATCGCCACGCCCACCGGCTCCACTGCCTACGCCATGGCCGCCAACGGACCCATTCTGCATCCGGGCGTCGGCGGCGTCGCCCTCGTTCCCCTGTGTCCGCAGGCGCTCGCCGCGCGTCCGGTCACGCTGCCCGACACCGCCCGCATCGAAATCATGCCGACTCCCCCGCACGACGCCCGCGTGCACTTCGACGGCGTCGCCTTCTGCGAACTGAGCGCCGGCGATTGCCTGCGCATCGTGCGCTCGCCCATGGAAGTGCGCCTGCTGCACCCGGAAGGGCACAGCTACTTCGCCATGCTGCGCGAAAAACTTCACTGGAGCGCCTCCATGCCGCGCTCCTGAGCCGCGCGCCGCGAACCCGCCATGCTGTGCCGACTCTCCATCCGCGATTTCGTCATCGTCGACCGCCTCGAACTCGAATTCGGCGCCGGTTTCGGCGCGCTCACCGGCGAGACCGGTGCGGGCAAGTCGATTCTGCTCGACGCCCTCAGCCTCGCCATGGGCGAACGCGCCGACGCCAGCGTGGTGCGCAGCGGTTGCGACAAGGCCGACGTCAGCGCCGAATTCGATTTGCCGCCGGGCGCGGAAGTGAAGGCGTGGCTCGCCGAGCAGGAACTGGACGCCGAAGACGGCGCGCTCATCCTGCGCCGCGTCGTCGATGCCGGCGGACGCGGCAAGGCGTGGATAAACGGCGCGCCGGTGACGCAGGCGCAACTGCGCGCCCTCGGCCAGTGGCTCGCCGACATTCACGGCCAGCACGCCCATCACGCCCTGCTGCGCGCCGAGACGCAACGCGCGCTGCTCGACACCCACGCCGGCGCGGCGGCGCTGGCGGCGGAAGTGGCGGCGCGCTGGCGCGAATGGCAAAAGCTGGCGGCGCTACGGCAAGCGGCGGAGCGCGACACGGCGGCTTCGGCGCGCGAGCGCGAATTGCTCGGCTGGCAACTCAAGGAACTGGACGAACTCGCGTTCGACCCCGCCGAATGGAGCGAAATCGAAGCCGAACACGCCCGTCTGGCGCACGCCGCCGATTTGGTGAGCGGCGCCGAAGAACTGCTCGACACTCTGGGCGAAAGCGAACAGGCGGTGCGCGCCACTCTCGGCCACTGCGCCAGCCGCATCGCGGCGATGGCCGCCATCGACCCGACGCTCGCCGACGTGCGCGAACTGGTCGACGCCGCCGCCATCCAGACCGACGAAGCCGTGCACGCCCTGAGCCGCTACCGCGACCGCCTCGACCTCGACCCGCAACGCCTGGCCGAAGTCGAGCGCCGCATCGCTGCCGTGCTCGACCTGGCGCGCAAGCATCGCGTCGCCCCGGAAGAATTGCCCGCGCTCGCCGCCGACTGGCGCGCCCGTCTCGACGCCCTCGAAGCCAGCGCCGACCCCGAACGCCTCGCCGCCGCCGAAGCCGCCGCGCGCGAGGCTTACGCCGCCGTCGCCGCCCGACTTACCGCCACCCGCCGCGCCGCCGCCGCCACCCTCTCCGCCGAAATCACCGCCGCCATGCAAACGCTGGCGATGGTCGGCGGCAAGTTCGAAGCCGCGCTCATCCCCGGCGAACCCTCGGCGCACGGCAACGAAGCGGTGGAGTTTCAGGTCGCCGCCAACCAAGGCCAACCGCTGCGCGGCCTCGCCAAAGTCGCCTCCGGCGGCGAGTTGTCGCGCATCGGCCTCGCCATTCAGGTGATGACCAGCCGCGATTCCGCCACCCCGACGCTGATTTTCGACGAAGTCGACGTTGGCATCGGCGGCCGCGTCGCCGAAATCGTCGGCCAGATGTTGCACAAATTGGGTAAAGACCGTCAGGTGCTCTGCGTCACCCACCTGCCGCAAGTCGCCGCCCGCGCCGACTGGCAATGGCAAATCGCCAAACGAACAAGCGCCGGCCAAACCCTGAGCACGGTCACGCCGCTGGACGAGTCCGCCCGCGTCGAAGAAATCGCCCGCATGTTGGGCGGGGTGAACATCACCGAGACGACGCGCAAACACGCGGCGGAGATGCTGGCGGGGAAAGCGGCGGCTTAATGCGCGTTGCGGTGCGGGCAGTTTTCCCGCAGGCAATCGGCATATAAATACAGCGCGTGATCCTTGATGGCGAAGCCGCGTTCCTTGGCGACGATGTTTTGCCGCCGTTCGATTTCGGCGTCGTAGAACTCCTCGACGCGACCGCATTGCAGGCAGACGAGGTGGTCGTGGTGCTCGCCGGTGTTCAGCTCGAACACCGCCTTGCCGCTCTCGAAGAAGTGGCGCTCCAGCAGGCCGGCTTGCTCGAATTGGGTCAGCACGCGATAGACGGTGGCGAGGCCGATGTCCATGTCGTCTTCGATCAGCAGCCGGTAAACATCTTCGGCGGAGAGGTGTTGCTGTTCGGTGTGCTGGAACAGTTCGAGGATCTTGAGCCGCGGGTGGGTGGCTTTGAGTCCGATGTTCTTGAGGCTGCGCGAGTTGTCTGCCATGGTCGAACCGTTCGTTGGCCTGCCGGGGCAGGCGGTGCTGGAAATGCCCGCTATGTTATATTCTCCGGCCTTAACTGAGAACCTCGCGCTGCACACAAGTGCGTGTAATTCAAGGACTAAAGGCTCCCGCTCATGCGTTCCCCGTTTTCCCTCGCGCCGCTCATCATGGCGCTGGCGCTTTCCGCCTGCTCCTTCTTCGCGCCGTACCGCATCGACGTGCGACAGGGCAATTTCGTCGATCAGACCATGCTGACGCAGTTGCGCCCCGGCATGACGCGCGATCAGGTGCGTTTCATTCTCGGCTCGCCGCTCATCGTCGACGCGTTCCGCGCCGACCGTTGGGATTACGTCTATCGCTTCAAGCGCGGCAGCAGCGGCGACGTGGAGCAGCGCACGGTGTCGGTGTATTTCGTCAATGACGTGTTCGACCATGTCGATGGCGACATGGGCGACATCGAGGGCGACTATTCGACTCAGAACCGCACCCGCGTCATCGAAGTGCCGAAGGCGAAGGACTGACACCATGAGTCAACCCGTCAAAGTGGCGATTGCCGGCGCTTCCGGCCGCATGGGCAAAATGTTGATCGAAGCCGCGCTCGCCGACCCCGGCGTGTGTCTGGCGGCGGCCTTCGACCGTCTTGGTTCGCCCGTCATCGGGCGCGACGCCGGCGAAGCGTTGGGCGCGGTCACCGGCGTCAAAATCGGCGACGAAGCCGGCGCCGCCATCGCCGTCGCCGATTGCCTGATCGACTTTACCCGCCCCGAAGGCACGTTGTCGCATCTGTCGCACGTGGTGAAGCTCGGCAAGACCGCCGTAATCGGCACCACCGGGTTCGACGCCGCCGGACGCGACAAAATCGCCGAAGCGGCGCGTATCGTGCCCATCGTTTTCGCGCCCAACATGGCGGTCGGGGTGAACGCCGTCTTCCGCCTGCTCGACGTGGCGGCGCGAATCCTGTCCGACGGCTACGACGTGGAAGTCATCGAAGCGCATCACCGCTTCAAGGTCGACGCGCCCTCCGGCACCGCGCTGCGCATGGGCGAAGTGGTGGCGAAGGCGCTCGGACGCGATCTGCGCAAGGATGCGATCTACGGACGCGAAGGCGTCACCGGCGAACGCGACCCGCAAACCATCGGCTTCTCCAGCATTCGCGGCGGCGACGTGGTCGGCGATCACACCGTCCTTTTCGCCGGCATCGGCGAGCGCATCGAAATCACCCACAAATCCGGCAGCCGTATGCCCTACGCGCTCGGTTCGCTGCGCGCGGCGCGCTTTCTGGCCGGGCGCAAGCCGGGGCTATTCGACATGCAGGACGTGCTTGGGCTGCGCTGAGTGAAGGATTTCGTCGCCGCCACCGACCGCGCTCTGCTCGAACGGCACGGCTTGGCCGATTTCGATTCCTTGTGGAACCTGTCCCTCGACAACGTCGACGATCCCAATACCGGGCGCGGCGGTTGGAGCAAGGTGTCGCGAATCGATCTCGACGGACACGGGTTTTACCTCAAACGTCAATGCAACCACCTGACGCGCAGCTTTACCGCGCCGTTCGGCGAACCGACGTTTTCTCGTGAATTTCGCTACATCCGGTGCTGCGAGAATCGGAACGTTCCTGTGCCCACCGTCGCGTTTTTTGCGCAGCGACTGCGAAAAGAGGGCGTTTGCGCGATTTTGATCACTCATGCGCTCGACGGTTGGCAAGCGTTCGAAGATTGGCTTGCGGGGTGGCGGGATCGCCCCGACGTTTTGCGCGCTCGACTACTCGGCGCATGCGGCGACATTGCCCGCCGATTACACGCAGCGAGGCTCACTCACGGAGCGTTCTACCCGAATCATATTTTTTTGCGTGCAAGAGACGACGATTTCGACGCCTGCCTGATCGACCTCGAAAAAGTCCGTCCGCTCTGGCTCGGACGCCGCGACCGATTGCGCGATCTCGATCAATTTTTTCGCCATGCCCGAGCGTTGGACGAGGCTGAAATGGGCGCCATGCTCGTGGCGTATCTTGGTTGCGCGCCGGACGACACGCGGATCGGAGAATGGCTGCGGCGGCTTGGGGCGCGGCGAGTGCACAAGAAACGCTGCTGAACGTGGGGGGCGAATGATTATTCGCCCCTACGAACACCGGGGAATACCTTGCCCCGCCTACGGGTTTGCCTCTATCGCGCCGAAACGTTAAAATCGCGCCCGTTCAACAACACGGGATCGGCCAGCCAGCCGTCCCGTTTTTCGCATATGCGGACGGCCCATGTGGACGCCGCACGATCAAAAAACGTTCAGGAGTTCTTTCGTGACTGCGTTCACGCCCGCTCTACTTGCGCTCGCCGATGGCACGCTCTTTCATGGCAAGAGCATCGGCGCGCCGGGTCGCACGGTCGGCGAAGTGGTGTTCAACACCTCGATGACGGGTTATCAGGAAATCCTCACCGACCCTAGCTACTGCCGCCAGATCGTCACGCTCACCTATCCGCACATCGGCAACACCGGCGTCAACGACGAGGACGTCGAATCCGGCAACGCCCGCATTCACGCCGCCGGACTGGTGATTCGCGATTTGCCGATTCTGCCCTGCAACTTCCGCATGAGCCAACGCCTCGACGATTGGCTGCGCGGCGAGGGTGTGGTGGCCATCGCCGGCATCGACACGAGGAAGCTCACCCGCGTGCTGCGCGAGAAGGGCGCGCAGGCGGGCTGCATCGTCGCCGGCGCGGCGGGCGAAAAGCTCGACGCCGACGCCGCCGTTGCGCAGGCGCGCGAGTTTCCGGGGCTGGCGGGGATGGATCTCGCCAAGGTGGTGAGCGTGAGCGAACCCTACGAGTGGACGGAAACGTCGTGGAAGCTCGTCGGCGGCTACGGGCGGCAGGACGCGCCGACGCGGCGCGTGGTGGCCTTCGATTTCGGCATCAAGCGCAACATCCTGCGCATGCTCGCTACGCGCGGCTGCCGCGTCACCGTGGTGCCGGCGCAGACGCTCGCCAAGGACATTCTGGCGTTGAAGCCGGACGGGGTTTTCCTCTCCAACGGGCCGGGCGACCCGGAGCCGTGCGATTACGCCATCGCCGCCATCCGCGAAGTTCTCGCCGCGAAGGTTCCGACTTTCGGCATTTGCCTCGGCCACCAGTTGTTGGGGTTGGCCTCCGGCGCCAAGACGATGAAGATGAAGTTCGGCCACCACGGCGCCAACCATCCGGTGAAGGATCTCGACACCGGACAGGTGCTCATCACCAGCCAGAACCACGGCTTCGCCATCGACCCGCAAACGATGCCCGATACCCTGCGCGTCACGCACGTGTCGCTGTTCGACGGCTCCAACCAAGGCATCGCCCGCACCGACGTGCCGGCGTTCTCGTTTCAGGGTCACCCGGAGGCCAGCCCCGGCCCGCACGACGTGGCCTATTTGTTCGACCGCTTCGTCAAGATGATGGACGCGCGTTGAACCGGATTCCCGGCGGGACGGGGCGAGCTTCGCCGCGTCCGGTCATCGGCAGTTTTACCTGAGGCAACAAATGCCCAAACGTACAGACATCCAGACCATCCTGATCATCGGCGCCGGCCCGATCATCATCGGGCAGGCGTGCGAGTTCGACTACTCCGGCGCGCAGGCGTGCAAAGCCTTGCGCGAGGA
>JAISSY010000053.1 GCA_031272995.1 Azoarcus sp.
AATTCATTGCCAACATCACGACCTGCTACCTCGCGCCGCACTGCCTCCAACACGTCCATGAGCGACCCGTTCTCGACCTTCTGCAAGCTCTTTACAATCGCCGCAATGATGTTCATTCAAATTCTCCGCTTTCAGTTTTCCGAGTCCGAACTTCATCGCCACAGCCGGGCGATGGGCATGGCCCAGATTTTTTCATCCAGTTTGTAGGTCATCGCGCCGGTGTGCAAAACGAAACCGCGCACGAAGGTATCGCCAAGTTCGTCCCGCAACCATGCCAGATGCCGCGCCGCTTTCGCGGTGACGGCGTTGGCGGCTTTGATTTCGATGGCGACGATTTTCCCGGCGGACGATTCGAGCACGAGGTCGATTTCGCGCGCGCCGTTGGCGTCGCGCAGGTGAAACGCGCTTACCGTTGGCGTGTTCAGACGCAGCAGCGGCCTGATCTGCGCCACGACGAAAGTGTCTATCAGCCGTCCCAGACGGTCGCCGTTGGACAACAGCCCGGCGCGATTGTCACCGGTGAGATGCGCGGCCATGCCCGGATCGACCATATGATATTTGGGCGTTTTGACCATGCGGTTGAAACGGTTGACGCCCCATGCGGACAGCCGTTCGACGATGCGAACGTCCTCTAGCAAGTCGAGATGGGATTTTATCGTGCGCTGATTGATGCCGACGGCTTGAGCTAGCGCGACGAGAGACGGCAGGCCGGCGGTGTTGAGCGCGATCGCATGCACCAGCGCGGCAAAAGTGGCGGGCGAACGAACGGCGGCCACTTCGCTCACATCGTGATGGACGAGTTGTTCGACGTAACCTTCGTACCATGCGGAACGCGCAAGATCGCCCAAATGGACGGCATCGGGAAAGCCGCCGCGCATGATGCGGTCGACGTAGCCAACCAGATCGGGAGCGTCGGGCAGTTCGCCGGTTTCGGGGTCTTGTCGGTCAAAAAGCCGCGCAAGCGTCAAGGACGCGGCCGGGGAAGCTTCCAGTTCGCCCTCGGTCAATCCGTACATCGGCAATGGAACGATACGACCTGTGGCCGGCCATCCCGCCGACGACAACCGGGAGCGCACGCTTCCCGTCACCAGAAAACGCCCGGCGCCCGCTTGCGCATCCACGGCGCGTTTCACCGCGCCCAGCGATTCGGGGACGTTTTGCCATTCGTCGAGCAGCACCGGTGGCTTTTGTGCTGCCAGCACCGCGTCGGGCGAAGCGCCGAAGGCTGCCGCCACGGCGGGCTGGTCGAGCCTGAGCGTCGACGCGGCTCGTTGCAGAGCCGTCGTCGTTTTGCCGCAACCGCGCGGTCCCGTCAGCATGATTGCGGGCAACTCTGCCAAGAGAGTGTCCAAGGCTCCATCGACCAGTCGCGGGATGTATTTTTTGCTGGCCATCGCGGGTTTGCGCTCCTTAATGCACGTTTAGCACGCACGTTAGTGCATGTTTAGCACGTTGTCTAATACATTTTTAGCACGATTTTCAACGGCAAGCTTGCCGTTGCCGCCCGTCCGCGCGCGCCTGCATACACTGTGGGCATGTCCGACGCCGCCCGTTCCCTCTTTCTGGTTTGCTACGACATCGCCGAGCCGAAGCGGTTGCGGAAGGTGCATAAGTTTCTGTTGGGCTACAAGGCGGGCGGACAGAAATCGTTTTTCGAGTGCTGGCTCACCGCCGGCGAACTCGCGCAGGTGCGGCAGGGGTTGCAGGAACGTCTGGATAACGAAGAAGACCGGGCGCACATCTTCCAACTCGACCCGCGCCAGCGTATTCGCCAGATCGGGACGGCGAAGCCGGTGGCCGAGAACTTCATGATTTTGTAATCGGGAGAGACGCCATGAGCACCTTGTATGTCGACCGCCGCGACGTTGAACTGAGGGCCGATGGCGACGCGCTCGCGTTCTACGAGAACGACGAACGGGTCGGCACCGTGCCGCTGCATCCGCTGTCGCGCGTCTTTCTGCGCGGCGACGTCAAGCTCTCGGCGTCGCTGCTCGGCAAACTGGGCGAGCACGGCGTCGGGGTGGTGGTGCTCTCCGGGCGCAAGGGGATTCCGAGTTTGTTGCTTGGGCGTCCGCACAACGACGCGGCGCGGCGGGTGCGGCAGTACCGGCTCTCGCTCGATGGCGATTACTGCCTGCGCTTTTCGCGCGCCATCGTGGCGGCGAAGATTTCCGGGCAACTCGATTTCATCCGTGAACAGAAGGCCAACCTGCCCATGCACCGCTATCCGCTCACCGTGTGCGAAAAAAGGCTCGACGGCATGTTGGGGCAAGTCGATGCGCACGAGAGCATCGGCGCCCTGCGCGGGCTGGAGGGTGCGGCGGCGGCGAGTTATTTTCAGGCGATGGGCGAGGTGTTGCCGGAAAAGCTCGGTTTTCACTGCCGCAATCGCCGTCCGCCGCGCGATCCGGTCAATGCGACGCTCTCGCTCACTTACACGCTGCTGCAAAGCGAGGCGACGCTGGCGCTGCACGGCGCCGGGCTGGATCCGTTCATCGGCTTTTATCACGCGCTCGATTTCGGGCGCGAATCGCTCGCCTGCGACATCATGGAAGCTCTGCGCCCGCAGGCGGATCGTTTCGTGCTGGCGCTGTTCCGCAAGGAGACGCTGACCGCCGACGATTTCTCCACCACCAACGTCGGCTGCCTGCTCGGCAAGGCCGGCCGGGCGCGCTTCTACAAGGCTTACGAGGAACAGGCCGAACACTTCCGCCGCGAGTTGGATCACGCGGTGGAAGACGTCGTCGCCGCCATCGGCGGCTTCGAAGAAGAAATCGGGGAGGCGGCATGAAAAACTGGATCGTCGGTTACGACATCACCTCGCCGCGTCGTCTCATCCGCGTGCATCGCGCCATGGTGAGCCGCGCCACGCCGCTCGAATACAGCATCTTTCTGTTTACCGGCAGCGAGGATGCGCTCGAAGAATGTCTGGAGACGGTGACGAACCTGCTCGACCCGAACGCGGACGACGTGCGCTGCTACGCGCTGCCGCAACGCGGCTTTCAGGAACGCATCGGTCGCGCCACGCTGCCGGAGGGCATCCAGTGGACGGCGCTGCCCGCGGCGCTGACGATTTCCTGAAACCCACACCGATGACGTGGTTTCGTGAGTTTGTCACTGCGCCCTCGGCGTGACGATTGGTAGAGTCTTTGCGCGGAGGGGTAAAAATGGCGTTCCGGAACGGCGTGCTCGACTTCGATTTCCATACCGACGACGGCGTGCCGCTGCGCCTGTATTCTTCGGCAACCTTCAACAGTTCCGATATACCCATCGCCAATTATCTGTTTCGGCAAGTGCTCGCCCATTCGGCGGGACAGTGGCTGCGGATTGGGTTCGCGGAACTGACCGAGGCGATGAAGGTGCCGCATACGGTGGCGAACGTCGACTGGATTCGCAATCGCATCGAGGCGATGACGACGGTGCGCTTGCAGTCGACCGACGACATTGGGCGAATCAAGGATTTCCCGGTGGTGACGCGGTGCGATTTCCCCGCCGGGGAGAGTTGCGTCCGGCTGGCGGTGGGCGCTCCGGCGCACGCGCTGCTGTCGAAACTAAGCACCGAGCGCGAGGCCATGCACGCTTTTCTCGAACCTCACATTTCCGCAACTGGCGTCGGCGTGTATTCCAATCGGCCGCGCGGCGGCGCGGGCGTGAGTTCGCTGGCGCCGTGGTGATTCAGGGGCGGTTCAAAACTGCCACAAACTCAGGAAAGTCCACAACGCCGCGCCGGCGAGCAGGAGTATTTCGCCTTGGCTGCGCAGCGCTTTTTTGTGTTTTCTGACCCCGGACAATACGAAGAAAACGCCACCGATAAGTACCAAAAGAGAAATGGCGGTCAGGCCGTAATAGAGTATTTCGCTCATGCCAATCAGAGGCTGAAAGATGCCGGTCGAAATCCCGAAAAAGCATCCGAGAACCGAGATGAAAAGCAGCGTGGCGAAATTCTCGAAAGTTGCGGTCATGACTTTTTTCTCCTGAATACGGTTAAATTTTAGGGAATCCGACCGCCCTGCCGCGATAAATATGGTCGCGTTCGTGAATTATTACTGTCACACCTCGTACGGGTAACTACGAGAATAATAAGCAGATTTCATGAAGTGGATAAAAACCGTGACAAATGCCACAGGCTGGAGACCGATTACCGAGGACGAACTGGCGCTGGAGGTGGCGCGGGCATACGCCGCCCTGCCGGAAGACGATCGCCGGGATTTTCAGGAAATGCGTATTCCGTTTCGCAAACTGCGTTGCCAGCGCGATGGATTCTGCGGCGAAGAAACCCTTTTTGCCATTGCACAAAAAGGGCGGCAATACATTATTTACGACGATGCCGAAGGCGAATTCGGTTTGGCGGTTTTATCGGAAGACGAAAGCGAGGTATTGCATTTCTGGGTGCTGACGCGCGCGCTTTCCGACGCCTTGGCGGTGTTGGAAAACGGCGATTACAGCAATTGTCTGGTGGCGCCCTGATATACCTCCGCGATTACGATTGCGGCGTCAATGCAGGAAGGGCAGCGCGGTAAATATCGACAGCGTCACCGTATTGAGAATGTCGACGAAAAACGCCCCCACCAGCGGCACGATCAGAAACGCCTTGTGCGAGATGCCGTAGCGTTGGGTCACCGCCTGCATGTTGGCCACCGCCGTCGGCGTCGCGCCCATGCCGAAACCGCAATGGCCGGCGGCAATCACCGAAGCGTCGTAATCCCTGCCGAGAAAGCGGTAGGTCACCAGAATGGCCCACGACACCATCGCGATCATCTGCACGATCAGGATGATAACCAGCGGCACCACCAAATCCACCAGTTGCCACAGTTTGAGCGACAGCATCGCCATCGACAGAAAGAGCGACAGCGACACGTTGCCGACCACGTCCACGCAGCGGTCGAACACGACGACGTTGAAAACGCGCGAGAGCACGTTGCGCACGACGATGCCGGTGCCGAGCGCCAGCACGAAGGTGGGCAGACGAATCGTCGTCTGCGCCAAGAGGTCGGCGAGTTCGAGCGCCAGCCATTGCGAAGCGGCGAGCGCGAAGGCGAACATGGTGAAAGTTTCCAGCACCGCGTCGGCAGTGATGAGACGGTCGTGGTGCGGTTGTTCGAAGGCGATTTCGCCCGGCGCGTCGCTTTCCAGCGTTCCGGTGCCCGGCGTTCTGATGCCGCGATTGATGAGGAATTGCGCCACCGGGCCGCCGGTGAGGCCGCCGATGATGAGGCCGAAAGTCGCACAGGCCATGCCGATGGCGGTAGCGCCGTGCACGCCCATTTCTTCCAACATCGGCCCCCATCCGCCCGCGGTGCCGTGTCCGCCGGTGAGGGTAATCGAACCGGCGATGAGTCCGGTGAGGGGATGCAGCCCGAACGCGGAAGCAAGCCCGACGCCGATGACGTTCTGCACGATGATGAACAGCGACACCACGACGGTGAGAATCACCAAGGGCATGCCGCCGGCCTTGAGGCGGGAGAAATCGGCGTTCAGGCCAATCGAGGAGAAAAACATCAGCATGAAGCTGTTTTGCAAGTCGGCGTCGATGGTGAGGGTGAAGCCGTTGAAGTAATGCAGCGTCGTCACCACGATGGCGGCCACCAGACCGCCGGCCACCGGCTCGGGAATGCTGAAGCGCGACAGGAAGGACACTTTCATGACCAGCGCGCGCCCGACCATCAGCACCGCCATCGCCGCGATAAATGTCCAATATCCGTTCAAGGTGACATCCATGGTCGTCTCCCATTTTTCGGCTTGCAGAACGCATCGTAACAGCGCACGTCGTCATACGGGACATTCCCGCCTGCCGGTTGGGGCGTCGCTTACACCGCCAACGCCTCCCTGACGCCGTCGGCGTCCATGTTGCGGCCTTCGCCGCGCATGACGATTTCGCCGCGTTCCATCACCAGATATTGGTCGGATAGCGCGCGCGCGAAGTCGTAATACTGCTCCACCAGCAGGATGGCGATTTCGCCGGTGGCGGCGAGGCTGCGGATGGCGCGTTCGATGTCCTTGATGATGGAAGGCTGGATGCCCTCGGTCGGCTCGTCGAGAATCAGCAGGCGCGGGTCGAAGGCGAGCGCGCGGCCGATGGCCAGTTGCTGCTGCTGACCGCCTGAGAGGTCGCCGCCGCGACGCGCCAACATCTGCTTGAGCACCGGGAACATCTCGTAGACGCGCTCCGGAATCGGCGTGCCGCGCGGGCGCGTCGCCAAGCCCATTTGCAGGTTTTCTTCCACCGTCAGGCGGGGAAAAATCTCGCGCCCCTGCGGCACGTAACCGATGCCGGCGCGCACGCGGGCGTAGGACGGGGCGCGGGTGAGGTCGCGCTCGCCGAAGCGCACGCTCCCGGTCTTGGCGGGGACGATTCCCATCAGCGTTTTCAGCAGCGTCGTCTTGCCGACGCCGTTTCTGCCGAGCACGGTCGTCACCTTGCCCACCGGCGCCTCGAACGAGATGCCGCGCAGGATGTGGCTGCCGCCGTAGTACTGGTTGAGATTGTCGACTTTGAGCATGTCAGCGTCCCAGATAAACCTCGATGACGCGCGGGTCTTCCTGCACTTCGGCGAGGCTGCCCTCGGCGAGCACCGACCCGTCGCACAGCACCGTGACCGGACTGCCGAGCGCCTCGACGAAACTCATGTCGTGCTCGACCACCACCAGCGAATGCTTGCCGGCGAGGCTGACGAACAACTCCGCCGTGCGTTCGGTCTCCTCGTCGGTCATGCCCGCCACCGGCTCGTCGAGCAGCAGCAGACGCGGCTCCTGCATCAGCAACATGCCGATTTCCAGCCATTGCTTCTGGCCGTGCGAAAGCAGCCCGGCGCTGCGGTTGGCGTAGCGGTCGAGACGGATTTGCATCAGCACTGCGGCGATGTGGTCGAGGTCGTCGTCCGAGAGGCGCGCGAACAGGGCGCGCCGCACGCGCTTGTCGGCCTTCATCGCCAGTTCCATGTTCTCGAACACGGTATGGTTCTCGAACACCGTCGGCTTCTGGAACTTGCGCCCGATGCCGGCGTGGGCGATTTGCGGCTCGGTCATGCGGGTCAAATCCATCGTCTGCCCGAAGAAGGCGCTGCCGGAATCGGGGCGCGTCTTGCCGGTGACGACGTCCATCAACGTCGTCTTGCCGGCGCCGTTGGGGCCGATGATGCAGCGCAGTTCGCCAACGTCGATGGCGAGCGACAAATCGTTCAACGCCTTGAAGCCGTCGAAGCTCACGGTAATCGAGTCGAGATAGAGGATGACGTTGTGGCTGAGGTCGAGCACCTCGCCGCTGGCGACGTGGCCGGTGGCGGCGACGCCGGCGCGCGGGGCGGCGACTTCGATTTCGGCGGCGGGGGCGGTGGCGGGCGTGGCGTTCATGATGCGGCGGCCTCGGAGACGGCGGGGATGACGCTGTTTTCGCTCGTGGCCTCATCGCGCGGCGCGCCGCCGCGTCTGCGGCGCAACTGCCGCCACAGGCCGACGACGCCGTGCGGCAGGAAAAGCGTCACCACGATGAACAGCCCGCCGAGGAAGAACGGCCAGTATTGCGGCACGGTGACGGTAAACACGCTCTTGGCCAGATTGACGATGCCGGCGCCGAGCACCGCGCCGACCAGCGTGCCGCGTCCGCCCACCGCCACCCAGACGGCGATTTCGATGGAGTTGGCCGGGCTCATCTCCTTCGGGTTGATGATGCCGACCTGCGAGACGTAGAGCGCCCCGGCCAGCCCGCACAGCACGGCGGAGAGCGTCCAGATGAACAGTTTGTAATGCAGCGGGTTGTAGCCGATGAACATGACGCGGCTTTCGGCGTCGCGGATGGCGGTGAGCACGCGCCCGAAACGCGAGCCGATGAGCACGCGCCCAAGCACGATGCTCCCCATCAACAGCGCCGCCGACAGCCCGAACAACACCACGCGCGTGTCCGCCGAAGTGATGTCGAAGCCGAGCACGCGCTTGAAGTCGGTGAAGCCGTTGTTGCCGCCGAAGCCGGTTTCGTTGCGGAAAAAGAGCAGCATCGAGGCGTAGGTGAGCGCCTGCGTGATGATGGAGAAATAAACCCCCTTGATGCGCGAGCGGAAGGCGAAATAGCCGAACACGAAGGCCACCAGCCCCGGCAGCGCCATGGTGAGGAAAACCGCCCACAGGAAGGAATCCGAACCCGTCCAGTGCCAAGGCAGTTCCTTCCAGTCGAGGAAGACCATGAAGTCGGGCAAATCCGCGCCGTAGCTGCCGTCGCGGCCAATCTGCCGCATCAGGTACATGCCGAAGGCGTAGCCGCCGAGAGCGAAGAACAGCCCGTGGCCGAGGCTGAGAATGCCGGCGTAGCCCCAAATCAAATCCATCGCCACCGCCACCGTCATGTAGCAGAGGATTTTGCCGGAGAGGTTGAGCACATAGCCCGACATGTGCAGCGGGTGTCCTTCCGGCAACGCCAGATGCGCCAGCGGCACGAGCACCCACGCCAGCAGCGCGAAGACGGCGAGCGCCACCCAACCGGCGCGCGGCAGGTTTTGCAGGAAACGGAGCGTGAAGGGTGTGCGCATGGCGGCGGCCTCAATCGCTGGCGCGGCCCTTGAGGGCGAAGATGCCCTGTGGCCGTTTCTGGATGAACACGATGATGAACAGCAGCACCAGAATCTTGGCGATGACCGCGCCGGCCCAGCCTTCGATGAACTTGGTGACGATGCCCAGTCCGAGCGCCGCGCACACCGCGCCCGCCAGTTGGCCGACGCCGCCGAGCACCACCACCATGAAGGCGTCGACGATGTAGCCTTGCCCCATCTCCGGCCCGACGTTGCCGATTTGCGACAGCGCCACCCCGCCCAAGCCGGCGACGCCGGAGCCGATGGCGAAGGCGAGCGTGTCGACGCGCGCGGTCGGCACTCCGACGCAGCCGGCCATCGGGCGGTTCTGCGTCACCGCGCGCACGAACATGCCGAGCCGCGTCTTCTGCATCATCAGCCACAACAGCGCGAGCACGAAGGCGGCGAAGAAAACGATGACGATGCGGTTGAACGGCAGCACCACCCCGGCGGCGAGTTCGATGCCGCCCGACATCCACGTCGGGTTGGCGAGTTCCATGTTCTGCGGCCCGAAGCTGACGCGAATCGACTGAATCAGCACCAGCGAAAGCCCCCACGTCGCCAGCAGGCTCTCCAGCGGACGCCCGTAGAGATGGCGCAGCACGAGGCGCTCCATCGCCACCCCCACCAGCGCGGCGACGAAGAAGGCGACCGGAATCGCCGCCACCACGTAGAAATCGAGCCATTGCGGCAGGTAGGCGCGGAAAAGCGTCTGCACCGTGAAGGTCGAGTAAGCGCCAATCATCAGCAGTTCGCCGTGCGCCATGTTGATGACGCCCATGACGCCGTAGGTAATCGCCAGCCCAAGCGCGGCCAGCAACAGAATCGAACCGAGCGACAGCCCGGTGAACACCGTGCCCGTGGCCTGCGCCAGCCCGATGCGGCGGTCGATGGCGCGCAGCGAGGCGTGCGCCGCCTCGCGCACCCCGGCGTCGGCCTCGACCCATGCGCCGGTTTCCGTTTTCGCCGTCAGCCCGGCCAGCATGTTGCGCACTTCGGGGTCGGACGAAGCGCCCAAATCCTCCACCGCCTTGCGCCGCAGGGCGGGTTCGTCGCTGGCCAGATTCACCCGCGCCGCCGCCAGCGTCAGCACCGCGCGCACCGCCTCGTCCTTCTCGTTGGCAAGCGCGCGCTCGAACAGGGGCAACAGCGCCGGGGAAGCGACGTCGCGCAGGGTATTGGCCGCCCGCAGGCGTTCAGCGGCGTCGCCCGTAGTGAGCGCGAAGGCCGCGTTGGCGCTCGCCAGCGCGCGACGAATGCGGTTGTTGACGGTGAGGGTGTCGACGTTTTTGGCGGCCACGTCGGGCAAGGCTTCGCCGCTGGCGGCGTCCAGCACCGTTTCGCCCTCGACCACGACCACCCGTTCCCCGGCGACGCCGAGATTGCCCGCTTCGAGCGCGTCGAGCACGCGGCGCGCGTCGGGCGAACCGTCGACGCCGAGCGCCTCGATGGCCGCGATGCGGCTGGAAAAATCGCCCGCGAAGCCGGCCAGTTGCGCGGCGTCGAGCGCCGCCCGCGCCGGCAAGGCGAGACACAATGCAAGAAGGAGACTGCCGAGGTGCTTCATGAACGCGAATCCGGTTGGTGGGGGGCGGGTTTGAAACCCGCCCCTACCGTTTTTACAACCCTTGCTTCTTCTCGTTACCCGGAATGAACGGACTCCACGGTTGGGCGCGGATGGGTTCCTTCGTCTTCCACACCACGTCGAACTGACCGTCGGCGCGCACTTCGCCGATAAACACGGGCTTGTGCAGGTGGTGGTTAGTCTTGTCCATCGTCAGCGTGAAGCCGGACGGAGCCTTGAAGGTCTGGCCGGAGAGCGCCGCGATGACCTTGTCGGTGTCGGTGGACTTGGCCTTTTCGACCGCCTGCTTCCACATGTAGATGCCGACGTAGGTCGCTTCCATCGGGTCGTTGGTGACGACGGTGTCGGCGTTCGGCACCTTGTTCGCCTTCGCCCACGCCTTGTACTTGGCGATGAACTCGGCGTTGACCGGGTTCTTGAGCGATTCGAAGTAGTTCCACGCCGCGAGGTGGCCGACGAGCGGCTTGGTGTCGACGCCGCGCAATTCCTCCTCGCCCACCGAGAACGCCACCACCGGCACATCGGTCGCCTTCAGGCCGGCGTTGCCCAGTTCCTTGTAGAACGGCACGTTGGAGTCGCCGTTGATGGTCGACACCACCGCCGTCTTCTTGCCGGCGGCGGCGAACTTCTTGATGTTGGCGATGATGGTTTGATAGTCGGAATGGCCGAACGGCGTGTATTCCTCGTAGATGTCCTCATCCTTCACCCCTTTCTTGTGCAGGAAGGCGCGCAGGATTTTGTTGGTGGTGCGCGGATAGACGTAATCGGTGCCGAGCAACACCCAACGCTTCGCGCCGCCGCCTTCCTCGCTCATCAGATATTCGACCGCCGGAATCGCCTGCTGGTTGGGGGCGGCGCCGGTGTAGAAAACGTTCTTTTCCAGTTCCTCGCCCTCGTACTGCACCGGGTAGAACAGGAGGCCATTCAATTCCTTGAACACCGGGTTCACCGATTTGCGCGACACCGACGTCCAGCAGCCGAACACCACCGCCACCTTGTCCTGACTGATGAGCTGACGCGCCTTTTCGGCGAACAGCGGCCAGTCGGAGGCGGGGTCGACCACCACGGGTTCGAGTTTCTTGCCCATCACGCCGCCCTTGGCGTTGATTTCCTCGATGGCCATCAGCGCCGTGTTCTTGAGCGCCGTCTCGGAGATGGCCATCGTGCCGGAGAGCGAGTGCAGGACGCCGACCTTGATGGTGTCGGCGGCGGAAGCCATCGACGGCAGACCGATGGCGGCGATGGAAGCGGAAAGGACACAAGCCTTGATGAAACTGCGACGAGTTTGCATGAGAAGTCTCCCGTAAAAGAAGCGACGTCAAACGGCGCAGGTTTGCGCTGAGTGACAATTTAGGGAGAGGCCGGGGCGGGAGGAATACGCAAGATGGCGTAGTCCGGCGCGGCGCGCGCCGATGCGGAGCGACGTCGTACAAACGCATACAAGTGCTTACAGCGCCGACAAGATCGCCGCCGGGGGGACGGGTATCTTCGTTTTCACGTTCAAGACCGGCGCATCGCCAACCGACGAGCGCCAATCAAGGAGACCCAACATGGAAAGCATCCTCAAGCGTACCGGCCTGACCCTTTTGATAGCCACCGCGTTCGCCAGCACCGCCGCCTTCGCCGCGCCTTCCAACCACGGCAGGGACAATTCACGCAACGCCGCACCCGCCGCGCATCGCGCCGCCCCGCAACCCCAACGTCAGGCGCAAACGCCGCACCGCGCCGCGCCGGCTCCGCAACGGCAAGCCCAACACCGCGCCGCACCTGCACCGCAACGCCAAGTCCAGCACCGCGCCGCACCTGCGCAGCAACGCCAAGTCCAACGCCGCGTCACCCCTGCGCCGCAACGGCAAATCCAGCACCGTGCCGCCCCCGCGCCGCAACGGCAAGTCATTCATCGCGCCGCGCCCGCGCCGCAACATCACGTCGTGCATCGACCCGCCCCGGTGTCGCACCACTACACGCGCATCAGCCACGACCGTCACTACACCTGGCGCGTCGGACGTCCGTTGCCGCGCACCGTGGTCTATCACGACGCTCCGGTAGAATATGTTCAGTACCTGCCCGTTGCGCCTTACGGCCACCGCTACGTGCAAATCGGCAGCGACATCGTTCTGCTCGCCATCGGCACCGGCATCATCATCGATGCGCTTACAGGCTTTTATTAAAAGCGTTATCGTCGCTTATAAGCTGCAAAACTTGCCCGCCGCACGACACCCCTGCGGCGGCAATCTCTGGGAGGAAGTCATGAAAGTCAAAACCAGTTCGCATCTCTTGTTGGCGTTGCTGCTATCCGTGGGCGCTTTCGTCAGCACTTCTGCCATGGCGCAACCGGGACAACCGCCGGGACATGGCCAGCAGCAACAGCAACAACAGCAGATGCATCAACAGCAGCAGCAACAGCAAATGCAGCAACAACATCAACAGCAATCGCCCGGCCATGCTCAGCAACAGCAGCAACCCGGACACGCGCAACCGCCGCAACCGCAACCGGGTCACCCGCAACCGGCGCCGCAACAGCCCGGCCATGCCCAACCGCAGCAAACCGGGCATATCCAGCAAGGGCCGGGGCAAGATTTCCGTTTCGACGACCGCGACCGTGGCATCGTGCGCGACTACTACAAGCGCAATTTCTCCAAGTCGTGTCCGAACGGACTCAGTCGCAAGGGTTCGACCTGCGCGCCGCGTTCCAACCAGCAAAACTGGACGCGCGGACAAGCCCTGCCGAAGAACGTGACGACCTACAGCGTTCCGAGCAAGCTGACCGCCCAACTGCCACCGCCGCCGAGCGGACACCGTTACGTGCGCGTCGCCAACGACATCCTGTTGCTCGCCGTCGGCACCAACATCGTAATCGACGCCTTGCAGGGCATCTTCGACTGAGCGTTCGCTAAACGCTTTCCATCAGGCCGGGCTTCGTCCCGGCCTTTTCGTTTTCGGCCTCCGCCCCGCACCTTCAACATTTGTACATTAGTAGAAACACGTAGACAGCAGGCCGGGCACGAATGGTTACTTTATGTAACAAATTTCGCGCTCACACCTTCGGGAATGTGATAGCGTCGTTACGGCTTTGCCAAGCTGTGGCTGTACTTGGTTAGAGGGTTCGCGTTGTCGTGTTGGATACGCACAAGTTTGAGGAGAAATGATGAAAACGGTTTTTTGGGTTGCGGTTCTGTCCGCGTTGATGCTTACCGCATGTCAAACTGCTGCCGACCACAGGAAGGCCATCCGTGATGACGACGGAGAGCAATTGACCATCGGGAAGGTTCAGAGGGAAATCAAGGTCGGGATGCCCTCTGCGCAGGTTGCTTCAGTTCTGGGTTCGCCGAATATGGTTAGTGTCGACGAAAACCGCATGGAAGTATGGGTATATGACAAAGTTGCCACGGAACGTGTCTACTCCGCAAGTGAAAATGAAGTTTCAGGTGAATGGGATCTTGGGGGTCTAATCAGTAAATTGACTCTCGGTCTTGCTGGTAGCCACAAACGAAGCGCAGGAGCTGCATCCACAACTCAGCGTACGTTGACTGTCATCATCAAATTCGACGGCAAAGGCTTAGTCAGAGATTATTCATATCATACGTCGAAATTCTGAGGATTCCGAGATGCGTCGATTTGTTGCATTCTCTATGATGCTCAGCCTTCTGGCGGGCTGTCTTACAACCGATCCGTCACTGGTGCTCGCCGTCGATGGTGAAACACAGCTTGCCCGCCGCCAGATCGAAACTCGTAGATATGACGGCATAAAGGAAGAGGCTCTTCTGGTTGCATCTGCAAATGTTCTCCAAGATATGGGGTTTATTTTGGAACAATCAGAAACGAAACTAGGTGTACTCATGGCAAGTAAAAAGCGTGATGCATCTAATGTCGGCCAAATGGCCTTATCGGTTTTGGTCGCCATTTTTACCAAAATCGATATGGGTTACGATGAAGATCAAACCATACGGGTTTCTCTTGTCGCGCGACCCGTTCAGCAAACCGGTAACAAACGTCCGACCGATAGCCATTTCGTCAGGGTTACCTTTCAGCGAGTTGTTCGCAAAAGCGACAAGAGCCAGTACATTGAAACGCTCAACGACGAGTCGTTGTACGTCGCCTTTTTCGACCAGCTATCCAAATCGATATTCTTGGAGGCACAAAAAATATGAGAAGCCACATCATCCCTGCTATCCTTGGCGTGCTTTCCCTTTGCTTGGCAGGATGTCTTACGTTGCAAGACAGTGTTCTCGATATGGGGGGAGAAAGTCAGCTACAAAAGCGCAGCTATCAGTCAAGGCTTTTTGATACAACTGACAAGGAGAAAGTAATGCGAGGCGTCATTTCCACGCTTCAGGACTTGTCGTTTGTGATTGAACGAGCGGATATGGTACTGGGAACTGTCAGTGGGACAAAATTTCAGGCTAGCTCCATGTTTAGTCAGGGAGCCGAAATAAAAATGACAGTCTCCGTCAGACAAAAGGGGAAAACACAGATGGCTGTGCGAGCAAATGCTCAATACAACCAAAGCCCAATTGATGACCCTAAATCTTATCAAGACTTCTTCTCATCCTTGGAGAAGTCTCTTTTCCTAACCGCACAGATCGGCGAATAGGGCTTCGACTGAGCGTTCGCTAAACGCTTTCCATCAGGCCGGGCTTCGTCCCGGCCTTTTCGTTTTCGGCCTCCGCCCCGTTCGGCTCGTCGCCGAGGAAGCCGCCGCTTTGCCGCGACCACAGGCGGGCGTAGAGGCCGTTTTGCGCCAGCAGGCTCTTGTGGTCTCCTTCTTCGACGATTTTGCCGTGGTCGACGACAATCAACCTGTCCATGGCGGCGATGGTCGATAGCCGGTGCGCAATCGCCACCACGGTTTTGCCTTCCATCAGGCGGTAGAGGCTTTGCTGGATGGCTTCCTCGATTTCGGAATCGAGCGCGCTGGTGGCTTCGTCGAGCAACAGAATGGGCGCGTCCTTCAACATCACACGGGCGATGGCGATGCGCTGACGCTGGCCGCCGGAGAGTTTGACGCCGCGCTCGCCGACGTGGGCGTCGTAACCGCTGCGCCCTTTCGGGTCGGTGAGAGTGCGGATGAATTCGTCCGCCTCGGCGCGTTTGGCGGCGGCGAGCATCTGCTCCTCGCTGGCGTCGGGGCGACCGTAGAGAATGTTGTCGCGCACCGAGCGGTGCAAGAGCGAAGTGTCCTGCGTCACCATGCCAATCTGGGCGCGCAGGCTGTCCTGCGTCACGGCGGCGATGTCCTGCCCGTCGATGGCGATGCGCCCTTCTTCCGGGTCGTAGAAGCGCAGCAGCAGATTGACGATGGTCGATTTCCCCGCCCCGGAGCGCCCGACGAGGCCGATTTTCTCCCCCGGACGAATGACCAGATTCAACCCGTCGATGACCCGTTTCGCCGCCTCGCCGTCGTCGCGGTGCAGGCCGTAGGAAAAACACACGTCCTCGAAGCGAATCTCGCCGCGCGTCACCGCCAGCTTGCGCGCTCCCGGCCAATCCTCGATTTGGCGGCGATGCGACAGCGTGTTGATGCCGTCCTGCACGGTGCCGACGTTCTCGAACAACTGCGCCATCTCCCACATTATCCAGTGCGACATGCCATTCAGCCGCAGCGCCATCGCCGTGGCCGCCGCCAGCGCGCCGACCCCGACCGCGCCGTGCGACCACAGCCACAGCGCGGTGCCGGAAGTGGCGATGACCAGCCCCATCGCCATCGAGAACTGCACCACCTGAATGCCGCTCACCAGCCGCATCATGCCGTGGACGTTGATGAGGAATTCCTGCATCGCCTCGCGCGCGTAGCCCGCCTCGCGTCCGGCGTGCGAAAACAGCTTCACCGTGGCGATGTTGGTGTAGGCGTCGGTGACGCGCCCGGTCATCGACGCGCGCGCGTCGGCCTGCGCCCTCGACACCCGCGCCAGTCGCGGCACGAAATACCACAGCGCGCACAGATAGCACGCCAGCCACCCGAACAGCGGTGCCAGCATCCAACCGTCGAAACTGCCAAGCACCAGCACGAGGGTGGTGAAATAGATGATGACGAAAACGAGCATGTCGGTGACGATGAAACAGGTATCGCGCACCGCCAGCGCGGTCTGCATCACCTTGGCGGAAACGCGCCCGGCGAACTCGTCCTGAAAGAAGCTCATGCTCTGCCCAAGCATGAGGCGATGGAAATTCCAGCGCAGCCGCATGGCGAAGTTGCCCGCCAGCGCCTGATGTTTAATCAGGGTTTGCAGAAAAGTGACCCCGACGGCGGCGACGATGATGCCGGTCAAAACCAGCAACCGCGTCCCGGCGTCCTCCCACAGCCGCGAGGGGTCGAGGGTGGAAATCCAGTCGACCACCTTGCCGAGCATGGCGAACAGCAACGCCTCGAACGCCCCGACCAGCCCCGTGCAAATCATCATGCCGACAATCAACGCGCGCGAACCCTGCGTGCACTGCCAGATGAACGCAAAAAACCCGCGCGGCGGCGGCGGCGGCGGCGCGTCGGGGTAGGGGTCGACGAGTTTCTCGAACAGGCT
>JAISSY010000063.1 GCA_031272995.1 Azoarcus sp.
CACGGCTTGCCGACGCGCTGGCGCAACAAGGATCTGGCCTCGCTTTATTTTTCGGTGCTGGAAATCGGTTTGACCCGCCGCGATTTGCTGCGCTTCGTGCGTCTGTACTTCGACGCGCCGTTGCGCGAAACGCTCCGGCGCGAGGCGGCGCTGTTCGCTTGGCTTGAACGCGACGCGGCGCGGCTGACCGAACGTTGGCGCCGCAAGTTCGCGCCCGGCGCGCCGGAGGCGAGCGGGCAATGAGCGACGTCGCGGTTTCTCCGCCGCTGCTGACTGCCGCTGCGCTCGTCGATGCGCGGCGGGTGCCGCCGTTTCCGTTTGCGGTATTGCTCAACGACGGCAGTCGGCTAGAAATGCTGCGTCCGCTGCGGGTGTTGCCGGGCAAGCGCGTCGTCGGCGAGGGGTTCTGGAACGGCACGCGGGTATTGGCAAAACTTTTCGTCGCTTCCGGCGGAGTCCGACACTGGCGGCGCGAACTCGACGGGCTGAAGGCGTTGATGGCGGCCGGGATTCCGACGCCGGCATTGCTTGCTTTCGGGGCGCTCAAGGCGGGCGGACGATATCTGCTCACCGAGTTCGTGCCCGACGCGCATACGTTGGCCGACGATTTGGCCGCCGGCGGCGCGCAGGAAGCGTTGGCGGCGGTGTGTGTCCGCCTCGGCGAGCTTCACGCTCATGGACTCGTGCACGGTGACCCGCATCCGCGCAATTTCCTGTTTGCCGCCGCCGAACCGCTCATCATCGACGGCGACGCGGTGCGGCATCGCGTCGCCCCTTTGCCCGGCAAGGAGGCCGATGCCAATTTCGCGTTGTTTCTGGCGCAGTTGTCGCCCGACCAGCCGCTCGAAGGTTTGCTTGCGGCGTACCGCAAGGGCAATGCTCATCACGTTTCCGAATTCGCCGCGCTCCAACCATTGATCGAGCGTTATAGGCTTTGGCGGCTGAAAAACTATCTGCCCAAAACCGTGCGTTCCTGCACCGCGTTCGAGGTTCGCCGCAATCCGCGACGTTTCACCGCCGTGGCGCGTGGCGACGCCGAATGGTTGGCGCCGTTGCTGGCCGATCCGGATCGGGCGCTGTCGGGTGGGGTGTTGCTCAAGGACGGCAATACCGCCACCGTCGCGCGCGTCGATTTCGCTGGGCGCGCGCTGGTCGTCAAGCGTTATAACGTCAAGAATGCGGCGCACGCGCTCTCGCGCGCATGGCGACCCAGCCGGGCGTGGCATTCGTGGCGCGAGGCGCATCGGCTGCGTTTCCTCGGCATCGGCACGCCGCAGCCGCGCGCGCTGATCGAGGAGCGGCTTGGACCGCTGCGTCGGCGCGCATGGTTCATTGCCGATTACCACGACGGTCGCAATCTGCTGCAAGTGCTGGCGCCGCACATCGAAGATGCCGCGCCGCCGGAGGCGGTGGGGGCGGCCTTGTTGCGCTTCGTCGAAGCGTTCCACCGCTGGCGCATCGGCCACGGCGATTTCAAGGCCAGCAATCTGTTGTGGGACGAAACGCGTCAATGCGTCGTGGTCATCGATCTCGACGCCATGGTTCAGCACGCCCATGTCGCTGAATATGCGTGCGCCTGGCGGCGCGACCGCGCCCGGCTGTTGGCCAATTGGCCGGCGGGGAGCGGGTTGTGGCGCTGGCTGAACGAACGTTTGCCGCTCGCCTAGCCGTCTTCTTCGCCGTTGTCTTCCTTGAACTGCTTTGAGTGCAGACTGGCGTAATAGCCACCCGCCGCCAGCAGTTCGGCGTGGGCGCCGCGCTCGACGACACGGCCCTTGTCCATAACCAGAATCAGGTGAGCGTTTTCTATCGTCGACAGGCGGTGTGCGATCACCAGCGTCGTGCGTCCACGCAGGGCGATGTCGAGGGCGCTCTGGATGTGGCGTTCGGATTCGGTGTCCAGAGCGGAGGTGGCTTCGTCGAGAATCAGGATGGGCGCGTTTTTGAGCAGGGCGCGGGCAATCGACAAGCGTTGGCGCTGTCCGCCGGAGAGCGTGATGCCGTTTTCGCCGATCAGAGTGTCGAAGCCTTGCGGCAGTCGGTCGATGAATTCGAGCGCGTTGGCGGCTTCGGCGACCCGTTCGATTTCGGCACGCGACGCGCCCGCCAGTTTGCCGTAAGCGATGTTTTCGGCCACGGTGCCGTTGAACAGCGTCACATGCTGGGTGACGAGCGCGATGTGTTGGCGCAGGTTGAACAAGGTGTAATCGTTGACGTCGATGCCGTCGATCAGAATCTGGCCTTGCGTGTGCGGATAGAAACGCGGCAGCAAACTGGCGAGCGTCGATTTGCCGCTGCCGGAACGTCCGACCAACGCCACCGTCTGTCCGGGCAGAATCTCAAAATTCACCCCGTCGAGCACGCGCTGCGCGTGGCCCGGATAAACGAATACGAGATCGCGCACGACGACGTGTCCTTCTACCCGGTCGCGCGTGACGGTGCCGGTGTCGGATTCGGGGGGTTCGTCGATTTGCGAAAAAATGCTTTCGGCGCCCGCGACGCCTTTCTGGATGATCGAACTGGTTTCGGACAACTGTCGGATCGGTTTGGGCAGCATCCCTGCGGCGGAGATGTAAGCGACGAGTTCCCCGGCGCTCGCGTCGCCACGCAGCCACAGCACGAGGAAGAGCACGAACGACATCGCCGAGTGCGTGACCAGTTGCAGGGTCGGGGTGAAACTGGCGCTGGTCTTGACCATGCGCAGTTGTTTGCGGGTGTTTTCGGCGCTGGCTTGCAAAAAGCGTTCGCTTTCATGCGCTTCGCCACCGAAACTGCGCACGACGCGGTAGCCCTGAATGGTTTCGGAAGCGACGTGAGTCACGTCGCCCATCGCCACCTGAATTTGCCGCGCCTGCTTGCGGAATTTGCGGCTGGCTTTGCCGACGATGGCGCCAATCAGCGGCAGGATAGCCACCATCACCAGCGTCAGCCTCCAGTTCATCCACAGCAAATAACTGAACAGGAAAATCACCGTCAGCCCTTCGCGGATGATGATTTTGATCGCATCGGTGGCCGCGCCGGTGACCATAGTGACGTCGTAGGTGATGCGGGAAATCAGATGGCCGGAATTGTGATTGTCGAACCATGTGTTCGGCAGTCGCAGCAGTTTGTCGAACAGGGCGACGCGCAAGTCATGCACGAGTCCGAGCGAGACGCGAGAGAGGAAGTAGTTGCCGAAGTAGAAGCCGATACCCTGCCAGATTGCGATGGCGACGATGGCCAGCGGCACGCCCTGCATGAGTTCCAGTCCATCGAGCAGCGCAATGTCGTGGAACACCGCTTTTTCCGGCGCGACCAGCCCGTCGACGAAATACTTGAGCACGCTGGCGAGCATCGGTTGCGCCGATGCGAAGATGACGAAACCAAGAATACTGATGGCGAATTGCCCGATGTACGGCCGCACGTAGCCGAGCAGGCGGAGATAGATCTTCAGGCTGGATGCGGGGGCGGACGACATTCAGTAGCGGAGAGGGTAGACGGAACGCGGAGTGGCGATGCTATCACGCACGCGAATCCTGCCCGGCCGTGGCAGGTGTAATTGTTGTTTTGACGCGAGTCTTGCCCTCGCGCGTGGCGAAGCTCACACCCTCAGATTCGCCACAATCGAACTGGTGAGCGACAGCCGCGTCGCCAGCACTTCCAGAAACGCCTTGTAGAAGTGCATGCGACAGGCGTCGGAGGCGTGTTGCAGCGCTTGGGCGCGGATGGTGACGACGCGCACCGGGGTGGTCGCTTCCACCGAGGCCGAGCGCACGCCCTTGCCCGCCGAAAAGAGGGCGATTTCGCCGAAACAATCGCCGGGGGTGAAGACGCCGAGCAGGGTGTTGCCGCGTTTGACGCGGGCTTCGCCGTCGGCGAGGAAACAGAAATGGTCGCCGCTTTCGCCTTCTCTCAGGATGACGGTGCCGGGTTGCAGATGGCTCCATTGCGAAAAGCCGATGGTCTCCCACAACTCGGCGTCGGCGAAATCGCGGAAGAACGGGATGCCGCGCAGGAACTGGAATTTGCTGGTCTCGGAGAGCGCCTCGCGCTCAGGCTCCACGACGCTGTTGCGGTGGGCGAGCAGGAGGTCGTGCGAGAACTCGTCCCAACTCTGGTAGCGGCGCTCGATGTCCTTGTCCATGGCGCGACGCACGATGACGTCGAGGGCTTCGGGAATCTCCGGGCGATATTCGGTGACCGGCGGCGGCAGCTCGTGGGCGATGCGATAGACGAGGTTGTAGTTGTTGTCGGTCTCGAACGGCAGATGGCCGGTGAGCAACTGATACATCACCACGCCAAGTGAATATATATCGGCGCGATGGTCGAGCAGGGGCGATTCGCGCACCTGCTGCGGCGACATGTAGGCGGGCGAGCCGAGGTTGGCGATTTGGGTCACGTCCGCCGCCTGCTGGTAGGCGGCGCCGAAATCCGAAACGCGGATGTCGGTGCCTTCCGGGTCGACGAGCAGGATGTTGGCCGGCTTGATGTCGCGGTGGGTGACGCCCTTGCGGAAGGCGTGGTCGAGGGCGCGCGAGCATTTGAAGACGATTTCGACCACGCGCTCGAAGGAGGCGAGCCGCCCCGGATGCGCCAGCGCCTCCAGCGTGCCGCCGGGGACGTATTCCATCGCAATCCACGCGTCCTCGTCGTCGATGACGGCATCGAAGATTTTGACGATGTGGGGATGGTCGAGCTTGCCGGCGAGCGAGGCTTCGTTGAGCAGCAACTGGCGAAAGAGATGGCCGCGATGCGGGTCGCGGAACCACGCCGGGTCGAGATGCTTGACCGCGACTTCGCGCTGGTGGAACGGGTCCCATGCCAGATAGACGGCGGCGGTGGCGCCCGTGCCGATGCGGGCGCGGATTTCGTATTTGCCGATGCGCTCCGGCAGGGCCATGACGGTCAGCCGGCGTCGAGTTCGGCGCGGGCGCGGGCGATTTCGCGCCGCACCGCCTCCGGCGCGGCGCCGCCGACGTGGGCGCGGGCGGCGAGCGAACCTTCGATGCTGAGGGCGTCGCGGGCGTCGTCGCCCAAGCGTTCCGCCGCGCCGGGTACCTTGGCGACGGCGGCGCGCAGTTGGGCGAGGTCAAGGCGGGCGAGGTCGACGCCACGTTCTTCTGCGGCGCGCACCGCCAGCGCCACCGCTTCATGCGCGTCGCGGAAAGGCAGCCCCTTCTTCACCAGATAGTCGGCAAGGTCGGTGGCGGTGGCGTGTCCCTGCGCCAGCGCCGCGAGCATGGCGGCGGGCTTGACGCGCACGCCGCCTATCATGTCGGCATATATACGCAGGGTGTCGATGACCGTGTCGGCGGCGTCGAACAGCGGCTCCTTGTCTTCCTGATTGTCCTTGTTGTAGGCGAGCGGTTGCCCCTTCATCAGCGTCAGCAGGGCGACGAGGTCGCCGTTGACGCGCCCGGTCTTGCCGCGCACCAGTTCGGGCACGTCGGGGTTTTTCTTCTGCGGCATGATGGAGGAGCCGGTGCAGAAGCGGTCGGCGAGGTCGATGAAACCGACGCGCGGACTCATCCACAGGATGAGTTCTTCCGACAGGCGCGACAGGTGCGTCATCAGCAGCGCGGCGGCGGCGCAGAACTCGATGGCGAAATCGCGGTCGCTCACAGCGTCGAGGGAATTGCGGCACACCTCGTCGAACCCCAGTTCGCGGGCGACGAATTCGCGGTCGATGGGGTAGCTGGTGCCGGCGAGCGCGGCGGCGCCGAGCGGCAGCCGGTTGGCGCGGCGGCGACAGTCGCGGAAGCGGTCGGCGTCGCGGCGCGTCATCTCGTAATAGGCGAGCAGGTGATGGCCGAAAGTCACCGGCTGCGCCACTTGCAGATGGGTGAAGCCGGGCATTGGCGTGGCGGCGTGCTCCTCGGCGACGTCGAGCAGGCGGCGCTGGAAAGCGGCGATGAGGGCGAGGATTTCGTCGATGGTCTCGACCAGCCACAGGCGGATGTCGGTGGCGACCTGGTCGTTGCGGCTGCGCCCGGTGTGCAGGCGTTTGCCTGCGTCGCCGACCAGCGCGGTGAGGCGCTTTTCGATGTTCAGATGCACGTCCTCGTCGTCGAGGTTCCAGTCGAACTCGCCGCGTTCGATTTCGCTACGGATTTGCGCCATGCCGCGTTCGATGTCGGCGAGGTCTTGCGCGGCGATGACCCCCTGACGCGCCAGCATCCGGGCGTGGGCGAGCGAGCCTTGGATGTCCTGCGCCGCCATGCGGCGGTCGAACGTTACCGAGGCGGTGTAACGCTTGACCAAATCGGACACCGGCTCGGAGAAACGACCCGACCAGATTTTGCCGTCGGCGGGTGTGGCGGATGTCGCGGGGGGAGATTTCGGCTTTGTGGTCATATTGCGGCGTAGTCGAAAAAAGCGCCGCCGACGGGGCGGCGCCCGGAAACGAGCGATGGCAAGTATAGAGCAAAAGCCTTTATGGCCAGCGCGGGCATCCTTGCCGGATTTTCGCAATCTCGGCGTGGTGCTGCGCATCTTGCTGGCGGTCAATCTGTTCGCCGCTCTCACCGTGTTGGCGCGCACCGACGACGCGCGCCGCCTCGGCGGCGAATTGCTGTTGATGGCGGCGCGCGTCGAATTGCCGCTGTTCTGCGTGCTGCTGGCGCTCTTTCTCGTCGCGCCTTGGCTGACGCGCCAGCGGTTGGCGCCCGCCGACGCGCTGGTGGTGACGCTGGTGGTCGTTATCGTGCTGGCGCTGTGGCCGCTGCTCGCCGACGCCAGCGACAACCTTGGGCGCTGGCTGATGTGGACGCTGGCCGCCACCGCGCTGACGCTCGTCTATTTCGACTACCGCGCGCGGCGCTATTCGCCGGCGCTCACCGAGGCGCGGCTGCTGGCGCTCACCGCCCGCATCCGCCCGCACTTCCTGTTCAACTCGCTCAACGCCGTGCTCGGCGTCATCCGCTCCGACCCGCGCCGCGCCGAACGGGCGCTGGAAGAACTCGCCGACCTGTTCCGCGTCTTCATGCGCGACAACCGCGAATTGGCGCCGCTCGCCGAGGAAATCGCCCTCTGCGAACGCTACGTCGGCGTCGAACAGTTGCGTCTTGGCGACAAGTTGCGCGTGCGTTGGGAGATTGCCGACTGGCCGCCCGATTCGCTCCCCGAGTCGATTCTCACCCCGCCGTTGCTTTTGCAGCCGTTGGTGGAAAACGCCATCTATCACGGTGTCGAATCCAGCACGGACGGCGGCGAAGTGGTGGTGCGATTGGCAGTACGTCACGGCAAGCTCACGCTCGAAGTCGATAATCCGACAGTGGAAACGTCCCCACACCGCAACGGCAACAAGATGGCACTGGACAACATACGCGAGCGTCTGATGCTCTATTACGACCTCGAAGCCGAGTTGATAACTTCCAGCGGCGACGGACGCTATCGCGTGCGCGTCGCCCTGCCGCTGCGGAGGGCCGCATCGTGATCGTGCCGCCGCTGCGCGTGTTGATAGTCGACGACGAAGCCCCGGCGCGTCTGCGTTTGCGCGACGTGTTGGGCGACATTGCGACGCGGGTGCCCAACCGCGTCGTCGGCATGGCCGCCAACGGGTTCGAAGCCCTGCGCCTGCTCGACGAAATCGGCGCCGACGTGGTGCTGGCCGACGTCAGCATGCCGGCGATGAACGGCGTCGTTTTCGCCCGCGAAGCCGCCGCGCGCAGCCACGCTCCGGCGGTCATCTTCACCACCGCGCACGACGAATACGCGCTCGACGCGTTCGACGTCGCCGCCACCGATTACCTGATGAAGCCGGTGCGCGCCGAACGGCTCGCCACCGCGCTCTCCCGCGTGCGCCACGCGCCGGACGGCGATGGCGAAGGCGAATCGCGCCCGCACTTCTGCGTCACCGAGCGCGGCAAAACCATTTTCGTGCCGGTCGACGAAGTGCTCTATCTGCGCGCCGAACTGAAATACGTCACCGCCCGCACCGTCGAGCGCGAATACCTGCTCGGCGACACGCTGGTGCAAATCGAGCACGAATACGGCGACCTTTTCCTGCGCATCCACCGCAACTGTCTGGTCGCCCGCGCCGCCGTCGCCGGCGTGCGCCGCGTCGGCGAACGCGAAGCCGAATCGCACTGGGAAATCCTGCTGCACGGACTCGACGAAACCTTGCCGGTGAGCCGTCGGCAGTGGCCGCAAGTGCGGCAGGCGCTGGCGCTCTGAAAAAGCCCCGCTGCAGCGGGGCTTTTGCCGGTCAAAGTAGAAAATCCGCCGGACTCAATATATTCAGCCCGTGGCTTTGTCGAAACTCGTCGCCCAGCACCAATAGATCCCGGTCGCCGGTAATGAGCGCCCGCGCTTCGCCGTTGAGCGCGACGTGCAGCAACATGTCGTCCTTGGGGTCGCGGCAGACCTGTATTCGGCGCTGGATGGGAACGACGCGCACGATGCCGCCCAACATGCGCAGGAATTGGCGCTTTTCTTCCGGCGCGACATAGCGGTCGAACTTGGGGCGGTCGAGCACGTCGGCCAGTTCGGTCAGGGTTTCCGCCGACATCAGCACGACGCCCTCGGCAAGCGCCTTGTCCACGGCGCGTCCGGCGACGCCGCGAGGCAGCAACAAGCGGCTGATGAGAACGTTGGTGTCCAGCACCAGACGATTTTCAGCGACCGACATCAATCGTCGCTTTCAAGCAAATCGGCCAATACGGCGTCGTTCATCCCGGCTTGTTCCGCCCGTGCGCCGATGCGATCGCAGAAACGTTGGAACTCTCTGACGTTGAGTTGAGTGAGCCGTTCGTATTCGGTCATCGACATCACGACGGCCACGTCGCGTTTTTGCCGCTGGATGACGACCGGCTCACGGTTGGCGAGGTCGATCAGGTGCGCGAAACCTTGCTTGGCGTCGCTGGCGGTTACGGTGAGCATTCTGGACTCCACTGAAAATTGGGTTGTTTTGTATATTTTGTACAAAATAACCAAATTTTCAAGCGCCAAATTTGCCAACGCCGTCGTCGACGAGCGCCCTTACTCCTCCTCCACCCAGATGTGCTGCGCCACGACGTGTTCGAGCGCCAGTTCCATGTGCTCGCACAGCACCACGGTCATCGGTTTCTGTTGCAGGACGGTGATCGGTTGCGAGGAGGAAAGGCCGTAGGCGAGCAACTGTTCGCGTTGCAGCGGGTCGATTTCCTCGCCGAATTCGGCCAGACGCACGCGGCGTCCGGTGGGGGTGCCGGTGAGGCGGATACGTTCGACGAAGGGAGGCGTCATGATGGCTCTCACATGAAAAGACGCAGGATATGGTTGAGCAGGCCGCCGACGAAGAACGCCGTCGGCATGATGATCGCCAGCATCGCGATGCCGACGTGCGCGCCTTGCTCCTTGAAAATGATCATCACGCTGGCGATGCAGGGCACGAAAAGGGTGATCGTCACCATGCCGACGATGGCCTGCAGGGCGCTCAACTGACTGCCGAGCGCGAACAGACCGGTGGCGCCGAAGTCGCGGCGCAGGAACCCCATCACGAAGGCGGCGCTCGCCTCCGCCGGCAGGCCGAGCCAGCCGGTCACCAGCGGTTCGCCTACCCGGATGATCCACGGCAGCACGCCGATCTTGTCGAGCACGAACATGATGAAGGTGCCGATCAGAAAGAGCGGAATCACCTCGACCAGATACCACTTCAGCCGTCCGCCGGTTTTCTTCAGCACGTTGCCGGCCACCGGCAGGCGCATCGGCGGCAACTCGGTGAGCAGCGGCACGCGACGCCCCTGCAACAGTTTGGCGGCGAGCAGCCCCGTGACGAGCAGAATCAACACGATGCAGATGCCCCAGATCGCCGCCGCCGCGAACGAGATGCCGCCGAGCACGCCGAACACCACGCCCAGTTGCGCCGAGCAGGGAATGGCGAGCGCGAGCAGGAAGGTGGCGATCAGCCGTTCGCGCGGCGTGTGCAGAATGCGGGTGGTGAGGGTCGCCATGGTGACGCAGCCCAGACCGAGCACCATCGGCAGCACGGCGCGGCCATTCAGCCCGATGACGCCGAAGGCGCGGTTGGCGATGACCGAAAGGCGGGTGAAATAACCCGAATCCTCCAGAATGCCGAAGGCGATGAAGAAAGTGGTGACGATGGGCAGAATCAGCGCCAGCGCGTAGGTCATGCCCATCGTCCACAGGCCGTAGTCGCCCACCAGCATTTCGGCGAGCCATGTGGGGCTGACGTGCGCGTTGACGAAATCGGTCACCGCCGGGTTGAGGATTTCGCCGAAGAAATCCTCTTCCAGCAGCCCGACCAGCGTGCCGGCGCCGAAGTCGCCGACGAAGAAATACACCACCAACAGCACCAGCAGCAGCAGCGGCCAGCCCCACAGCGGATGCACCGCCAGTTGCCCGACCAGCAGCGACAGGGTTTTGTCGCTGCCGGCGCTTTGTTGCGACACCGTGCGCGCCAGCGCGTCGGCGGCGCGCCCGCGCTCGCGCGCCAAGCGGGCGGGGAGCGATTCGCGCCCGGCGAGCGGGGCGATTTCTTCCACTTTGGCGAGGATTTCCGCCCCCGCCGGTTGCGCCTTGAACCAGTTTTCGACCTCGTGGTCGCGCCCGAGCAAAAGGATTGCCAAGCCGCGCGCCGCCAGATGCGGATGCGGGGCGCGTTCTCCGATCAGCGCCGCGACGGTGGCGATGGCGGTTTCGGTTTCGGCGTCGTAGCGCAACATCGTCGCCGGCGCCTTGGCGTGCGGCAGCGATTCGATGAGCGCCGCGACGCCTTCGCCGCCGGTGGCGACGGTAGGCACGACCGGCGTCGCCAGCACTTCGGCCAAAGCCTCGGCGTCGACCGAAACGCCGCGCGCGCGCGCCTCGTCGGTCATGTTGAGCGCCATCGCCAGCGGCACGCCGAGTTCGGCCAAGAGCGCGGTCAGGTTCAGCGTGCGGCGCAGGTTCTTGGCGTCGCCCACTTGCACGATCAGGCGCAGGTTTTCGTTCAGCAACGCCCGCATCGTGGCGCGCTCGTCGTCGCTGCGCGAAGGCAGCGCCAGCACGCCCGGCGTGTCGAGCAGCGAGGCCGTCCTGTCGAAACGCGCCGTGGCGCGCGCCACTTCCACCGTGGTGCCGGGGTAGTTCGACACGTTGACGTAAGTGCCGGTGAGGCGGTGAAAGAGCACCGACTTGCCGACGTTGGGGTGCCCGACCAGCGCCAGCGTGCTGGCGTCCGGCGCAACCGGCGCGGAAGCGGGGGAGTGACAGGAGGCTTCGGTCATGATGGCGTGACAAAAATGATTGTGAGAATGATAAATCCTCTCAAAAACTTTTGTCGAGTTCCCGCTCTACGAGTTACGGTGAATTCAATTCCCGTCGGCGGCGATTTCGCCACGCTTGCGCTGGCGCGGACGGCGCAGCAGCGGCTTCACGCGCAGCCAGACGCGGTAGGCGAGCGCGAGCGCGATGCCGTCGGGGCGACGGGCGAAAAAGCGCCAGCGGTGATGTTCGATGGTCGCGCTCGCGCGCTCGTGCAGGGGATGGCGGGAGTTTTCGCGGCTGACGCGCGCGGCGTCGACCCACTGCCAGCCTTCGTCGAGTCCCCAACGTATCCACTCGTCCAGCAGCAGACGACCGCTGCCGAGAGCGCGATGTTCGGGCAGATAGGCGGCGGCGTAATCGTAGAGGCGTCCGGCTTCGAGCAGGCCGAGGCGGTAGCTCAGGCAGCAACCCTCGTGTTCGAGCAGCACGACGCGCACGCGGTCGACGGCGGCCAGATTGCGCAGGGCGGCGCGAGTCCATGATTCGTATGCGGCGCTGAACAGACCGACGCCCGCCTCGCCTTTCCAACTGGCGCGGTCGACGGCGGCCAGCCGCGCGCACCAGTCGTCGATGTCGTCCGCCGTCGGGCGCGCCCGTCGCGTCACGGCGCCGAGGGCGTCGCAATGACGGCGGGCGCGGCGCAGTTCGTAGCGCGCGTCTCCCGGCGGCGGTTCGTCGCGGTCGGCGTCATCGATGCGGTGCGCGGGAACGCGGCAGGACATGCGGCGCTCGTGCCGGAAATAATGGCTGCCCCACACTTCGAGGCGGTCGTCGGCCGCCGGCACTTCGTCGAATTGCAGCAGCGCGTGCGGCATTTCGGCGCCGATGCGTGGCAGCGCCGCGGCGAGTGCTTCGTCCTCGCCCGGAGCGACAGCGAGCGCGACGCGGTCGGCGAGCGGATGACCGAGGTGACGCACCACCGTCATCGGCAGACCCAAAAGTTTTTCGCGGCAACGCACGAGCGGCAGGCACAGCGCCATGCGCTCGGCGCGGAAGGCGACGAGCACGCGCAGTTCGCGTCCGGGAGCCAACGCCATCGCCGCCGCGCGCAGCCACGCCGGGTGGTTGAACGGGGTGGCCTGCGGCAGACGGGCAAGCAAATCCTCGTAGGCGGCGAGCGGAAAATCGCCGTCGTCGAGGCTGTCGTGCCAGACGAAACGCAGATTCACTGCGCGGCGTCCGCGTCGCGGCGATGGCCGTCCGAACCGCGCAGGTGCGACAGCCGCAGTCCGTCGTAGCGCTCGATGCGGGTGAAATGAATGCGGCCGAACAGGCGGTAGAGATGCCAGATCTCGCCGATTTCCTTGAAATGCAATCTGGTGGCGGTGGCGAGCGACGGCTGGTTGTCCACTTCGATCAGGGTGCGCAGGGTCTTGAAG
Organism: Azoarcus sp.; assembly: GCA_031272995.1. GTDB lineage: Bacteria > Pseudomonadota > Gammaproteobacteria > Burkholderiales > Rhodocyclaceae > WRNU01. Next base: position 12,606 of record JAISSY010000063.1, read on the forward strand.
CCACGTTCGGAGAACACTTTCCACAGCAGGCGTTCGGCGAGCATGACGATGCCCGTCTTCTGGTAAATCTTCGCCACTTCGCCGGCGAATTGGAAAATGCAGCCTTCCGGCAGCGGCACCCAACAGCAGTAATAGTCGTCGTAGAACGTGCGCTCGGCGATCCACCCCATACAGGCGACGTTGCCCTCTTTGTCGAGATGGGCGTGGCCGTAGAAACTCTGTTCGAGCAGCCGGGTCGCGTGCGGGATGAAATGCGCGAAGTGCGCCTTCATCTTGGGCAGCGTCGAGTATTCGATGCGTTCGAGCGGCCAATGTTCGACCGAAGGTCGATTGGGCATCGGCAAATCGAGTTGGCGTTCGAGCATGAACATTTCGAGATGGCGATAAAGAAATTTTTCGCGCAACGCGCGCAGGCTGCCGCGCAAACCCTTGCTCTTGATTTTTTCGATGAGACTCATGGCGCTTTCCATTCCAATGCGAAGATCGTATTTCCCGGCAAGGTGAAGCGCGGCGTTTTGTCGCCGCAGTCCACGGTGGCGTCGCGCTCGCTCCCGTCGGGAAGGAGCAGGCGCAGGGTCGCGCTGCTCGCGCAGGCGGCGACGGCGTCGTTCAGGGTGACGCGCTGCCGGCGCGGCGTTTTGTTGACGCCGACGAGCGCGTGACGGGCGCCATCGCGCAGCGCCAAGGCGTCCACCTCGAAAGCGTCGTTGTCGAGCTTGCTCACCCGGTCGAGCCAGCGGCGGGCGAGAAAACGCTGCGCCAGCGCGACCGGCTTGAGGGTGAATGCTTCCCCTTGCATACGCAGCATCCCTTTCGGATAGTCGGCGTCGTCGACGGCGCGAAACCACACCAGCATGTCGAGCAGGCCGTCCCGCGCGGCGTTGACGACGGTCGACGTCCACCACTGCGCCGCGAAGAAGGTGTCCTGATCGTAGGGACTGAGCGCGTTGCCGCTGGAGACGTTGGCCTGCCCGACGATGAGCGCCTTGCGCGGACGCCCGGCCGCGTCCAGTCCGACGAGGTCGGCGGCGGCGCGCACGTCGGTGCGGATGCGGCGGGTGGCGAACAGGTCGCGCGTCATCCATTCGTGCCAGACGAGGGCGTCGATGTCGTCGCCGTGACGCGCCAGCAGCGCGCGCGCCCAGTCGATGCCGCGTCGTTTGGCGGCGCCGTCGCGTGACGGGCCGTTCAGCCAGCGCGAGGACGCGGGCACGGCGACGCGCACCCCGGCGGCGCGCGCGCCCGGCGTCTCCTTCACCCGTTGCAGCATGGCGGCGAAATAGGCGGCGAAATCGTCGAAGCTGGAATAGTTGAGATTGGGTTCGTCGGCGAAGCCAAGGTAATGCAACGCGCCGGGGGCGAGGCGGGCGCTGGCGGCAAGCCACGCGTCGAGCGCCGAAAGCGTTTTGGCGTCGGCGGCGAGCACCGGGGCGCGGCCGCTGGCCGAGAGCAGCGTCACGTCGCGGTCGATGCCGGCGTCACGGTAGAGACGGCGGTAGGAGAACTCCATGTCGCGTTTGGAGACGCTGGCGTCGACGAAGCTGTAATAGTTGGCGGCGCGCACGCCGAGCGTTTTCAACAGGTCGAGCGCCGCTGGCGACGGCGTCGCGTAAGGCAGCGCCAGACCCAGACGCGGCGCCGGGCCGGCGTCGCCTTTGCCCAAAGTGAGCGTCGCCGCGCCGGTGGCGAGCACGAGCGGATGCAGTTGTTGCGGGCTGGCGGCGAACAGGTTGGCGGCGCCGTCGAGCCAGAACGCCGCCTTGCCGCTGCCCGCCAGTTTCAGCCGCCACACCTCGTCGCGCGCCGAGACCGGTAGGGGCAGATGGTCGAATTGGCGGTAGGCGGCATATTTTTTCAACGGCAGTTCCAGCGTCTTGCCGTCGGAGAGCCGCTCGACGCGCAGCGCGTCGACGCCGCCGTGATGCTTGCCTGCCAGCGTCGCCGCCTCGCCCGCCGCGACGCGGAAATAAAGTTCGACCCCGGCGGGCACGACGACGGAGAAATGCACTTTCGCCGGCTCGAACTGCGCCGCCGTGGTCGCGCCGTGGCTGACGCGCCAGGCGCGGAAGCTGTAGCCCGGCACGTCGAGCTGGTAATCGGCCTCGCTCGCGGCAAGGGCGAATTCGTGCGTGCCGTCGCCTTGCGTCGTCGCTACGTCGAGTCTGGCGGCGAGGCGACCGCCGCCGTCGACGAGATAGATTTCCTCGGCGTTGGCGTCGGCTTGCCACTCGGCGCGCCAATCGACGCGCACACGGTCGGCGGCGCTGGCACGCAGATAGACGCTGCCGTGGCGGATGCCGCCCTGCCCGCCGCGCAGCGATTTTCCGGCGAACAGGCTCACACGTTCGTCCGCCGTCGCGTTCGGCGGAGTCAGCGCCAGCAGGAGCGGCAGAATGAGCCAGAGGCGGCGCGCCGACTGCGTCATGTTTGCCCCCGCTTGCCGCGCAACATGGCGGCGACGGCGGCGACGTCGCCGGGCAGCAGGATGAGCGAGCGCCACAGCGCGCCGCCGCTGCGGCAATACATCTCCAACATGCCGACGGTGACGAACAGATAGGCGACCGAGGAAGCGATGCCGGCGCCGACGATGCCCCATTTCGGAATCAGCCACAGCACCAGCGCGACGTCGACCGCCGTCGCCATCCCCATCAGCAGCGACAGGCTGCCGGGCAATTCCTTGCCGAGCAGATCGAGGCGCAGGATGCTGGCGTAGCAAAGCCCGAACACGCCCGGCAGCAGGGCGAGCAGCGCCGGATAGGCGGGGGCGTAGGGCGCGCCGAACAGGACGACGATCAGCCATTCCCCGATCAGCGCCGTGACGACGCAGGCGACCAACATGGCGGTCGCGGTCAGGCGCAGGGCGAGCGCGGTCAGGTCTTGAATGCCCTCGCCTTGCCGCAGCAGGCGTTTCATCAGCGGCGTCGTCACCGCTTCCGGCACGATCAGCAGCAGTTCGGCGGCCACCGTCGCCATCGCGTAATGACCGAGCGCGGCGGCGGGCAGCATGGCGCCGATCAGCAAATAATCGGCGCGGCGCATGAATTGCTGGCAGATGGTGTCGGGATGGCTTTTGGCGCCGAAGCACAGCAGGGCGCGTTGGATGGTCTTGTTCCACTGCGGCTGCAAATCGTGGAAACGCGCCAGCCAGCGCCAGCCGGCGACCACTACCGCCGCCAGCCCGAGCAGCCAACTGGCGAGCGCCGCGATCAGCATTTGGTCGCGGGGCAACAGCAGCCACAGCGCCACGAACAAGACGAGCGGCGCCAGCGATTCGAGCAGGCGCAGGGCGTTGAACGGGCCGATGCGCTCGTCGGCGTTGTGCAGGGTGAGCAGACCGCTTTTCAGCACCGTCAGCGGCACCGCGAGCAGCAGCAGCCACAGCAGCGGCCCGAGTTGATCGACGAAAGCGAGCGCGCCGCCGAAACCGCGCAACAGCGCCACTCCGGCCAGCGTCGTCGCGCCGGCGAGCAGGCAGCCATAGACGAGGATTTGCGTCAGCAGGACGCCGATGGGGACGCCGCGCGCGGCGTTGTAGCCGACGGCGGTGTTCAGCCCGCCGCTGGTGAGGGCGGCGACCAGATCCGGCAGCGCCGAGAGCAGCGCGAACAGGCCGCGATCGGCGGGGCCGAGGATGCGCGCCAGCAGCACGTTGCGCAGCAGCCGGACGACTATAGTCGTCAGCCGCGTGCCCATGCTCAGTATCAGGTGCCAGAGGTAGCCGCCACGATTCATGTTCCCAGTCCGCCCTTGATGCGCCAAGCCAGCAGCGAAGGATTGCTGGCGCAATCGTGGCTGACGCCGATGCGTGGCAAGGCCAGCAGGTCGTTGTCTTCTTTCGCGCCCACGATGCCGGGGCGAATGGAGAGCGCGTAGTGATAACCGGCGCGCGCCAGCAACT
>JAISSY010000092.1 GCA_031272995.1 Azoarcus sp.
TGAAGTCGTATTGCAGCGTCGCGCCCTGAAGGCCGCGAATGTTGACGTAGTCGTCGTGGGTGGCGGGGGTGCCGCTGGTGCCGCCGGCGGCGTCGATGAGGACGATTCGGTCGCCCTTGCTGTAGGTGGCCGCACCGGCGGGGAGCACCATGTCGATGAGGGCGCCTTCTACGGAAGCCGAGCCGGTGACGGTCAAAAGCGCCGAGGTCGGTTTGGCGCTCGGCAGCAGGAAGCGCAGGCGGGCGGCGTCGAAGGTGGCGGTGGCGGCGTCGATGGCGCTGGCGGTGGTGAAGGCGGGGGTTTCGGTGGTGGTGTCGACGCGCAACAGCGTCACGCCGTCGTTGCCGTAGACCGGGGTGTAGATCGTGCGTTCCTGTTCGTAGGCGACGGTGAGGGTCGCGCCGGGGTCGACGGTGAAATCGAAGCCGGTCGCCTTGATGCTGGCGCCGTTTTGCAGGGTCAGCGTGCCGTGGGCGACGGTGACCGGGCCGCTGATGGCGGATTCGTATCGGTCGAACAGCACCGTGCCGGTGTGGGTAGCTTCGGCGTTGATGGTGAGGGAGTTGGTGCCGCTCGTCACGGCCTGAACCGAGTCGTAGAACCACATCGTCCTGCCCGCCGCCGCCGAGAACAGAAGCGTGGCGGAGCTGTAGTCGTCAATGTCCAAAGCTGTAGGCTGGCTCGATCTGTCCGTATTGCCCTGAAACACAACGTCGCCCGAAAGCGCGGCCAGCGCAATCGTCCTCGTACTGGTGAACTCCATGAAAATCGCGCCGCCGTGGCCGTTCGGCGTACTGTTTTGCAGGAACATCGTGCCGCTCAAATCCAGATAATCGCCGACGCCGCCGATGCTTCCGCTTATTGAGATCGCGCCGCCGCCGTAGGTGCTGCTATTGGTGGCTTCGTTGCCGGCGAAGATGGTATTTGTGATAGCGCCATTGATATTCGCGCTCATAATCGCGCCCCCCGACGAGGAGGCCGTATTTTTGCTGAAAACCGAATTGGTAATGTTGAAGGTCGATGCATTGCCGGCCGCGATTGCTCCGCCAGTGTTGGAAAAGTTTCCGGCAAAGACGGTGTTGTCGATGACGCCAGCGAAAGCGCCGATAATTCGAATTGCACCGCCGAAAGTCAAACCGTCGTTGGTTTTGTTTCCGATGAAAACGGAATTGCTGATCGTGCCGGTGAAAGTGTTCCTTATCTTGATTGCAGCGCCATGACCGTTGGTTGCCGTGTTGTTGATGAAAATCGAATGGTCGATGTTTCCGTTGAAGTTCCCCTCTGTTTCGATGGCCGCCCCGGTTCCCGCCGTGTTTTCGATGAAAGTGCTATAGGCGATGTTCGCATTGAAATCGCCGGCGGCATAAAGCGCGCCGCCGTTGTAATTGGTGACCGCGAACCCCTTGAACACGGTGTTGCTGATCGTGCCGGCGAAACCGTCCGCCCGTATCGCGCCGCCTTCTCCGCCGACGGGAGCAGCCTCGGACTCCAATTGCAAATTGGCGATACTCCCCATGACGTGGCCGGCGGCGTCGAAAAATCTGCCGCTGGAGACGGATAGCACCGTCGCCGGATTGTAAACCTGCACCCGCGAGCCATCCGGCAAGAGGTAGCCGTCCCCCGCGAACGTACCTGTATCCGCCCCCTTGAACGCGACGTTGTCCTTCGTAATGGTGTAGCCCGTGGCATTGGGATAGGTATCGGGCTTGAAGACGATGGTGTCGTTGTCTTGCAGCAAACCGATGGCGTTGGCGAGCGTGTCCTGAACGGCATTGACGCCGCCGCGCACGATGGTGACTGCATCCTCCGCCACCGCGCCGAGCGACAGCGCCCCGCTTACCGCCAGACAAGCCGCCACCACCCAACCGAAGCCGCGCCCTGAAGTTTCACGCTGCGCCTGTCGCGCCAGCCGCAGACGGCGAGGACGAATTACACAAGGAATATGCTTGGGCGAAAGAGCCCGACGATGGCGGATGATGTTGGGGGACATATCTTTGACTCATGCTGCTTCTTATGTCCCTTAAGTGTTGGCCGCATTGCGGTAAACCGCATGTGAAAATGTGGCGAACCGCCATGCCCTGCACGATAGATGGCGTAACAATGCGGCATATTGCGCGCGCCGCCCGTTCAGGCAGAAAAATGTAGGGGCGAATAATCATTCGCCCCTACATATGCCCATCGTTCGCAAAACGCCCTGCCCTTACGGCTCCACGACGTACGTTCCCGGCGCGGGCGCGAGTTCGGGGAATGTCTTCGTCGCCGTCGGGCGGGCGGCGACGAGTTCGCCGGCGCGCGGCTTCAGCCACGCCATCCAGTCCGGCCACCAGCTTCCCGCCGTCTCGGTGGCGTGCTCGCGGAAATACTCGGCGGTTTCGGAGCGGTGCTTGACGTCGCTCACCCAGAACTTGCGCTTGGGCGGGTCGACCACCGGGTTGACGATGCCGAGGATGTGGCCGGAACTGGAGAGCACGTAACGCTTCGAGCCGAGGACGTGGTTGTTGATGCGGTAGGTCTGCGCCCACGGCGCGATGTGGTCGTCGATGGCGGCGACGGCGTAGAGCGGCTGCACGATGCGCTCCAGACTGATTGGCTCGCCGGCGATGGTGAGCGCGTCGTTGCGAATCAGTTTGTTGTGCAGATAAAGCTCGCGCAGGTACCACGAGTGCATCGCGTACGGCATCCGCGTCGAATCCATGTTCCAGTACAGCACGTCGAACGGCGCCGGCGTCTCGCCGTAGAGCCAGCCGTGCACGACGTAAGTCCAGATCAGGCTGTTCGAGCGCAGCAACCGGAAGGCCGAGGCCATCTCGGTGCCGTCTAGATAGCCTTTGCGCGCCATGTTGTCGGTGATGTAGCGAATGCTCGCCTCGTCGATGAACACCTCGATGTCGCCCGGCTTGTGGAAATCGGTCAGGGTGGTGAACAGGGTGAAATCGGACACCGGCACCTTTTCCTTGCCGTAATGCTTGTTCGCCCACGCCATGTAAATCGACAGCGCCGTGCCGCCGATGCAGTAGCCGACCGCGTGCACCTTGTCGGAGCCGGTGAATTTGCGCACCGTCTCGATGGCGGTGGATACGCCTTCGGTGAGGTAATCGTCGAAGGTGCAATCCCGCATGTCTTCGGTGGGGTTCTTCCAACTGGTGATGAACACGTCCAAGCCTTGGTCGAGCAGGAAGCGAATCATGCTTTTCTTCGGCACGAGGTCGAGGATGTAGAACTTGTTTATCCACGGCGTGACGATGACCAGCGGCTCGGCGTGCACCTTGGGCTGTGTCGGCGTGTAGTGGATGATTTCCAGCAGGCGGTTGCGGAAGATGACTGCGCCCGGCGTGGTGGCGAGATTGACGCCGACCTTGAAATCGTTGGGGTCGGTCATGCGCACCATGCCGGCCTGCATGTCGGCCATGAAGTTTTCGAAGCCCTTGCGCAGGCTCTCGCCCTTGGTGTCGATGGCCTTGCGCATCGCCACCGGATTGGTGAGCAGGAAGTTGGTGGGCGCCACGGCGTTGAGCCACTTGCGCCACCAGAACGCGGCGCGGCGGCGTTCCTTGCCGTTCAGCCCCGGGGTGTCGTAGAGCATGTCCTGCATGTTGTGGGTGAAGGCCAGATACCATTCCTTGGCCAAGTCCCACGACGCCGAATCCGTCCACACCGGGTCGGCGAAACGTTTGTCGTCGGGATGCGGGCGGATGGGGTCTTCGCTTTCCATCCCGGCCATGCGACGCATGGTGTGCAACTGCAACTGCCACAAGTCGGAGGAAAGATGCGCGCAGCGCTCGGCGAGTTCCTGCGGATGCACGAGCCAAGCCAGTTGCGCATGCACGATGGGCGCGCTCATCCCCAAGGGGTCGATGCTGCCTTCGACGCCTTCGTGGAATTCACGGAAATTCTGCTTCACCAATTGTTCGGGGTCGAAGGTGAAATCGCCCGGATGCCCCGTGCGGGCGCGAGTCTGACGACCTGTTCCGGTCGTTGTCTCTTTGGTCATGGTTCAAGTCTCCGGTTCGCGTGCCGAGCGGCGCGCTGGTTTGCCGACGCGACCCGATCTCCCCCCAGGCGCGTATCCGTTTATACTCACGCGGCATCGCCATCCAGTCGTCGACGGCCTTGTCACGTGACAGCGGCAAATGATAACGCCATCTTCGGGTGACAGTTTCGCCCCCCATTGGAGCGCTCGTGACGTTTTTCCTCAGCGCGCGCAGATAGCTTTGGCGGTGCCACGATTGTTCGCGGTCATGCGCGAAAGCATCCGACTGTATCTATAATCGGACATCAGAACAAAAGGAGGGATACGCACCATGTTCAAGCATTTTCTCGTGCCGACCGACGGTTCGCCGCTTTCGGATACCGCCGTCGCGCGATCAATCACTTTCGCCAAAGAGATCGGCGCCAAGATCACCTTCTTCTATTCGCAACCCGATTTCCCGATGCCGATTTACGGCGAGGGCGCGCTGATCGACCCGACGACCCCGGAGCAGTTCGCCGAATCGGCGCAGCAGGAAGCGCAACGCATTCTCGACCGCGCCAAGGCCGCCGCCGAGGCCGAGGGCGTGGAAGCGGACACCGACACGCAGGTGAGCGAAGTGCCTTACGAGGCAATCATCAACGCGACGGATCGCCACGGCTGCGATTTGATTTTCATGGCCTCGCACGGTCGGCGCGGCATCGCCGGACTGCTGCTTGGCAGCGAAACGCAAAAAGTGCTGACGCACAGCAAGACGCCGGTGCTGGTGTATCGCTGAAACGCCCCGCACCAAAAAACGAAAACGGCCCGAAGCGATTCGGGCCGTTTTCGTTTCCTCATTGGAACGCGTGGATCAGGTCTTGGCGGCGCTCCTCTGTTGGGCAGCTCTGCGCTCGTCTTCCGCGATGCGGTTCGAGAAGTAGCGAATATAGAACGCCGCGATGACGATCACGAACAGGATGGTAAACAAGCTGAGCAACCCGATAGGGGTTGAAAGCAATTCGCCTAACATGGTGGAGCACCTCCTTCTACAGTCTAGGAATCGGACGGTTTGATCAATACCTCCGTCTCTGTCGGGAGGTTGGCGGCCCCGTTCATACGCCAGCTACGAGGCTCGTTTTCGTTATCGGTCTTGTCGTCGCCCTTCAATTCATTTTCGAGTTGAAAGCGCCAGTGGCCAGCGCGCAGGGGAGCGATTTCCCCGGAGTATGCGCCATCTTGGCCTTTTTGCAGCACGACCGTTTGATCGTAGCCGCTATGAGTCGGGTGAACGATAGTCAGATAAAGCGTGGCCGGCAAATCATTTTTGTCGGCGGCTTCGAGTTTGACGCTCACTGCGCCGTCGCTCACCTTGGCCACCGCCGACAGCCCCATTTGCTGCGCGTGCTGGAGGCGGTCGATGACCTTCACCACCGTCTGGCCTTCCTTGTAGTAGTCGTCGGTGACGAGACCGTCCCAAGTCGTATAGGCAAGCACGGCGGTGATGGTGCCGCAAACCACGGCAATGGCGGGAAACATAATCAGAAACCACGGCCAGCCTTGCCGGTACCAAGGTTCGTTACGGACTTCGTTTGTTGTCGATGCACTCATATTTGTCTCAGCGGTCAGCAGGGAAAAAGAAGGTCGCCTTCTCACGGCGCTTCACGTTGGGGTCGTCATCGGCGACGACCTCGAAAAAGATGCGGTTGGCGCCCGGCTGCCCGGCGTCCTGCGGCGCATGAACCGGCAAGGTGAATTCCTCGGTTTGCGCCGCGTTGACGGTCATCCGGTTTTCGCCAGCCACTTGCAGGCCATCGAGCCCGGTTACTTCCAAAGTATAGCTGCGCGGCTTTTCGGTCATGTTCATCACCCGCAGCATAAAGACGTTCTCGATCAGGCCGCCGGGGATTTCCTGCCCGAGCGAGGCGCGGTCGCGAATCACGTCGACCCGCAACGGCGTGCGCGTCGACAAGCCCCACAGGAAAGCGGCGAAAATCAGCAACAGGATGGCACCGTAAATCATCGTGCGCGGACGGCGGACGTGTTTGAGGATTTCCGCCTTGCTCCAGCCCTCCTTCATGGCGTGCTCGGTGGTGTAGCGCACCAGCCCGACGGGCTTGTTCATCTTGAGCATGACTTCGTCGCAGGCGTCGACGCAGGCGGCGCAGCCGATGCACTCATATTGCAGGCCGTGGCGAATGTCGATGCCGGTCGGGCAAACCTGCACGCAGATGCCGCAATCGACGCAATCGCCCTTCGGCGTGTCGTCGCCCTTGCGCTTGACGCCGCGCGGTTCGCCGCGCGCCTCGTCGTAGGTGATGATGAGCGTGTCCTGGTCGAACATGGCCGACTGGAAGCGCGCATACGGGCACATGAATTTGCACACCTGCTCGCGCATGAAGCCGGCGAACAGGTAAGTGAAACCGCCGTAAAAGAAAATCCAGAACGTCTCCCACGGCCCGAAGCTGAACGTCGGCGCTTCCGCCAGCAGTTCCTTGAGCGGCGAGAAATAGGCGACGAGCGTAAAACCCGTCCACAGGGAAAACAGAAGCCAAATCAAATGCTTGAGCGACTTGATTCTGAATTTGCGCCCATCCATCGGCGCCGCGTCGAGCTTGGCGCGCTTGGCGTGGTCGCCTTCGATTTTTTGCTCAATCCACAGGAAGATTTCGGTATAGACCGTCTGCGGACAGGCGTAACCGCACCACAGACGCCCGGCGATGGCGGTGAAGAAGAACAGCGAATACGCCGAAATAATCAGAATGATGGCGAGGAAAAAGACGTCCTGCGGCCAGAACACCCACCCGAAGATATAAAACTTGCGTTCGACCAGATGCAGCAGCACGGCCTGACGTCCGTTCCATGTCAGCCACGGCAACGCCAAAAAGATGATTTGGGTCAGCCACACCAGCGCCCAGCGCCACTTGACGAAGCGGCCTTCGACGGCACGCACGTAAATCGTGTTGTGCTTTTCGTAAAGCCCGCCAATTTTCTTTTTCTTTGCCTGCGGCGCGGCAGTTGCCGGCGTCGGAGACGTCGAAGCGGAATCGTTGACTGGAGTATCGGTATTACCGGGGTTGGAATCGCTCATGGCATGACACCTCACAGAAACTATTAGAATATTCTGATTCTTGTGAGAAAAAAGACCCCGGAAGCGGACTTCCGGGGTGCTTTTTCACTTCTTACTTCTTGCTCAGGCTGTACACATACGCGGCGAGGATGTGCACCTTGGCGTCGCCAAGGAAATCCTTCCAAGCCGGCATGGTGTTGGTCACGCTGCCCGGGCCGGCGTTACGGCCACGGGTGACGCCGTCGATAATCGAGGCTTCGGAGTTGCTGTAAAGCCAAACGTTATCGGTGAGGTCGGGCGCGCCCAACGCGGCGAAGTCAGGCCCCATGGAGGCGGCGCCCTTGCCGTTCGGGCCGTGGCAAACAGCGCAGTTCTCGGCAAAGACGTCCTTGCCGCGCGCCAGACGCGTCGAATCGGCGCTCAGACCGGACAAGGAACGCACGTAGTTGGCCACGTCCTTGATTTGGTCGCTGTTGAGCACGCCGCCGAACGCCGTCATCACGCCGGCACGACCGCCTTCGATGGACTCTTTGATGGTGGCGGGACTGCCGCCATAGAGCCAATCGTTGTCGGTCAGGTTCGGGAAGCCGTAGTCCTTGCCGCGCGCACCAGTGGCGGTCGAGCCGTGGCATTGCGAACAGTAGGTCAGGAACAGGCGCTTGCCGGTGGCGACCGCTTCCGGGTCGGAAGCGAGCGCGGCAAGGTCCGTGCCTTGATACTTGGCGAACAACGGGCCATAGGTGTCGTTGGCTTTCGCCACTTCCGCGTCGTATTCGGCGCGCAGCCCTTTCCCGTCGTTATGGGCGCCGAACCCCGGGAAAAGAACGAGATATACGATTGCGAACAGGACGGTGCCCCAGAACAGGTACAACCACCAGCGCGGCAGCGGGTTGTTGTATTCCCTCAAGGTTTCGTCCCAGACGTGCCCTTGCAACTTGGGCTCACCGGATTCACGCGCCGTCATGTTGGCGATCAACACGACGAGGCAGAACACCAGCCCAAAAGCAACGAGGCCCGCCACGTACAAGTTCCAGAAACCGCTGATAAAGTCAGCCATTTGTCTTTCCTTCCTTTTCAGCCGGACTAGCCGGCAAATCGTCATCGGTCAGAGGCAGTTGCGCCGCTTCGTCGAATCCCGCCCGCGCGTGTTTGCTGAATGCCCAGTAGCAGATACCCAGGAAACACAGCAAACCGATTACGGTGATGATGCTCCGCAGGTTGTTGACGAGATCTTCCATTGCAGCGCAACTCCATCCTTACCTTACGTTACGAAGTGCCAGGCCCAGCCCTTGGAGATAGGCCACAACCGCGTCGAGTTCCGTCTTGTTGGCGACCGCAGCGGGAGCATTGGCGATGTCGGCGTCGGTGTAAGGCACGCCGAGGAACGCCAAGGTCTTCATGCGAGCGCCGATGTCGGGCGCGTTGAGCGGACGATCGAGCCACGAGTAAGCGGGCATGTTCGATTCCGGCACGACATCGCGCGGATTGATGAGGTGAACGCGATGCCATTCATCCGAGTAACGAGCGCCCACGCGAGCCAGATCCGGGCCAGTGCGCTTGGAGCCCCACTGGAACGGATGGTCGTAGATGAACTCGCCCGCCACCGAGTAGTGGCCATAGCGTTCGGTCTCGGCCCGGAACGGACGAATCATCTGCGAGTGGCAGTTGTAGCAGCCTTCACGGATGTAGATGTCGCGACCCGCCAGGCGGAGCGCGTCATAGGGTTGCACGTCGAGCGCGTTACCCTTTTCGTCGACCGCCGTGGTCGTGGAAGTCTGGAAGAACAGCGGCACGATTTCCACCAACCCCCCCACGCTCACTGCAAGCAGCGTGAGGACGATCATCAGGAATACGTTGCGTTCGATAGCTTCGTGTTTAGATTGAGCCATGTCTGTTCTCCGACTTAAGCGTGGGCAGCGGCCGGAGCCACCACCGGGGCGTTATAAGCTTTCTCGCCGGCGATGGTTTTGATCATGTTGTAGAACATGATCAGCATCCCCACGAGGAAGAGCGTGCCACCCACGAAACGAATGGTCCAGAACGGGTAGCTCGCCTTGACGCCTTCAGCGAAGGAGTACGTCAGGGTGCCATCCGCGTTGGTCGCACGCCACATCAAACCCTGCATCACACCGGAGATCCACATCGAAGCGATGTAAAGCACGATACCCACGGTGGCGATCCAGAAGTGGGTGTTGATGAGCTTGGTGCTGTACATCTCGGTCTTGCCATACAGACGCGGCAGCAGGAAGTAAATCGAGCCGATGGCGATGAAGGCCACCCAACCCAGCGCGCCGGAGTGCACGTGACCGATCGTCCAGTCGGTGTAGTGCGACAGCGCGTTGACGCTCTTGACCGACATCATCGGGCCTTCGAAGGTCGACATGCCGTAGAACGACAGCGAGGTGATGAGGAACTTCAGGATCGGATCGGTGCGCAGCTTATGCCAGGCGCCCGACAGGGTCATGATGCCGTTGATCATGCCGCCCCACGACGGAGCCAGAAGGATCAGCGAGAACAACATGCCGACGGATTGCGCCCAATCAGGCAGCGCAGTGTAGTGCAGGTGGTGCGGACCCGCCCACATGTACGTGAATATCAGCGCCCAGAAGTGCACCACGGACAGCCGATACGAGAAGATCGGACGGTCGGCCTGTTTCGGCACGAAGTAGTACATCATGCCGAGGAAGGCAGCGGTCAGGAAGAAGCCCACCGCGTTGTGGCCGTACCACCATTGCACCATCGCGTCCTGCACGCCGGCGTAGGCCGAGTAGGACTTCAGCAGCGAAACCGGCCATTCGGCGCTATTGAAGATGTGCAGCAGCGCCACGGCGATGATGAAGGCGCCGTAGAACCAGTTCGCCACGTAGATGTGGCTGACCTTGCGCACGGCGATGGTTCCGAAGAACACGATCGCGTAGGCCACCCAGATCACGGTGATCAGGATGTCGATCGGCCATTCGAGCTCGGCGTATTCCTTGCCAGTGGTGATACCAAGAGGAAGGGTGAGCGCGGCGAGCACGATGACGAGTTGCCAGCCCCAGAAGACGAACGCGGCCAGTCCCGGCGCAAACAACTTGGTATGACAGGTCCGTTGCACGACATAGAAAGACGTCGCGAACAGAGCGCAGCCGCCGAACGCGAAGATCACCGCGTTGGTGTGCAGCGGGCGTAGCCTGCCGAAAGATAGAAATTCGAGCACGTTCAGTTCTGGCCATACGAGCTGTGCCGCGACGATAACGCCGACAAGCATGCCCACTATGCCCCATACCACCGTCATGATGGCGAACTGGCGCACGACTTTGTAGTTATAAGTCGCTTGCGATTGCATGTGAGTCACCTCTTAGTTGATAAAACCCTTCTTGGTACGCCCAAACAGCTCCGACAACCGTGAGCCACGGCTATCGTCCGCCGAAGGATACCTTCGGGCAAGAACTACAATTTGATACAGGTCAACTTCCGGGCGTGAATTGTATTGCAGTTATGGCCGCAGCGGAAGCACGGATAGATGATATAGCAACGCGCGGAAAGTGGCGTCCGAACGCGCCGGAGGTGATTTTGCCCTCGCCTTGGGCAAAAAAAAGGGTGCGTATGCACGCACCCCCAACCCCAACAGAGAGACAAAAAACCATTGCGATAGTGCGGTCTTGCTCGCAACCACACTTCGCCAGAACGCGCGTAGTATGCCTACTCCAACCGCTATCCCATTGACCTAGATCAAAGCCGCTTCAATCTGTCGCAAACGACAACAGGTACGCCTTTCCGTCCTTGGGCGTTCCGTCGCGTTCTATTCTTGCTTGGACTTTTCCGCAGATTCCGCGCCGCCATCCTCCTCCTGTCGCAGTTCGTCCCGGTCGTCGAGCAGCAAGCGATACGCCGGGCCTTCGAGGTCATCGTATTGTCCCGTACGTAAAGACCACCAGAAAAGGACACCTATCACGAAAACCAGCATGACGGAGAGCGGAATCAGCAGGTAGAGACTTTCCATCCTCGCCTCAGGTTTTGCGCCGCCTTTGCAGACGAAGCGCGTTGAGAACCACCAGCAGCGAACTGCCGGCCATGCCGACGCCGGCCACGAGCGGCGTCACCCACCCGACCATCGCCAGCGGCACAGCGGAAAAATTGTACGCGAACGACCAGCACAGGTTCTGCCGGATGATACGCAGCGTCTTGCGCGCCAAGCGCGCGCCGTCGGCCAGCCCGGCGAGGTCTTCGCCCAACAGCACGATGTCGGCCTGATTGCGCGCCAAATCGGTGCCGCTGCCCATCGCCACGGAAACGTGCGCCTGCGCCAACACCGGGGCGTCGTTCACACCGTCGCCCACCATCGCCACCACTTTGCCCGCGTCGCGCTGCAATTCGGCGATGAAGCTTTGTTTGTCCTGCGGACTCAGGCCGCCGTGGGCGTCGGCGACGCCCAGTTCGCGCCCGACCGCCGCCACCACCGCCGGGGCGTCGCCGGAGAGGATGGTCGCCGGGATGCCCGCCTGCGCGAGTTGATGCAGCAAATCCGCCGCCGCCGGGCGCAGGCTGTCGGCAAGGCGGAACAGGCCGAGCCAGCCGTTGGCGTCGGCGAGCGCCACCACCGTGCCGACCTTGGCTTCCAGTTCGGCGACCGGCGCCGGTTCCGGCTGCCCAAGGCGAGCGGCGACGAAATCCGGGCGACCTATCCACACTTCGACCCCCGCGCAGCGCCCGGCCATCCCCTGCCCCGTCACCGCCACCACGTCGCTCACAGCCACCGTCGCCGCCTCGCCGGCGCGAGCGCGCAGGCCGAGGGCGACCGGGTGTTCGGAGCCACGCTCCAGCGCCGCGCCGAGGGCGCACAGGGCATCGGCGTCGAGGGCGCCGAGCGGCACGATTTCCTCCACGGTCATCTTGCCGAAAGTGAGCGTGCCGGTTTTGTCGAACACGTAATGATTGGCGCGCGCCAGCGTTTCGATGGCGTGGCCGCGCGTCACCAGCACGCCCATGCGCGCCAGCGTGTCGGTGGCCACGGTGAGCGCGGTCGGCGTCGCCAGCGACAGGGCGCACGGGCAGGCCACCACCAGCACCGAGACGAACACCCACAGCGCCCGCGACGGGTCGATGAACGCCCACGCGACGCCCGTCGCCGCCGCCAGCGCCAGCAGCACGAGGACGAACCTGCCGGCGACGCGGTCGGAGAGCGTCGCCAGACGCGGCTTCTCGCCAGCGGCGCGCTCCATCAGGCGACGAATCGCCGCCAGCCGCGTGCCGTCGCCCACCTGTTCGACGCGCAGCACCAGCGGGCTGCCGATGTTGATGCTGCCGCCGGTGAGCGGCGCGCCGACGGTTTTCGGCACGGGAGTGCTCTCGCCGGTGAGCAGCGCCTCGTTGGCTTCGGAGACGCCTTCGATAACCACGCCGTCGGCGGGCACCACCTCTCCGGGGCGCACGCGCACGCAATCGCCGGGCGCGAGTTGCGACACCGGCACGCGCTCGCTGGCCGCGTCCGGCCAGTGCGTCAGCCGGTCGCTGAACGCGGGCAGCGCCTTGCCGAGTTCCTCGATGCCGCGCACCGCCTTCTGGCGCGCCAGCATTTCCAGATAGCGCCCGCCGAGCAGCAGGAAAACGAACATCGTCACCGAATCGAAATACACCGTCTGCCCGCCGGTGAGCGTCGTCCACACGCTGGCGAGAAAGGCGCTGCCGACGCCGAGCGCCACCGGCACGTCCATGCCGAGATGGCGCAGCCGGATGTCGCGCCAGGCGCGTTTGAAGAACGGCGCGGCGGAATAGAACACCACCGGCAAGGTCAGGATGAGGCTCGCCCAGTTGAACACCGGCGAATAGAGCGCGAACGAGGCGTCGCCCTCCCCGGCCACGTAGGCCGGCACCGCGTACATCATCACCTGCATCATGCCCAGGCCGGCGACGAACACCCGCCAGAGCATCGAGCGGCGCTCGCGGTCGGCGACCTGCTCGGCGCGTGCCGCGTCGTAGGGATAGGCGCGGTAGCCGATGGCCTGCACCGCCGCGAGGATGCCGGAGAGTTTGATTTTTTCCTCGTCCCAACGCACGCGGGCGCGGCGGGTGGCGTAGTTGATGTGCACCGCGGTGACGCCGGGCTGGCGGGCGATGTGCTGCTCGTTCAGCCACACGCAGGCGGCGCAGGTGATGCCTTCGAGAATCAGCGACGCTTCGCGCTCGTGCTCGCCCACCGGGCGCACGAAGCTCTGCTGGAATTCGGGATGGTCGAACAGACCCAGTTCGCGCAACTCGTCGGGCAGCGCCTCGATGCGCTTTTCCGGCAGCGCGTCGCGGTGGCGGTAGTAGTCGGTCAAGCCGTTGCCGACGATGGCCTGCGCCACCGCTTCGCAGCCGGCGCAGCACATGCGGCGCTCCTCGCCCGCCACCGCGACGTGGAAATCCGTCTCCGGCGGCACCGGCAGACCGCAGTGGTAACAAGTCTCGGCAGCGGAAGCCGGCACGGCGGCGGATTCGGAATTCATGGTTGCAGGCACCGGACAAATAAAAAAACCGGCCAGAAGCCGGTTTATTCGAGAATTTCTGGTCGGGGCGGCGGGATTCGAACTCGCGACCCCTTGCACCCCATGCAAGTGCGCTACCAGACTGCGCTACGCCCCGACACGAGGGCGCGATTGTAGCAAATCGACGCCGACTTGCCAGAAAACACGGCAAAAAAAGTCTCGCCGCCGCGCGAGTTCAGGAAGTCGCTCCGGAAAATTCCTTCGTGGCGTCGATGATGTCGTTGATGTCCGTTTGCGTGCGCAGCACTTCCTCCAGAATGCCGCCGCTGATTTCGTTGACCTGCCGCGTCGCCGCGAACGCCTGTTGCGTGAGATGCTCCGTCGTGCCGACGATGTTCTTGGTCTTGTCCGACAGGTTTCTGATTTCCTGCGCCACGACCGAGAACGCGCGCCCGTGCTCGCCGGCCCGCGCCGCCTCAATCGAGGCGTTGAGCGCGATGAGGTTGATGTTCATGGCGATTTTGGCGGTCGAGGTGGACATCTCGTTGAATTCCGAGATGGTGGCGCGCACGCCGTCCAGCGCCGTGGAGATGCCGTCGGATTTCTGCTTGATGCCGGAAATCCGTTCCAGTATCGCATCCAGATTTTCCATGTTCTGCTGTTGTCGGCTGGCCAGTTCCGAGCCGATATCGACCCGGGCCTTCTCGATGCACGAATGCGGCGAATTGATGCCCAAGGCGATTTTCCTCGCCATGCCCAGACAGGTCTCGGAGCCGCAGGCGCCGCAATCGAAGTGCCTTTCCGCGACGGTCATTTTGCCCAGCGCGACGAAAGCCTGCTCGATTTGCTCCGGCGTGGCTTCGGGAACGCTCACGTCGACGGGTTGATACTCGCGAATGAAATCGTCGAGCTTCAAACGTTCGTCGTATTCGGCGAAAAGCTTGTCCCAATAGTCCTTGTCCCGATTCTCCAACGCTTTCTTGCGCGCGGCGTCCATGACCGTATGGATGTCGAAGACGTCCTTGTTGTGCAGGCAACCCGTTCCCAGATTGCAACCTTCGGCGCAATTGAGCACGTCGAAGATGGCGGGCAGCGATTGCTTCCTCTTGCCGGCGAATTTGTCCAGAGCGTCGTAAACGACGTGCTGCCCCTCCGACTTGTCGACCCGCAGAGCCTTGCCGAGATAGAACTCGACGTTCTCCTTCAAGCCGCCGGGCATCGGGTACAGACTGCCCGGCCCGCAGGCGTAGTGGTCGAACGTCCCCGGCGCTATCGGCAGCCTGATGCGGTTCTTTCCGATGTATTCGGCCAGTTTCCGGAAAGTCACGTTGTAGCCGACGATTCCGGTGGCCTCGAATTCGTCCGTCTTGGCGATGCAGGGAGAAAGCGCGGCAATCTTGTCGTCGATGCCTTCATATTTGCGCATATAGATAGCGGTGCACATCATCGGACTCTGCACCGGGGAGAGGTACTGCAGAAGGTCGTGGCGAAACATCAGGATGTAATTGACGATGGCCGGACACGGTTGGGTGATGACCGAGGCCGGATGGTATTTCTGGATGTAGCGGATGTGCGCCCAGGTGCAGATGTCGGCGCCCAATGAGACGTCGTAGATTTTCTTGACGCCCATACTTCTGAGCCAGGTGATGATTTGCGGCCAGCGGTCGAAATTGGTTCGTATCGCCGGGGCGGTGAAAACGGAGATGGGCGTCCGCGCCCGCAGGTCGTCGAAGAATTTCTGCGTGTCGTCGCGATAATCCCTCGCGTCGTGCTGACAGGCTTGAATACACATGCCGCAGGCGATGCAGCGCTCATGGTCGATGTCGACCCGGTAGTGGCCAGTGTCATCCTTGACGACCACGTTGGCCCCTTCGATAGGGCAGACACGGATGCATTTGTTGCAAGCGACGCATTTCGACGGGTCATTGCTGACCAATGTGGACATTTTCTTCCCCCTGCGAAACAACGCCGGAATCATTTCGTGCTCATACCCACTGCACATTTCCGGCTCGGTTGGAATTTTGTCCAAGCCATGTCACTACAAGTGACAAAAATTTATCGGAGCACTCTCTAAAAGTGACAAAAAATTCCGGAAATGCCCACTTCATCACGAATCGTCGGGAGTGACAAAAATACCATTGCCCCAACTACAGGCCATCCGCCGCGACCCGGTCGGGTTTGAACGGCAGGAAGACTTCTCTGGGGGGAGAAGACACAATGGATGCACTTTCCGACTGGCTGCGCCCGGCCGAAGTGGAGGAGACGCTGCGCCGCGTCGTCCGCAACGATGCCGGGCGGGTTCGCGCGGTGCTGGACAAGGCGCGCGAGTTGCACGGACTGGACGCGGACGAGGTAGCGACGCTGTGTGGCGCCGGCCCGGAACTGACGGAAGAGTTGTTCGCCGCCGCGAAAGAGGTCAAGGAGCAAATCTACGGGCGGCGCATGGTGCTGTTCGCGCCGCTCTACATCTCCAACGTCTGCGGCAACGATTGCAGTTATTGCGCCTTTCGCGCCGGCAACAAGGCGCTCAAGCGCACGGCGCTCGACATGGACGCCATCCGCGCCGAGACGCGCGAACTGGTTCGGCAGGGACACAAGCGCCTGTTGCTGGTGGCCGGCGAGGGGTATTCGAAAGCCCGTGGCGGTTTCGACTACATCCTCGACGCCATCCGCGCGGTCTATGAGGTCACCGAGACGCACGGCCACATTCGCCGCCTCAACGTCAATCTCGCGCCGCTGGAGTTGGATGAATTCAAACGCCTGAAAGAAGCCGGCATCGGCACCTACCAACTCTTTCAGGAAACCTATCACCGCCCGACCTACGCGGCGGTGCATCTCGCCGGCAGGAAACGCGATTTCGACTGGCGCGTTACGGCGTTCGAACGCGCCATGCGCGCCGGCATCGACGACGTGGGCATGGGCGTGCTGTTCGGCCTCGCCGACTGGCGCTTCGAGATTCTCAGCCTGATGCGGCACATCGCCCACCTCGAAGCCTTGTTCGGCGTCGGCAGCCACACCATCAGCGTGCCGCGCATGGAACCGGCGGACGGCTCGCCGATGTCGATGGCGCCGCCCGCGCCGGTAAGCGACGACGATTTCAAGAAAATCATCGCCATCCTGCGACTGGCCGTGCCCTACACCGGCATCATCCTGTCGACGCGCGAATCGGCGGCGATTCGCCGCGAGTGCTACATGCTCGGCGTCTCGCAGATTTCCGCCGGCAGCCGCACCAACCCGGGCGGCTACAGCGGCGACGAAACGGCGGGGCAGTTCCAGCTTGGCGACCACCGCCCGCTCGACGAAGTCATCGCCGAACTGGCGACGATGGGCTTCATTCCTTCGTTCTGCACCGCCTGTTACCGGCTCGGGCGCACGGGGCGCGACTTCATGGACCTCGCCAAGCCCGGACTCATCAAGCAGAAATGCGACCCCAACGCGGTGACCACTTTTCTCGAATACGTGCTCGATTACGGTTCGGACGCCGCCCGCTGCGCCGGCGAGGCGTCGATTGCCTGCGAGTTGGAGCGCATGGAGGCCAAGACGCGGCGCAACGCCGAAAAAATGCTCGCCCACATCCGCAACGGAAAACGGGATGTGTTCTGCTGAATCGTCCGCGACGCGCATCGAGACCGATACGCTCGGCGAATTCTCCGTGCCCGCCGATGCCCTGTACGGCATTCACACGGCGCGCGCGCTGGTCAATTTCCCGCTGAGCGGGCGACCTTGCGCCCCGGCGCTGGTGCGCGGCATGGCGCTGGTCAAACTCGCGTGCGCGCGGACGAACACGGCGCTCGGGCATCTGGAGCGCGAAACCGGCGAAGCCATCGCGGCGGCCTGTCTGGAACTGGCGGAAGGCCGCGACGACTTGTCCGGCGCGGTCATCGTCGACGCCTTGCAGGGCGGCGCCGGCACCTCGCTCAACATGAACGTGAACGAAGTGCTCGCCAACCGCGCCGAAGAAATCCTCGGCGGCAAGCGCGGCGAGTATCGGCGCGTGCATCCCCTGCATCATGTCAACCTGCACCAGTCGACCAACGACGTGTTTCCCACCGCGCTCAAGGTGGCCGCGACCGAATCGTTGCGGCGGCTGGAGAAAGCGATTGCGGCGTTGCAAACGGCGTTTCAGGCGCGCGAGCGCGATTTCGCCGCCATCGTCAAGGTCGGGCGCACGCAGTTGCAGGACGCTTGTCCGCTCACCCTCGGCGCCGAGTGTTCGGCATGGGCCGAAGCCTTGGGGCGCGACCGCTGGCGCGTGTTCAAATGCGAGGAACGGCTGCGCGTGGTCAACCTCGGCGGCACCGCCATCGGCACCGGACTGACGGCGCCGCGCGACTATATCTTCCGCGTCGTCGACGCGTTGCGCGAAGCGACGCGCCTGCATTTCGCGCGCGCCGAAAACCTCGTCGACGCGACGCAGAACGCCGACGCTTTCGTCGAGGTCTCCGGCATCCTCAAGGCGCACGCGGTCAACCTGTTCAAGATTTCCTCCGACCTGCGCCTGCTCGCCTCCGGGCCGCGCGCCGGGTTGGGCGAAATCCGCCTGCCCGCCGTGCAGGTCGGCTCCAGCATCATGCCGGGCAAGGTCAATCCGGTGATTTGCGAGGCCGTCGGTCAGGCCGCGCTGCAAGTCGTCGCGCAAGACCAGGCGGTGACGCTCGCCGCCCAGTCCGGCCAACTCGAACTCAACGCCTTTTTGCCGCTGCTGGCGCACGCGCTGCTCGGCAACCTCGAACTGCTCGAACGCGCCGACACGCTGTTCCGCACGCGCTGCATCGACGGACTCGAAGCCGACGCCGGGCGCTGCGCCGAGTTGCTCGAAGCCGCGCTCGTTCACGCCACCGCGCTGGCGCCGGAACTCGGCTACGAGAAGGCCGCCGAAGTGGCGCGGGAAGCGCTGCAAGAGCGCCGCACCATCCGCGAAGTCGTCTCGGGGCGCGACCTGCTCGCCCCGCAAACACTCGACCGCCTGTTGTCGCCGCAAGCGATGACGGCACTGGGGCAACCATGAACGAACTATCGAACTCCCTGCAGGACACGCCCAAGGGGCTGCGTCTGCACATCGGCATCTTCGGACGGCGCAACAGCGGCAAGTCGACGCTGATGAACGCGCTGATTGGACAGGCGGTGTCGATTGTCTCCGAGCACCCCGGCACGACCACCGACCCGGTGGAAAAAGCTTTCGAATTGTCGCCGTTGGGCGCCGTCGTGTTCATCGACACCGCCGGTCTCGACGACGCGGGCGAACTGGGGGCGCTGCGGGTCGAACGCACGCGCGCGGTAATCGAACGCGCCGATTTGGCGCTGGTGGTCGTCGCCGACGCCCATCCCGGCGCGCTCGAACGGGAACTCATCGCCACCCTGCGCGCGCAACGCACGCCTTTCGTCGTCGTCTTCAACAAGGCCGATTTGGGCGAACCGGGCAAGGAGACGTTACAGGAACTGGCCGCCGACGACATCGAATCGGTCGCCGTCTGCGCCACCCGGGGCGAAGGCATCGACGCGCTCAAGGAGGCGATGATTCGTCGCGCTCCGGACAACGGGCTGGAAGAAGCGCGCCTCGTCGGCGACCTGATTCGTCCGGGCGACCTCGTGGTGCTGGTGGTGCCAATCGACCTCGGCGCGCCGAAAGGGCGCCTGATTCTGCCGCAGGTGCAGACGCTGCGCGACATTCTCGACAGCGACGCGGCGAGCCTGATGGTCAAGGAACGCGAACTTGCGGCGCTGCTGACGCGGCTGACCGTGCCGCCGCGCCTCGTCGTCTGCGATTCGCAAGTGGTGCTCAAAGCCGCCGCCGACACGCCGCCCGACATCCTTCTGACCACCTTTTCCATTCTGCAGGCGCGCTTCAAGGGCGACGTCATCGCTTTCGCCGAGGGCGCCGGGGCGATTTCGCGCCTCGCGCCCGGCGACCGCGTGCTCATCGCCGAAACCTGCACCCATCACGCCTTGGCCGACGACATCGCGCGCGTGAAAATCCCGCGCTGGTTGCGCCAGTTCGCCGGCGGCGACCTTGAAATCGAAGTCAAAGCGGGGCGGGATTTCTTCCCCACCGATTTGTCGCCCTACGCACTGGTCGTGCAATGCGGCGGCTGCACGGCGACGCGGCGGCAAATCCTCTCGCGCCAGTATCGCGCCGCGCGACAGGGCGTGCCGATGACCAACTACGGCATGGCCATTTCCGTGGTGCAAGGCGTGCTCGACCGTTCGCTGCAATGTTTCCCCGCCGCGCTCGACGCCTATCGCCGCGCACTGAAGGGAAACCGCTCGGCAACGACGCGCGCGCACGCCGCCTGCGAGCCTGCCTGACGTGGGCGACGCGGCGACGATAGTCTGGCATCGGCGCGCGCCGACGCGGCCGGAAATCTCCGCCGAATTCGCCCGCTTGCTCGCCAGCGACTGGCAGAGCGGCGACGACGTACGCGAGGTGCTGCGCCGCATCCTGTCCACGACCGACCCGCGCGAAGTCGAGGCGCTGCGCGACGCCGCCGAACGGACGCTGCTCGCGTATTGCGGCGACGACGTGCGTCTGCGCGGCCTCATCGAATTCTCCAATCGCTGCACGCTCGACTGCCGTTATTGCGGCATCCGCCGCGGCAACCGGAATCTGGCGCGCTACACCCTGCCCGTGGAAGAAGTCGTCGCCTGCGCGCGCTGGTGCGCCGAACAGGGTTACGGTTCGCTGGTTCTGCAAGCCGGCGAACGGCGCGACGCCGTGTTCGTGCGCCGCGTCGAGGCGATGGTGCGCGCCGTCAAGACGGCGACCCGCGACGCGACGCGCCCGCAGGGCTTGGGCATCACCCTTTGCCTCGGCGAGCAGAGCGAGGCGACTTACGCGCGCTGGTTCGCCGCCGGCGCGCACCGCTATCTTCTGCGCATCGAAACCGCCTCGCCCGAATTGTTCGCCGCCCTGCATCCGCCCGCGCAGCGCTTCGAGACGCGCGTCGCCTGTCTGAAAACCTTGCGCGCCCTCGGCTATCAGGTCGGCACCGGCGTGATGATTGGCCTGCCGGGTCAGACCGTCGAACATCTGGTCGACGACCTGCTCTTCCTGCGCGACATGGACATCGACATGATTGGCATGGGTCCCTACATCCCGCACGCCGACGCCGTGTTGCCCGCCGCGCAAGCCATCCCGTCGGCGCCGGAACGTCTGCGCCTCGGCCTGCGCATGATTGCCGCCGCCCGCCTGTTGCTGCGCGACGTCAACATCGCCGCCACCACGGCCCTGCAGGCAATGACCGACGACGGACGCGAACAGGGTCTGCGTTTCGGCGCCAACGTCGTCATGCCGCAGGTGACGCCGCCGCGCGTGCGCCCGCTCTACACCCTCTACGACGGCAAGCCCTGTCTCGACGAGGGCGCCGGCCAGTGCGCGGAATGCCTCGAAATGCGCATCGCCTCGGTGGGCAGGAAAATCGCGCGCGACCGTTGGGGCGATTCGGCGCATTTTGCGAAACGCGCCGCGTCCCACACGCGCTGAAAAGCGAAAGGGCCAATCTTTCGATTGACCCCAATGCCGGTTCCTGCGTCGGAAACGATTACGGACTCAGCCGCGCAGCACGCCCAGCGCGCCTTCGACTTCGACGCGCAATTCCGCCAGCAGGGCGCGCGCCTCCTCGGCGGCGATGGCGTTTTCCTGGTCCTGAATCGCGGCTTCGTCGAGACGGTTGCGCGCTCCGGAGATGGTGAAGCCCTCGTCGTAGAGCAGGTGGCGAATCTTGCGCACCAGCAGCACTTCATGGTGCTGGTAATAGCGGCGGTTGCCGCTGCGCTTGACCGGCTTCAACTGGGAGAATTCCTGCTCCCAATAGCGCAGCACGTGCGCCTTGACGCCGCACAGCTCGCTCACCTCGCCGATGCTGAAATAACGCTTGGCGGGAATCGGCGGCAGCGCCGCCGCCGGCACGGCTTCAGGCGTTTCGGTCGGCATGGCTCAATTCCTCCACGGCGGCCTTCAGTTTCTGGCTTGGGTGGAAAGTCACCACGCGGCGCGCGGTAATCGGAATCTCCTCGCCGGTCTTGGGGTTGCGCCCCGGACGTTGCGGCTTGTCGCGCAGCAGGAAGTTGCCGAAGCCCGACAACTTGACGGCTTCGCCCTGCTCCAGCGAGGCGCGGATTTCCTCGAAAAAGCCTTCCACCATGTCCTTGGCTTCACGCTTGTTAAGCCCCACCTGTTCGAAAAGCAGGTCGGCAAGCTCGGCTTTGGTCAAGGTCATGGAATCCCCCTTTCAAACGCGCAGCCGTCCACCCACGGCGCGCTCTACGTGACGAAGCAACCCGGAGACCGCTTCATCGACTTCGGCGTCCTCGAGGGTGCGCTGAGTATCTTGCATGAAAATTCTGAATGCAAGACTCTTGTGATTCGGTTCGACGCCCTTGCCCTGATAGACGTCGAACAGCGCGATTTCCCGCACCGTGGCGGGAGCCGCTTCCTGCAAGGCGTTCAGCACCTGCGCCGCGCTCACCGTCGCTGGCACCACCAGCGCCAAATCGCGCAGCACGGCGGGCATGCGCGAAATGTCGCCGGATTCCGGCTTGACGGCGGCGAGCGCGGCGTCGAGTTCGACTTCGAACACCACGGGCGAAGCGCCCAACTCGAAGCGTTGCGCCAACAGCGGATGAATTTCGCCGACGACGCCGACGACGCGCCCGTCGAGCGACACGGAGGCGGCGCGCCCCGGATGCAGCGCCGGATGTTCGACCGGCGCGAAGCTGAGCGCGCGTGGCGCGAACAGGGCTTCGAGGTCGCCCTTGATGTCGTAGAAATCGACGGCGCGCGCCGCTTCGCCCCATTGTTCGGGCAGCGCCGTGCCCGCCGCCAGCGCGGCGAGGCGACGCGGCTGCCAGAAGCCCGCCACTTCCTCGCCGGCGACGCCCTGCGGCGCGGCGCGACGGACGAAGCAACGCCCGATTTCGAACACGCGCACGCGATTTTGCTGGCGCTTGCGGTTGGTGACGAGGTTCGCCACCAGCCCGGCAATCAGGCTGGAGCGCATGGTGTCCATCTGGCTGGCGATGGGGTTGGCAAGCCGAATCGGCGCGGCGTTGGCGCAGAAATCGCGCTCCCACGCCGCTTCGACGAAGGCGAAATTGACCACTTCCTGAAAACCGCGCCCGGCCAGACGATGGCGCACCGCCCAATCGGGACGCGCCGATTCGGTGCAGGGGAGCATCGCCAGCGAGGCGCGCGGCGACGGGGCGGGAATGTTGTCGTAGCCGTGGAGACGGGCGATTTCTTCGATGAGGTCTTCCTCGATTTCGATGTCGAAACGGAAAGACGGGGGCGTCACCCGCAGTTCGACCGCGAGGTTGCGCACTTCGAGATGCACGCGCTCCAGGAGGGCGCGCATGGTTTCGTCGTCGAGCTCGACGCCGAGCGCCTTGCGCACGCGCGCCGGGCGCAGCGCCACTTCGGCGCGTTGCGGCAGGTCGGCGTCCGAGCGCGCTTCTTCCACCGGCCCGGCCTCGCCGCCGCAGATTTCGAGGACGAGTTGGGTGGCGCGTTCGATGGCCGGGCGCTGCAACTGAAAATCGACGCCGCGTTCATAGCGGTGCGAGGCGTCCGAGGCGAAGCCGTAGGCGCGGGCGCGTCCGGCGACGGCGGCGGGGGTGAAGAAAGCGGATTCGAGGAAAAGCTCGCGGGTGTCGAGCGTGACGCCGGTTTCCTCGCCGCCCATGATGCCGGCCAGCGCCAGCGCGCGGGCCTCGTCGGCGATGAGCAGCGTGTCGGGCGCGGGGCGCACGGTTTGCTCGTTCAGCAGCAGCAGTTCTTCGCCCGGCTTGGGCAGACGGACGTGAATCGCGCCTTGCAGCTTGGCGTTGTCGAAGGCGTGCAGCGGTTGGCCGAGTTCGAGCATCACGTAGTTGGTGATGTCCACCAACGCGCTAATCGAACGGATGCCGGAGCGTTGCAGGCGGTCTTTCATCCACGTCGGCGTCGGCGCTTTCGCGTCGACCCCGGAGATGACGCGACCGCAATAGCGCGGGCACTGTTGCGGGGCGTCGAGCACAATGGCGCGGCGTGCCGCGCTCGTCGGCGGAACCAGCGTCAGCGGCGCGGGGGTGAAAGGCGCGCCGGTGAGCGCCGCCACTTCGCGCGCCACGCCGGTGAGGCTCAGGCAGTCGGCGCGGTTGGGGGTGAGTTTGATTTCGAAGGCGGTGTCGTCGAGGTCGAGGTAGGCGCGGATGTCCGTGCCGACCGGCGCGTCGTCCGGCAGCGCCAGCAGGCCGGCGTGGTCTTCCGACAGCCCCAGTTCGCGCGCCGAGCACAACATGCCGAAGGATTCCACCCCGCGCAGTTTGGCGGCCTTGATGGCGAAATCGCCGGGCAACTTCGCGCCCACCCTGGCGCACGGCACTTTCATGCCCACGGCGGCGTTGGGCGCGCCGCACACGATTTGCAGCGGTTCGCCCTCGCCGACGTCGACCTTGCAGAGCTTCAGCTTGTCGGCGTCGGGATGTTTTTCGGCGGCGACGATTCGCGCCACCACCACGCCGCTGAAGGGCGGCGCGACCGCATGGGCTTCCTCGACTTCCAGCCCGGCCATGGTCATCAGATGGCCGAGGGCGTCGGTGTCGAGCGGCGGATTGACGAAGGTGCGCAGCCAGTTCTCGGAAAATTGCATGGTTCTGTCCCTTACCTGAATTGGCCAAGGAAACGCAGGTCGCCCTCGAAGAACAGGCGCAGGTCGTTGACCCCGTAACGCAGCATGGTGAGGCGGTCGGGGCCGAAGCCGAAGGCGAAGCCGGTGTAGCGTTCGGGGTCGAAGCCGCCGCTGCGCAACACGTTCGGATGCACCATGCCGCAGCCGCACACTTCCAGCCAGCGCCCTTCGAGCGCGCCGCTCATGAAGGCGACGTCGATTTCCGCCGACGGTTCGGTGAACGGGAAGAAGGACGGCCGGAAGCGCAGCTTCAATTCGTCGGTCTCGAAGAAGTCGCGCAGGAAGTCGGCCACAACGCCTTTCAAATCGGCGAAGCTCACGCCCTCGCCCACCCACAGCCCTTCGACCTGATGGAACATCGGCGAGTGAGTGGCGTCGGAATCGACGCGATAGACGCGCCCCGGCGCGATGATGCGCAAATCGGGCATCGGGTCGGCGTCGCGGTGACGTTCGACGTGGGCGAGCATCGAGCGCACCTGCACCGGGCTGGTGTGGGTGCGCAGCAGCGTGTCTTTTTCGCCTTCGAGGAAGAAGGTGTCCTGCATCGAGCGCGCCGGGTGATTCGGCGGCACGTTCAGGGCGGTGAAGTTGTGCCAGTCGGTTTCGATTTCCGGGCCGTCGGCGACGACGAAGCCGATGGAGTGGAACAGCCGTTCGATGCGCTCCATCGTGCGGCTCACCGGATGCAGGCCGCCGATGGTCGAGCCGCGTCCGGGCAGGGTGACGTCGAGCCGTTCGGCGGCCAGTTGCGCCGCGAGCGCCGCCTGACGCAGCCCGTCGCGGCGCGCTTCCAGTGCGGCTTCGATGGCCGCCTTGGCGCGATTGACCGCCGCGCCGCGTTCGCGTTTTTCTTCCGGCGTCAGCTTGCCGAGCGCCTTCAGTTGCTCGGTGACGAGTCCGCTTTTGCCGAGGAAGCGCGCCTTCGCCTGCTCCAGCGCGGCGGCGTCGGCGGCGGCGTCGAAGGCCGCGCGGGCTTCACTTACCAGTCGTTCGAGTGTGTCCATGTCGCGTTTTCTTCGTGGCTCAAGAAAAAAAGGAGGCCGAGCCTCCCTTTTTCCGCGCCGCGCGTTCCTTTGCGTTGGCGAGTGACTGCTTCAGGCGGCGATTTGGGCCTTGGCCTGCGCGGCGAGCGCGGCGAACGCCGGCTTGTCGAACACGGCCAAATCGGCCAAAACCTTGCGGTCCACCTCGATGGCGGCTTTTTTCAGGCCGTTCATGAAGGTGCTGTAGGTCAGCCCCAACTCGCGCGCGCCCGCGTTGATGCGGGCAATCCACAGGGCGCGGAACTGACGTTTGCGTTGGCGGCGGTCGCGGTAGGCGTACTGCCCCGCCTTCATCACCGCTTCCTTGGCGATGCGGTAGACGTTCTTGCGGCGGCCGCGATAACCCTTGGCCTGGTCGAGAACCTTCTTGTGGCGAGCGCGCGCCGTGACTCCGCGTTTTACTCTGGGCATGGCGTTCTCCTCAGGCGAAAGGCAACATGGCGCGAATCAGCTTTTCGTCGGCGACGTGGATGTCCACGGTGCCGCGCAGATGGCGCTTGTTCTTGGTGGTTTTCTTGGTGAGGATGTGGCGCTTGAACGCGTGCGAGCGTTTGATGCTGCCGCTGGCGCGCACCTTGAAACGCTTCTTGGCGCTGCTCTTGGTCTTCATCTTGGGCATTTCGATACTCCGTCGTTTATAGAATGTCGTCGGGTAGCCCTTCCACGGACTTTCGACACCCGACGCCACTTGTCGTCCGCGCCCGCAGGCGCGGCGTTTCGCGCCCCTCGCGGAGCGCGTCCTGCGCTGGTCTCACTTGCCCTTGCTTGCGCTGCGGACAGGCGCGACCACCATAATCATCTGACGCCCTTCCATCTTGGGCATCTGTTCAACCTGACCGACGTCTTCGAGGTCGGCCTTGATGCGTTCGAGCTGACGCGCCCCGAACTCCTGGTGCGCCATCTCACGACCCCGGAACCGCAGCGTCACCTTGCATTTGTCGCCTTCGTCGAGAAAGCGGCGCAGGTTGCGCAACTTTATCTGGTAATCGTTTTCATCCGTGCCCGGTCGGAACTTCACTTCCTTGACCTGCACCTGCTTCTGCTTCAAGCGGGCTTCGTGGGCTTTCTTCTGTTCCTGATAGCGGAACTTGCCGAAATCCATCACCTTGCACACGGGCGGCTGCGCCGTCGGCGCGATTTCGACCAAATCGACGCCCGCCTCCTCGGCCGCTTCGAGCGCGGCGCGCAGGGACATGATTCCCAGCGGTTCTCCGTCCTCGCCTACCAGACGCACTTCCGGCGCGGTGATTTCTCCATTCACGCGCTGCTTTTTTTCTTGAGCGATGGTTCAAGTCTCCACAAAAGCCAAAATCAGACCGGGCCGGCCTTCGCATCGATTTCACGAAGCCAGCGTTCGATCAGCGAATCGAGGGACAGTTGGCCAAGATCCTGGCCGCCCCGGATGCGCACCGCCACCTTGCCCGCGGCCTTTTCCTTGTCGCCGACGACAATCTGGTAAGGCAGCTTATGCACACTGTGCTCGCGGATTTTATAGTTGATCTTTTCGTTGCGCAAATCGGTTTCGACACGGAAGCCCGCATCCAGCAACCTTTGCGCGACTTGGGTGGCGTAATCCGCCTGTCCCTCGGAAATATTCATCACCACCGCCTGCACCGGCGCCAGCCACAGCGGCATCGCGCCGGCGTGGTGCTCGATGAGGATGCCGATGAAACGCTCCAGCGAACCGAGCACGGCGCGATGCAGCATCACCGGCACCTTGCGGGTGTTGTCCTCGGCGACGTACTCGGCGCCAAGGCGGTGCGGCAGGTTGAAATCCAGTTGCAGCGTGCCGCATTGCCAGACGCGACCGAGGCTGTCCTTGAGCGAAAACTCGATTTTCGGCCCGTAGAAAGCGCCCTCGCCCGGCTGCAAATCGTAGGCGAGCCCCTCGGCGTCGAGCGAGGCGGCGAGCGCCGCTTCCGCCGCGTCCCACTGGTCGTCGGAACCGACGCGCTTGTCGGGGCGGGTGGAGAGCTTCACCAGCACGTCGGTGAAGCCGAAATCGCGGTACACCTTTTGCAGCAGGTGGATGAAGGCCGCCGTCTCCGGCCCGATTTGTTCTTCCGAGCAGAAGATATGGGCGTCGTCCTGCACGAAGTTGCGCACGCGCATCAGCCCGTGCAGCGCGCCGGACGGCTCGTTGCGATGGCAGGAGCCGAACTCGGCCATGCGCAGCGGCAGGTCGCGGTAGCTTTTCAGCCCCTGATTGAAAATCTGGATGTGGCACGGGCAGTTCATCGGCTTCACCGCGTAGTCGTGCTTTTCCGACTGCGTGGTAAACATCAGGTCGGCGTACATGTCCCAGTGCCCGGAGCGTTCCCACAGCGCGCGGTCGACGATTTGCGGCGTGTGCACTTCCTGATAACCGTGGCGCGAAATGGTGCGGCGCAGGTATTGCTCCACCTGCTGCCATAGCGTCCAGCCCTTGGCGTGCCAGAACACCATCCCCGGCGCTTCGTCCTGCAAGTGGAAAAAGTCGAGTTGCCGTCCGAGGCGGCGATGGTCGCGCTTTTCGGCTTCTTCGAGCATGTGCAGGTACGCGTCGAGGTCTTCCTTCTTCGCCCATGCCGTGCCGTAGATGCGCTGGAGCATTTCGTTATTGACGTCGCCGCGCCAGTACGCCCCCGCCAGCTTGGTGAGCTTGAACGCCTTCAGCTTGCCGGTAGACGGCACGTGCGGGCCGCGACAGAGGTCGACGAAATCGCCCTGCCGGTACAGCGACACGTCCTCGCCCGCCGGAATCGAGCCGATGATTTCCGCCTTGTAGTGCTCGCCGATGCCCTCGAAGAACGCCACCGCCTTGTCGCGCGGCCACACTTCGCGCGTCACCTTCAGGTCGCGGCGGGCGATTTCGCCCATGCGCGCTTCGATGGCCGCGAGGTCTTCGGGCGTAAACGGGCGCTTGTAGGAGAAATCGTAATAGAAGCCGTTTTCGATGACCGGCCCGATGGTCACCTGCGCGTCGGGGAACAACTCCTTCACCGCCTGCGCCAGCAAGTGAGCGCAAGAGTGCCGCAGGATGTCGACGCCTTCGGGATTCTTGTCGGTGACGATGGCGAGCGGCGCGTCGGACTCAATCAAATGCGACAAATCGACCAGCCGCCCGTCGACCTTCCCGGCCAGCGCCGCCTTCGCCAGACCGACGCCGATGGAGGTCGCCACCTCGCCCACCGTGACCGGATGTTCGAAAGCGCGGACGGAGCCGTCGGGCAAGGTGATGTTGGGCATGACGCGACCTTCACGTATACATATATGCAAGCGAGCAGCCAACGCCCGGACGACACCGGCGCCGTAAACGAAAAAAGCGCGGCCGAACCGCACTTTTCGCCAGCCTTCCAGACCTGTTTCACCGCTGGCTCGGCTACCCGGAACACGGGAATCGACTTGGGCATTGGTAGGCGCGATTGGATTCGAACCAACGACCCCCACCATGTCAAGGTGGTGCTCTAACCAACTGAGCTACGCGCCTGCTAAAGAGGGCGGATTATAGAGGCGAGGCGGGCGTTGTCAAGTTCGTCCGTCCCGCATGCCGCCGATTTCCGACATTGCAAAACATTAGTCAATGACTAAAATGCAGTCAAAGACTGATGGAGTACGGCATGACGACGACCATGACCATCCGCAACATCGACGACCAAATCAAAACCCGCTTGCGCGTGCAAGCAGCGTTGCATGGTTGCTCGATGGAAGAAGAAGCGCGCGACATTCTGCGCTCGGCCTTGTCCAGAGAACCCGAATCCGGAGCTTCGCTGGTCGAAGCGATTCGGGCACGCATCGTTCCCCTGGGCGGCATCGAACTGGAATTGCCCCCACGCGAACCGATCCGCGAGCCGCCGGATTTCAGCAAATGATCGTCCTCGACACCAACGTCCTCTCCGAAATCCTGCGCCTGACTCCCGAAGCCCGCGTGCTGTCATGGCTACAGGCGCAACCGCGAACGATGCTTTTCACGACCACGATCACACGCGGAGAAATGTTCTACGGTGTTCAGCTGTTACCGGAAGGCAAGCGCAAAGCAAGCATGCTGGCGGAAGTGCGAGCCATTTTCGCGGCGGACTTTGCCGGACAAATCCTTGCATTCGACAACGACGCCGCCGACGCTTATGCAGAAATTTCCGCCACGCGCAAAACGATGGGCAAACCCATCGCCCAACTCGACGCCATGATCGCCGCCATCGCCCTTTCGCGCGGCGCCCGATTGGCAACGCGCAACATCAAGGATTTTGTCGGGTGCGGAGTCGAAATCATCAACCCTTGGGACGAATGAAAACCAGCGATTCACGCAAATCGCCCGATTTTCCTCATTCGTTCACCGGCCACGCCGCCAGAAACTCCTTCCAGTGCGGCGCGTCGATTTTCTCCAGCGTTTCCCGCACCATCGCCACTTCACGCTCCCAGCCGGCGTGGTCGAGCGCGCCGCGCATTTTCTGGAAGCGAAGGAAAACCAGCGCGGTGTTGACCACGTCGGTTTCGCAGTAATCCCGGATTTCCGCGATGCGGCCTTCCTGCCATGCGCCCCAGACGGCGGAGCCGTCCATGCCGAGTTTGCCGGGGTAGCCCATCAGCTTGGCGAGGTCGTCGAGCGGGGCGTTGGCGCGCGGTTGGTAGAGGGCGAGCAAATCCATCATGTCGAGGTGGCGCTGGTGGTAGCGGCTGATGTAGTTGTTCCACTTGAAATCGCGCGAATCGAGGTAGTCGCCGCCGCCCAGGTCCCAATAGCGCGGCGCGGCGACGCCATGGATGAGTCCGCGATAGTGCAGCACGGGAAGGTCGAAACCGCCGCCGTTCCAGGAGACGAGTTGCGGGGTGTATTTTTCGACGCCGTCGAAGAAACGCTGGAT
Organism: Azoarcus sp.; assembly: GCA_031272995.1. Classification (GTDB taxonomy): domain Bacteria; phylum Pseudomonadota; class Gammaproteobacteria; order Burkholderiales; family Rhodocyclaceae; genus WRNU01. Next base: position 30,014 of record JAISSY010000092.1, read on the forward strand.
GATTTCGCCCTCGCCGCTTTCCGGCTCGGAGAGCGAGAAGATGCGGAATTGGCCGGGGCTGTAGAGCGCGCAGGAAATCGTCACCACCCGTTGCAGGTGGAGGGGCATGAAATCGCTGCCGGTGGCGGCGCGACGTTGCTGGAAGGCGAATTCGGCGACTTCGGCGTCGGGCAAATCTTCCGGCAGGTCGTGCAGGCGGCGCAGGCCGGCCACGTCGGGGATGGTTTCGATGTCGAAGACGAGCGCGGCGGCCATGAGCGGTTCAGGCGGGGAAAACGCCGGTGGAGAGGTAGCGGTCGCCACGGTCGCAGACGATGGTGACGATGACCGCGTCGGTCAGTTCCTCGGCGAGGCGCAGCGCGACGTGCATGGCGCCGCCGGAGGAGACGCCGGCGAGGATGCCTTCCTCGCGCGCCAGACGCCGCGCCATTTCCTCGGCCTCGCCCTGACTGACGCTCTCGATGCGGTCGACGAGGCTGGCGTCGTAAATTTTCGGCAGGTATTCCGGCGGCCATTTGCGGATGCCGGCGATTTGCGAGCCGTCGGCGGGTTGGCAGCCCACCGTGCGCACGGCGGGATTTTGTTCCTTCAGATAGCGCGCCACCCCCATCATGGTGCCGGTGGTGCCCATGGCGCTGACGAAATGGGTGACGGCGCCGCCCGTCTGCTTCCATATTTCCGGGCCGGTGGTTTCGTAGTGCGACAGCGGATTGTCGGGGTTGGCGAACTGGTCGAGGATGATGCCCTTGCCGTCGTCGCGCATCTTGGCGGCCACGTCGCGCGCCATCTCCATGCCGCCGTCCTTGGCGGTGAGCACGAGTTCGGCGCCGTAGGCGTGCATGGTCTGGCGGCGCTCGATGCTCTGGTTTTCGGGCATGACGAGAATCAGGCGGTAGCCGCGAATGGCGGCGGCCATGGCGAGCGCGATGCCGGTGTTACCGCTGGTCGGCTCGATGAGGCAATCGCCGGGTTTGATTTGCCCGCGCGCTTCGGCGCGCATCACCATCGACAGCGCCGGACGGTCCTTGACCGAACCGGCGGGGTTGTCGCCTTCGAGCTTGGCGAGGATGACGTTGCCGCGCCCGGCGCCGAGGTGCTTCAAACGAACGAGCGGGGTTTGGCCGACGCAATCTTCGATGGTGTTGAAATCCATTTTTTCTCCGTTTCGCGGGGCGGACAGGCGGTCTATTTGCGGCCCATGCCGTGATATTCGATGCCGTGGCGGCGCATCACCGCCGGGTCGTACATGTTGCGCCCATCGAAAATGACGGGCTGTTTGAGCGCGGCGCGGATGGCGTCGAAATCCGGGCTGCGGAATTCCTTCCATTCGGTGACGATGATGAGCGCGTCGGCCCCGGCTAGCGCCTCCATCGGGCGCGCGACGTAGGACAGCGACGGGTATCGGTCGGCGAAAACGCGGCGCGCCTCGGTCATCGCCACCGGGTCGTAGGCGACGATGGCGGCGCCGCGACGGGCGAG
>JAISSY010000129.1 GCA_031272995.1 Azoarcus sp.
GCGCGGCTTGCGCTGATTCTGGTGATGTTGTGGCGCAAGTAAAGACGGTCGAAGAAATCATCGTTAGCGTCCGCGTTCTTGGGGTCGCTATTGCTTGCGAGGATATAAGCGCCACGCTCGCTCATCTCGTCGATATAGCGGGCAAGCTCCATCTGCTCTTTATCGCCGAACCCACCTTCGGAATAAGAAATAAAATTGGCGGTCGAAGTCAATGGCCGGTACGGAGGATCAAAGTAGACGAAAGTATTTTCGTCAATAAAATCACGCGATTCTTTGAAATCGGCACAAGCGATAATGACTCGTTGCAAACATCTCGATACGGCCAAAAGGTTGGATTCATCGCATATCGACGGGTTCTTGTACCTGCCCTGCGGCACGTTGAACGCTCCACGGGAGTTCACGCGATACAGGCCGTTGAAGCAGGTTCGGTTCAGAAAAACGAACAATGCCGCCAGTTCCACAGTCCCATTCCCCAACGCCTTCAATTCGTTGAAGCGTTCCCGATTTTTATAGTAAATTTCTTTGCGAGCAGCGCTATCCGACTGAATATATTGAGATTCAAGTCTTTTCAGCAAATCAATCAATTCCGCTGAATTATCGCGAACGACAGTATATACCGCGATCAACTCTTTATTGATATCGCTGATATAAACCTCTTTCAAGTCATAGCGACTCAATATGTCGAACAATACCGCGCCACCGCCGACGAACGGCTCTGCATATTTGGTGATTTTCGTTTCGAGTTCGGGCGGATACTTGTGACGGATATCGTTCAATATCTGCGATTTTCCGCCAGCCCATTTCAAGAACGGCTTGACTGCCATGCTCCTCATAACACGTTCCTAAATCACGGTGTTGCGGAGAAGAAACAGATGCCGCTCCGTGAGTTAGGCCGCAAACGTCATATTTTGGCTGCCGCCAGACTAACGAAACACACCTCGAATCTGGCGGAGAGGGTGGGATTCGAACCCACGGTACACGTTGTGTACGCCTGATTTCGAGTCAGGTACATTCGACCACTCTGCCACCTCTCCGCTCGAAGCCCGGCATTATAGGGAAAACGGAGGAAAAAGATAGTTCATGTGCGGTATTCGGTGGCAGGTCGGCGCACGTTGGACGAAGATTTTTACGCGGTTCGGTTCGACCGCTTTCCCCTACCCGGCTCCGTCCAGCGTTGCGGCGCAACATGCGTCTTGACGGCAGGACGGGCAAAATTTGATGGTTCTGTCTCTGGATGCTGCACTTGCGTCTCGCTCACGTCGCTCTCGCCGGTTTCGTCGCGCTGTTGGCTGCTGCCTTCTTCTTTGCCATCTTTGGCCGCAGCTATGAGCGCATCGCCGACTACCGCGTTCTGGGCGAACTGCGGGTGGCGACGCGCGTCGACGCCCTCGCCTATCGCGCCGACGAAAGCGGCGAGTACGCCGGTTTCGAACACGACCTGCTGATCGCGCTCGGCGACCGGCTCGGCGTGCCGGTGCGCTTCATCCAGTTCCCCGACACCACGCACGCGCTCGAAGCGGTCATCCACGGACAGGCGCATTTGGCGGCGGCGGGGCTGACGCGCGACAGCCAGTTGCCGCTGGCGTGGACGGCGGGGCTGCGCGACATCGACTTCGTGCTGGTCGGACGCGCCGGACGGCGCCACGCGATGCGCGAACGCGATTTGGCCGGACACGTCATCACCGTGCGACCGCGCACCAAGATTGCCGAAGTGGTGGAGATGCTGCGCCAGCGCGTGCCACGGCTGGAGGTGGTGCATCCGCCCGCCGACGTCGACGACGAAACGCTGCTGATGTGGACGGCCGACGGCAAAATCGACCTGCTGGCGACCGACCGCGCCCAGTATGCGCTCGCCAATCGCTACGCGCCCCGGCTCGCCATCGCCTACAACCTGCCGTTCAAGAGCACGGTGTCGTGGGCGCTGCCGTTGCACGGCGACAAGAGCTTGTCGCGCGAGGTCAACGCCTTCCTGTCCGAGGCGGGCGACAACGGGCTGCTCGCCAGCATCGCCGACCGCTACCTTGGCCACATCCGGCGGCTGGCGCGCTACGACGTCGCCGCTTTCCAGACCAGAATCAAGAAACGGCTGCCGCGCTACATCCCGTATTTCCGCAACGCCGCCGAACGCAACGGCTTCGATTGGCGCTATCTCGCCGCCCTGTCGTATCAGGAATCGCAATGGGAGCCGGAGGCGACTTCCTACACCGGCGTGCGCGGGCTGATGATGCTCACCGTCGATACCGCCAATCGGCTCGGCGTCGAGGATCGCCTCAACCCGAAGGAAGCCATCAACGGCGGCGCGCGCTATCTCGCCATGCTGCGCAAAAAGATTTCCCGCGACGTACCCGACCCCGACCGTATGTGGATGCTCTCCGCCGCCTACAACATCGGGTTGGGCGGGCTGAACAACGCCCGCGCGCTGGCGCGAGAGATGGGCAAGAACGAAAACTCGTGGGTGGAGTTGAAATCCGTGCTGCCGCTGCTCGCCAAGCCGGAATACGCCAACCGCTTCAAAACCGGGCCGGTGCGCGGCGGCGAGGCGCTCATCATGTCCGAGAACATTCGCAACTTCTACGACATCCTGCGCCGCGCCTACCCGGCCGAGCGTCAGATGCTGGCGCTGCCCTCGGTGGTGCGAGCGCGTCGGGGTTCCAGCCTGAGCATTCAGGTTGCGCATTGACGCGGACGCGCTTATTCGTTCGGTCGACCACTTTACGAACCATCGGATTTCACTGAAATGCAGGCGTCACCGTGATTTTGCCGACGATTGGAGGCTCAGGAATGGCTAAAAAGCGTGCTTGGCGAAGAAAAGCGGGACAAACGCGATGCAATCGAATGAAGCACCCAGGGCGGGACATTGTCAGGTATGTGGAAGGTTGATCGAGGTCAGAAACGACATCGTGACGCCGCACGAGTTTGAACTGGCGGGGTGGCTGCTGGGTGAATGCCCCGGTTCCGGCCATATTCCGATGGAACATGGTCGCGGTCGCGCCGAATCCATCGTCAAGCTGATGCAGTTGGAGTGCTCACGGATGCGCACCAGCATCGCGGCTTATCGGGCGGGCGTTTCACATCCCGAACTGGTGGAGCATCCCGATTGTCCGCCGGGACTGACGCCCGCCGTCGTGGCATGGTGCGAACTTCACCCCGAGGCGCAACAGGAGGTGCTGCGCAGCGAAATCGAACGGATGGAGGCGGAATGCGAGGCTGGCGAGCAACACGTGACGAAATTGCGTCGCCTCGTCCATGAGACGAGCATCGCAGCGTATCAGCGCCGTGGAGAACGCCGCAAAGTGGCGGGAACGCTGCCGTAATACAGGTGACTTTCAACACATCCGCAACACCTGTCCGACCTATCCGAGTGACATAGTGTCCGACTGCCAAAAGCTTGGCGGCGGAGAAATTCGCGCGCGAGTATTTTAGGTTCCCTTACATGGCGGGCATGCCCGGAGGGGAGCATGGTCGAACATTACGTCATCTTTTCCGTTCGCGTCGAACGGGGCGAGACGCTTTTTCTGCGGTTTTGCGACGAGCGCGGCTATTTCGCGCTCGAGGACGTCGAGTACGAGGTAAATCTGTCGTCGCTCATCGTCCGCAACGAGTCGCTCGCCTGTCTGGCGAATCCGGAGGTATTCGCCACCGCTACCGTGGTCGACGGCGGACTGTCGATTCGCTGGCTCGGCGACGAAGTCATCAAATTGTCGTCGGATTACCTGCGCGCGCTGGCGGTGGAACAGAAAGCCGAAGCGACTTGCGCGCTTGGCAACGAGCGTCTGCTCGAAATCAGCCGTTCGCTGCCGGACTGGCTCTCTCGCGACCGCGAGAGCGTGCTGCGGCGGCTCGTCGAAAGGGTTTTGGCCGATTGTCCGTCGCTGGACGGACTCGACGCCGACATCTGCAAAGCGGTCGGCGAGCTTTGCGACGAAGAACAACTCGTCCTCTTGCTGCCGCTGTGCAACGACCTCGCGGATTTGATCTACGACAACGAAGTCGGAAACTGGGCCGAAACCCTGCGCAAGTTCAGCGGCCACGAATGGCGTCCAAAGCTGAAAAACGCGGTGCTCGAACGCACCGGACGGCAGGAAGAAAGCCCGGCTTGCCCGGCGGCGGACGAACAGGCGTTACGAGTCGATTGAATGGCCGACTAGCAAACCGTGCGCGCGCCGCTGGCGCATTTGCTCGAACAGGCAAACGGCGGCAGCCGCGCCGACGTTGAGCGATTCGACACCCGTAGCCATCGGGATGGTGAGAATCTCGTCGGCGCGTTCGAACAGGGCGGGCGACAGCCCCTGCCCTTCGGCGCCGAAAAGCCAGACGAGCGCGCCACGCAGGTCGGCGTCGAACAGCGTTCTGGCGTTCGCCCCCAATCCGGTGGCCACGACCTTGCCTTCGTAGCCTTGCAAGGCCGCGAGCGCGTCGACCTGCTCGGCGATGCGCAGGTGGAAATGCGCTCCCATGCCGGCGCGCAATACTTTCGGCGACCACGCTTGCGCGCAGCCGAGCGTGAGCCACACATCCCCGATGCCCGCCGCGGCGGCGCTGCGCAGGATGGCGCCGAGATTGCCGGGATCCTGAATCGCGTCGAGCACGACGATGGACGCCTCCCCCGCCTTCGCCACGACGGGCGCGGGCAAAGCGATGCGGGCGAGGATGCCGGTCGGGGTGTCGACCGGACTCAGGCGGTTGAATACCGCGTCCGGCACGCGCACGAGCGCCAAATCGGCGGGCAAACGGTCGAGCAGCGCGGCGATTTCTTCGCGTTTACAACCGCTCAACGAAACGCAAACCTCCAATACCGGGATTTGCGCCGCGAGCGCGCATTCGAGCAGATGCACGCCGTCGAGCACGGTTTGCCCATGCTCACGGCGCGCGCGCGGGTCGTCGGCGAGCGCCGCCAGCAGCCTGATGCGCGGATTGTCGCGTGAGACGAGATCGGTAAAAGGCGCGGTCATCCTAGATCCCCAATCCTAGCGTCGCCATGGTGGCGGTCAGAATGGCGAGCGCCAGCGTGACGTCGAGCCGTTTTTCGATGCGCGCGATGGCGGCGCGCGCCTGCGCTTGCGCCAAGCCGCCACGCGCCAGCGCCACGCGCAGTTCCACCCACGGGCCGAACCGGATCGAAGCGAAGACGATAATCATCGCGGTGCCGAGAACGCTCATCGCCAACCACGCCCACGGCGCGTTGGCGGCGCCAGTCACGCTCAGCATGAAGCCGCCGCTGACGACGATGAGGGCGATCGACATCCACGCCAATGGAAAGAAACGCTCCAGCGCCTCCGCCCATTGCGCACCGGTGAGCGCGGGAGATATCAGACAGACGCGGATGAACGCCATGCCGCCCACCCAGAGCACGACGCCGACGAGGTGGAGGAACAAGGCGAGATGATGAAAGCCCACGTCGTTTCCTGCCCTTCAGGCCGCGTCGCCGCTCCACAGCGGCGGATTGGCGAGGATGTCGCGCACCGGAGCGAAGCTCTTGCGGTAGAAATCCGCCACGCCGTGACGGCGAATCGCTTCGAGATGCGCGGCGGTCGGGTAGCCCTTGTGACGGGCGAGACCGAACTGCGGATAGCGCCGATCCAGTTCGAGCATGTGGGCGTCGCGCGCGGTTTTGGCGAGGATGGAGGCGGCGGAGATCGCCGGTTCGAGCGCGTCGCCGCCGACGATGGCGCGCATCGGCAAGGCGAGATCGGGACAGCGATTGCCGTCGATCAGCACTTCGTCGGGAGTGATTGACAACGCCGCGACGGCGCGGCGCATCGCCAACATGCTGGCGTGCAGGATGTTGAGGCGGTCGATTTCTTCCGCCGTCGCCGTGGCGACGCTCCACGCCAACGCCCGTTCCTTGATGAGCGCTTCCAGTTTTTCGCGCGCTCGAGCGCTGAGCTTTTTGGAATCGGCGAGTCCGGCGATGGGACGGGACGGGTCGAGGATGACGGCCGCCGCCATCACCGGGCCGCACAGCGGGCCACGCCCGGCTTCGTCGACGCCGCAGACGCGCCGCTCAGGCATGTCCTTCGCCGGACTCCCCGGCGGGCGGCGCGGCGCTCGCCGCGTCGGTGGCAATCGCGTCGGCCAGATACGGCAGGATGACGCTGGCGGCCTTTTCCGCCGTGCCGCGGCGTAGTTCCTGATGCAGGGCGGTGAAGCGGTCGGCGAGCGCGGCGCAGGCGTCGCCGTCCTTCAGCCAGCGGTCGAGCGCGTCGGCCAAGGCTTCCGGGGTGGCGTCGTCCTGCAGCAGTTCCGGCACTACCAGTTCGTTGAGCAGGATGTTCGGCAGCCCCACCCACGGCAGGTAAGCCATGCGTTTGACGAGGCGGAATTGCCATTTGCCCATGCGGTAGCAGATCACCATCGGACGCTTCAACAGCGCCGCTTCGAGGCAGGCGGTGCCGCTGGCGACCAGCACCGCGTCGGCGGCGGTCATCGCGTCGACGGCGTGACCGAAAAGCGGGCGCAGCGGCAATTCTTCCGAAGAATCGCGGCGGCTGAGCACTTCGGTGAATATTTCGCGCGTTTCGCGCGTCGCCAGCGGCACGAGGAAAATCGTACCCGGACGGCGGCGCGTCAGCACTTCGGCGGTGGAAATGAAACAATCGGCGAGACTGCTCACCTCGGACTGGCGGCTGCCGGGCAACAGCGCCACCACGGTGGCTTCCGGCGGCAGTTCCAGCCGTTCGCGCGCCGCAATGCGATTGGGTTCGAGCGGCAGTTCGTCGGCGAGCGGATGGCCGACGTAGGTGGCGGGAATGCCGGCGCGTTCGTAGATCGGCATCTCGAACGGGAACAGGCACAGCATGTGTGTAACCGCCTTGGCGATGGATTTGATGCGCTTGCCGCGCCAAGCCCAGATCGAGGGACTGACGAAGTGGATGGCCGGTATGCCGGAGGACTTGACCTTGCCTTCCAGCCACAGGTTGAAATCGGGCGCATCGACGCCGATGAAGGCCGCCGGACGGGTTTTGCGGATGTCTTGCAGCAGCTTGCGGCGAATGCCGGCCAAGGAGTGAAAACGGCCAATCGCCTCCGAATAGCCGTTGACCGCCAGCAACTCGGACGGCCAGCGGGCGTCGAACCCCTCCGCCATCATCTTGGGGCCGCCAATGCCGTAGAAACGCGCGTCGGGCAAATGGGCGCGAATGGCGCGCATCAGGTGAGCGGCCAGCATATCGCCGGAAGCTTCTCCGGCCACCATGGCAATCGTGATAGTCATGTCAGCGCACCAAGCCGCGTCCCGACACGGCGATGAAATCGGCAAAAGGTTGAACTTCGACGTGTTGCGCGGCGAGCGCGGCTATTTTCTCGCGCGCTTCGTCGAGGGAAAGCCCGCTACGATAGAGCGCACGATACGCCTGTTTGATCGCGCGGATCGCTTCAGACGCAAAACCCCGGCGGCGCAGCCCTTCGCTATTGATGCCATGCGGCGCCGCCGGTTGTCCCGCCACGGTGACGTAAGGCGGCAAATCCTGCAACAGAATGGCATTGGCGGCGAGGAAGCTGTGCGCGCCGACGCGCACGAACTGATGCACGCCTGCAAAACCGCTCAAAATTGCCCAGTCGCCAACGTGGACGTGTCCGGCAAGCGAGGCGTTGTTGGCGAAGATGGTATGGCTGCCGACTTGGCAGTCATGCGCGATGTGCGCATAGGCCATGATCCAGTTGTCGTCGCCGATACGGGTGACGCCGGCGTCCTGCGCCGTGCCGAGACTGAACGTACAGCATTCGTGAATGGTGTTGCGGTCGCCGATTTCCAGCCGCGTCGGCTCGCCGGCGTATTTCTTGTCCTGCGGTTCGCTGCCGAGCGAAGTGAAGGAAAAAACCCGGTTTTCACGTCCGAGGCGGGTATGGCCGTCGATGACCACGTGCGGCCCGATACGGGAACCGTCGCCGATTTCGACGAATTCGCCCACGACCGAATACGGCCCGATTTCGACATCCTTGCCGATCTTCGCGCCGGGATGAACGACGGCGGTCGGATGAATCATGGTTTGATCCTGAGCGCACAAAGGAATTCGGCCTCGGCCGCCAGTTCGCTGTCGACGCTGGCGATGCCCCGGTATTTGTAGATGCCGCGCTTGCTTTGCAGCAGTTCGACGTCGAACATCAAACGGTCGCCCGGAATCACCTGACGCTTGAAGCGAGCCTTGTCGATGCCGGCGTAGAGCACCACCGATTCCTCGGTGGGAATGACGTCCTCGGTCTTGCACGACAGCAGCGCCGCCGCCTGCGCCAGCGCTTCGATGATGAGCACGCCGGGCATCACTGGATGGTGCGGGAAGTGGCCGTTGAAGAACGGCTCGTTCACCGTAATGTTCTTGTAGGCGATGATGTGGCCGTCCTTGATTTCTTCCACGCGGTCGACCAGCAGGAACGGATAGCGGTGTGGCAGGTAGCGCCGGATTTCGTCGATGTTCATCAACATGATGTCTAGGGTTTTTCCTTGGTTTTTTCCTGTTCGTTCAGGCGTTGTTCGAGAAGCCGTATTTTATTGGCGAGCGCGTCGAGATGACGCAGGTGGGCGAAATTTTTCGCCCATTCGGCGTGCGTCTGCTGCGGCAGGCCGCCGGTATAGACGCCGGGCTCGCGAATCGACTTCGTAATCATGGTGCGGGCGGAGATTACCACGTCGTCGGCGATGGAAAGGTGCCCGACGATGCCCGCTTGACCGCCGAGCATGCAACGCGCGCCAATCTGGGCGCTGCCGGCGATGCCCGTGCTGCCGGCAATTGCGGTGTGTTCGCCAAGCTGCACGTTGTGGGCGATCTGGATCTGGTTGTCGAGCTTGACGCCGTCGGCGATCACTGTGTCTTCGAGCGCGCCGCGGTCAATCGAAGTGTTGGAGCCGATTTCGACGTCGTTGCCGATCACTACGCGTCCGATTTGCGGGATTTTGACCCAAGCGCCGGAAGGTTCGCGCGCGAAGCCGAAGCCGTCGGAGCCGATCACCGCGCCGGCATGGACGATGCAGTTCTCGCCCACGATGCAGTCGGCGTAAATGGTGACGTTCGGGTAGATGCGCGTGCCGCGTCCGATGCGCGTGCCGCGTCCGACGTAGCTGTTGGCGCCGATGGAGACGCCGTCGCCGATGACCGCCCCCTCCTCCACCACGGCGCCGGCTTCGATTGCCACCGTATGTGGCACCGTACAGCGCACCGTCGCGCGCGGATGTACGCCGGGCAACACCGGCGGCGGCGGATTGAAGAACTGCGAGGCGCGGGCGAAATAAAGGTAAGGGTCGGGGGTGAGAATGAGTGGGCGATCGCTTACCACGTCGCGTTGCGCCGGACGCACGATGAAGGCCGAAGCATGGCTGGCTTTCAGCTGTTCGATGAATTTCGGATTGGCGAGAAAAGCGAGATCGCCCTCCCCCGCTTGCTCCAGCGACGCGACACGGCGCACCTCCACGTTGTCGTCGCCGACCAGTTCTCCACCAAGTTGAGCGACGAGCGCATCGATTCGCGGCATCTTTCGACCGGCTGGTTTACTTGGTGTCAGCGGCCAAAGCCTTGATGACCTTGTCCGTGATGTCGATGCGCGGGTTGTAGTACACCGTGTCCTGCAGAATCAAATCGTAGTGTTCATTTTCGGCGATTTGTTTGATGACGCGGTTGGCTTTATCGAGCACCGAAGTCAGTTCCTCGTTGCGGCGCTGGTTGAATTCCTCGCGGTAATCGCGCTGTTTGCGCTGAAAATCGCGGCTGAGGTCGTTGAAGGCGCGCTCTTTATTGCGAAGATCGGCCTCGGGTATCTTGCCGGATGGATTTTCGAGATCTTTCTGCATCGCCTGCAGATCCTTGGCCATGCGTTGCAATTCCTGCTCGCGCTTGGCGAATTCCTTCTCGATGCGCTGCTGCGCCCGCACCGCCGGGGCGGCTTCGCGCATGACTTTTTCGGAATTGACGAAACCGATCTTGGTGTCCGCGAACGCCATTTGCGAGGCGGCCAAAGAAACGACGGCGAACAGGGAAAGGATACGAAAGTTCACACCAGACTCCGGAAGATGTTGTGGCTCACGTCAGAACGTGGCGCCCAAAATGAAATCGAAGGGACGCGTCTCGTCGCCGTCCTTCTTGCGAATCGGGTAACCGAGGCTGAACTTGAGCGGCCCGATCGGCGAACTCCAAGATAGAGCCAAGCCCGCACTGTAGCGTAGATCGCTGCCGCTGATATGGTCTTGTTTTCTGGTTTTGGGATCGACCCCCCAGACATAGCCGGCATCGATGAAGGTCGACAAACGGAACGAACGATCACGTCCCGAACCGGGCAACGGGAAGAACAACTCGAGGTTGCCGACGAATTTGCGCGTGCCGCCGACGGCGTCGCCTTCTTCGTCCTTGCGGTCGCCAAGCGAACTGGCTTCGTAACCGCGCACCGATCCGATACCCCCAACGTAGAAGTTCTTGTAGAACGGCACCGGCTTGTCTCCGTAACCCTTGGCCCAACCGAATTCGGTGTTGAACATCAAGGCTACGTCGCGACTGAACGGAATCCAGTACTGGAATTGATAGGTGGCCTTGCCGTAGCGCAGTTCGCCCGGCGCCGTCGCGACTTCACCATAGAGATTCTGATACAACCCCTTGGTCGGGTAGAGATAGCTGTCCCGGCTATCGCGCCCCCATCCGGCGCTGAGCACCAGACTATCGACTTCGACTTCGCCGATGCCATTGTTGGCGTCTGTCGCATTGCTGTTTTTGCAGCCGAAAATTTTGCAGAATTCCTTGTACTGGCTATAACTTTCGGAATAAGTGGTGATTTTCGTGCGGTCGCCCGCGATCCCGAAGCTGATGGAGTCGTCTTCCGCAATCGGATAACCGACGCGCAGGCCGGTACCGACCGAAACCATCTTGTAGCGCGACACCGACAGCGTCTTGGACGGGTCGTAGGTGCGGTAATAGGCGTTCCAGCCGAGGCTGACGCCATCGACGGTGAAGTATGGATCGGTAAAGGCCAGCGACAGGGTGCGTCCCGATTTGCTGGTGTCGATGCCAAGGGTGGCGCTGTTGCCGGAGCCGAAAAGATTGTTTTCGGAGATCGACGCCGAGAGCACCGCCTTTTCTGTGCTGGAATAGCCCAAACCGAGCATCAGGCTGCCGGTGCGACGTTCCTTGACCGAGAAATTGACGTCGACCTGATCGGTCGTACCCGGCACCGGCGGGGTTTCGACCGTCACTTCGTCGAACAAGCCAAGCTTGTCGATGCGCTGACGCGAACGAGTGATCGCGGCGGCATCGTACCAAGCGCTTTCCATCTGCCGCATCTCACGGCGAATGACCTCGTCGCGCGTCTTGGTGTTGCCGGCGACGTTGATGCGATGCACGTACACCTTGCGACCGGGATCGACGAAGATGGTGAAGGCCACTTCGCGCTTTTCCTTATCCACTTCGGGCGCGGCGTTGACGTTGGCGAAAGCGTAGCCCTCGTTGCCCAGACGGTCGGTGATCGCCTTGGTGGTTTCGGTAAGCTTTTCACGCGAGAAGACTTCGCCCGGATGAATGTGGGTGAGCTTCAGATACTCGGCTTCCGGAACCACCAGATCGCCGGTGTAGCGCACGGCGGTGACGGTGTATTTCTCGCCTTCGCTGATGTCGATGGTGATGTAAATGTCTTTCTTGTCCGGCGTGATCGACACCTGCGTCGACTCGATGTTGAAGTCGAGGTAGCCGCGGTCGAGGTAGTACGAGCGCAGACGTTCGAGGTCGGCGGCCAGTTTCTGGCGCGAATAGCGGTCGCTCTTGGTGTACCAGGTGAAGAAACCCGGCGTCGACAGATCGAAGGTGTCGATCAGCTTGCTTTCCTTGAACACCTTGGCGCCGACGATCTTGATTTGGCGGATGCGGGCGACGTCGCCCTCGTCGACGTTGAAGGTGATGGCGACGCGGTTGCGTTCCATCGGCGTCACCGTGGTGGTGACGGTGGCGGCGTACTTGCCGCGCGACAGATATTGGCGCTTGATTTCCTGCTCGGCGCGGTCGAGCAGGCCGCGATCGAAGGCGCGCGATTCGGCGAGGTCGATTTCCCTCAACCCCTTGAGCAGCATGTCCTTGTCGAATTCCTTCAGACCGACGAAATCGATTTTGGCGATTGCCGGCCTTTCGTCGACCACCACCACCAGCACGTCGTGGTCGGTTTCGATGCGCACGTCGCGGAAGAAGCCGGTGTCGAACAGGGCGCGAATCGCTTCGCTCGCCTGCGCCTCGTCGAAAACGTCGCCCACCTTGACCGGCAGGTAACTGAACACGGTCCCCGCCTCGGTGCGCTGCAAACCTTCGACCCGGATGTCCCTGACCACGAACGGGTCGAACGCGAGAGCCGGAACGGAAACAAAAAGGGCGGCGATCAGCCCGACGAGGCACTTTCGATTCATGCGCACTTCTCAGGAAATCAGACGGTTGATGTCGTTGTACAGGGCAAACGCCATGAGCATGAGCAGAAAGGTCAAACCTATCTTTTGACCGATTTCCAGAACGCGCTCGGGAAGCGCGCTGCCCCTGACGAATTCGACCGCATAATACAGTAAATGCCCGCCGTCGAGCACTGGCACCGGCAAGAGGTTGAGGATGCCGAGGCTGATGCTGATGAAGGCGAGGAAGCGCACGAAAGAGGCCAAACCGAGTTGCGCCGACTTGCCGGCGAAGTCGGCGATGGTGATCGGGCCGGAGACGTTTTTGAGCGAGATGTTGCCGACGATCAACTGGCCGATGGATTTCAAACTCAGCGCGCTCATCTCCCAGGTGAAACGCGCCGCGCGCGCCAGCGCCTCCACCGGGCCGTAGCGCACGGTGGCGAACATCGCCGAGACGTCGAAGCCGGTGCCGATGAAGCCGGCGGCGGCGCCGTCCTTCAATTGCCGTTCTTCGGGCGTGACGGTGAGGTTCAACCTTTCTCCGTCACGGCGCACGACGAAGGCCAACGCTTGCCCTGCCGAGCGATGCACGATTTCGATCACGTCGCGGCTGGCGGCGACCGGTTTGTCGTCGATGGCGAGAATTTCATCGCCCTTTTTCAGTCCGGCGCGCGCGGCGGCGCCACCTTCCTGAACGCTGTCGACGACGGCGGGGACTTGCGGCGGCTGCGGGCGCAGACCCATGCGGTTGATCGGGTCTTCCTTGCTGGTGTCGTCGAGGGAGAAATCAGTGAGGTCGAGCGTGCGCACCGCCGTGTCGCCGGCGGCGGTGGTTACCGTCAGTCGCGCCTCGTCGCGGTCGATGGCGTGGCGCAGCAAGGCCCAACGCAAGTCCTGCCAGCTTTTCACCTCATCGCCGTCGATGCTCACCACCAGATCGCCGTCGCGCACGCCGCCGGCGCGCGCCGGACTCTCCGCCGCCTCGGTCGGCGCGACGTAGGGACGCAGTTCCTCGGTGCCGCCGATGAACAGCCCCCAATAAAGCAGCACTGCCAGCAAGATATTGAAAATCGGCCCCGCCGCGACGATGGCGAAACGCTTGCCCACCGGCTGACGGCTGAAGGCGCGGTGCGCCTCGCTCTCCGGCACCTCGTCGGCGTCGTCGCCCTCGCCGAGCATCTTGACGTAACCGCCGAGCGGAATCGCCGCCAGCACCCATTCGGTGTCGTCCTTCCCGGCGCGGCGTTTGAACAGCGGTTTGCCGAAGCCGATGGAGAAGCGCAGCACCTTGACGCCGCAGGCGCGCGCAACCAGATAGTGCCCCAGTTCGTGCACGAGAATCAGCAACCCGAGTCCAATGACGAAAGGAATGACGTAATCGAGGATGAAACTCATGGCGCGCTCCGTTTGCCGATTTCATCGCGGGCGATTTCCCGCGCGCGGATGTCCGCTTCCAGCACCGCATCGAGGGTTTCGACTTCCTGTCGGGGCGCGCGTTCCAGAGTCGCGGCGATGATTTCGGCGATGCGGCGGAAACCGATGCGACGGTCAAGAAACGCTTGCACCGATTCCTCGTTGGCGGCGTTGAGCGTCGCCGGCGCGTCGCCGCCCGCTTCCAGCGCCCGATAGGCCAAATCCAGACACGGAAAACGTTCGGGGTCGGGGCGCTCGAAGCTCATGGCGCCGATGCCGAAAAAATCGAGCGCGCTTACTCCGGAGGCGATGCGCTGCGGCCATGCCAGCGCGTGCGCAATCGGCACGCGCATGTCGGGATTGCCGAGTTGGGCGACGACCGAGCCATCGACGTAATCGACCATCGAATGAATGATGCTCTGCGGGTGGATGACGACTTCGATCTGGCTGGCGGAGACGCCGAACAGCCACCGTGCCTCGATCACCTCCAGCCCCTTGTTCATCAGGGTGGCGGAATCGACGGAAATCTTGCGTCCCATGTTCCACACCGGATGATTGCAGGCGTCCTCCGGCGTCACCGTTTCAAGTTGCGCTAGCGACGCGTTGCGAAACGGCCCGCCGGAGCCGGTGAGCAGAATGCGGCGCACTCCCGCCGCTTCCGGGTCGCGACGGTAATCGTCGGGCAGTGACTGGAAGATGGCGTTGTGTTCGCTGTCGATGGGAAGCAGGCAGGCGTCGGCGGCGGCGACCGCGTCCATGAAGAGCCGCCCGGACATCACCAGCGCCTCTTTGTTGGCGAGCAACACTTTCTTGCCGGCGCAGACGGCGTCGAAAGTCGGCGTCAGCCCGGCAGCGCCGACGATGGCGGCCATCACGGCATCGACCTCCGGCTCGCAAGCGACGCCGGAGAGCGCCCGCGCGCCGCCGAGCACTTCGGTGGGGCAAGATTCGGCGCGAAGTTTCTTGCGCAATTCGTTCGCCGCGTCCTCATTGGCCATCACCGCGTAACGCGGCGAAAAGCGCAGGCACAGGTGCGCCATGCGTTCGACGTCGCGGTTGGCGGTGAGGGCGAAAACGGAATAACGGTCGGGATGGCGCGCGACGACGTCGAGCGTGTTCGCCCCGATCGAACCGGTGGCGCCGAGGATGACGAGTTGTTGCTGTGTGGCGCCGGACATGGGCACTTCGGAAACCTCAAACGATGTAAGCCAACAAGCCGACCGCCAGCAGTCCGACTACCGGCAGGGTCGAAGTCAGGCTGTCGACGCGGTCGAGCACGCCGCCGTGACCGGGCAGAAGATTGCTGCTGTCCTTGACGCCCGCCTGCCGTTTGAGCAGCGACTCGAACAAGTCGCCGACGATGCTCAGGGCGGTCAGGGCGACGAACACGGGTACCCAAGACAATACTTGATACAGGCTCGCGCCGTGCGCCAGAAAGAGGACGACGCAGCCATAAATCACGACGCCGACCACGGCGCCGATGGCGCCGGCCCAAGTCTTGCCCGGACTGATCGCGGGCGCGAGCTTTTTGCCGCCGAACGCGCGCCCGGAGAAATAAGCGGCGATGTCGGCCACCCAGACGATGGCGGCGACGGCGAGCAGCGCGACCGGCCCGAACAGCCCGCGCAACAGCACGAATACCAGCGTCGCCGGCACCAGCACGAAAAAGCCGGTCAGAACGGCGCTCCACGGACGCAAGCTCCATTTGCGACGTAGCCACAGCGGCGCCACCAGCAACCAGAACGCGACCGCGACGGCGTCGAGCACCACGAAAACCGCGCCCAGTCGCAAACCGCCGATGGCCAGAACAATGGCGCCCAAAACCACCGCGTAAGCGATGCGCGCCCGCGAGTTCCAGCCCGCCAGACCGCCCCACTCCCACGCCGCCACGGCGCAAATCAGCGCGCAGACGCCGAGCCAGCCCGGTAGCGGCAGAAAAAACAATGCCCCCAACAACACGGCCAGCATGAGCACTGCCGTGACGACTCGTGTTCTAAGCATGGCAAGGCGCGTCGCTTTCCGCGTCGGAGGTCAGTTGTTCGCTGGTGCGCCCGAAGCGACGTTCGCGTTCCTGATAGGAGGCGATGGCCTTGTCGAGCGCGGCGCCGTCGAAATCCGGCCACAGCGTTTCGGTGAAATAAAGCTCGGTGTAAGCCAGTTGCCAGAGCAGGAAGTTGCTGATGCGCTGCTCGCCGCCGGTGCGGATGAACAAATCAGGCTCCGGGGCGAAGTTCATCGATAGTTCGGCGGCGACCGCGTCCTCGTCGATGGCGTGAGCCGTCGGGTTTTTGGCCAAGGCGCGATTGACCGCCGTCAACACATCCCAGCGCCCGCCGTAGTTGGCGGCCACCGTCAGATGCAGGCGAGTGTTGTCGGCGGTGAGTTCTTCGGCGTTCAGGATTGCCTGCACCAGCGAAGGCTCGAAGCGCGACAAGTCGCCGATGACGCGAAAACGGATGCCGTTCTCGTGCAGGCGGCTTACCTCCTTTTGCAGCGACTTGATGAACAACTGCATCAGAAAGGTGACTTCTTCGCTCGGCCGACGCCAGTTTTCCGAACTGAACGCGAACACGGTGAGGTATTCGATGCCGCGTTCGATGACGGCGCGTATCGTGCCGCGCAGCGCCTCGACGCCGCGCGTATGGCCGGCGACACGCGGCAGAAAACGCTTGCGCGCCCAACGGCCGTTGCCGTCCATGATGATCGCCACGTGTCGCGGCACCCGCTTCACTTCGGGTATGGATTGGGTGGAACTGGTAAAGCCACCATCCGCCATCGAATTCTCCATACGAACCCGGCCGGGCCGGGCGGGTCGAGGCAGATCAGATCTGCATCAACTCCTGTTCTTTTTGCGCCAACAGCTTGTCGATCTCGGCGACGTAGCGGTCGGTGAGCTTCTGCATGTCGTCGAGCGCCCGCCGTTCGTCGTTCTCCGAGATGGTCTTGTCCTTGACTGCATCCTTGAGGTGCGCGATGGCGTCGCGGCGCAGATTGCGCACCGCCACCTTGGCGTTTTCGCCCTCGTGCTTGACCACCTTGGTCAGTTCGCGGCGGCGCTCCTCGGTGAGCGGCGGCATCGGCACGCGGATGATGTCGCCGGCGTTGACCGGATTGACGCCGAGGTCGGAGTCGCGAATAGCCTTTTCCACCTTGGCGACCATCGGCTTTTCCCACGGCTGCACGCCGATGGTGCGGGCGTCGACCAGCGTCAGGTTGGCGACCTGATTGATCGGCGTCGGATTGCCGTAGTAATCGACCAGAATGTGGTCGAGCAGCCCGGTGTGGGCGCGGCCGGTGCGCACGTGAGTGAGATCGGTTTTCAGGGATTCGACCGATCTCTGCATCTTGTGCTCGATCGTTTTCTTGAGTTCGTCAATCATCGCGTAACCCCCTCAGGAATGTACCAAGGTGCCTTCGTCATCGCCCATCACCACGCGCTTGAGCGCGCCGGGCTTGAAGATGGAGAAGACGTTGATCGGCAGCTTCTGGTCGCGGCAGAGCGCGAACGCGGTGGCGTCGAGCACGGCCAGATTGCGGCCGATGGCCTCGTCGAAGCTGATACGGGCGAAACGTTGCGCGGACGGGTCTTTCTTCGGGTCGGCGGTGTAGACGCCGTCGACCTTGGTCGCCTTCAACATGATCTGCGCGCCGATTTCGGCGCCGCGCAGGGCGGCGGCGGTGTCGGTGGTGAAGAACGGGTTGCCGGTGCCGGCGGCGAACACCACCACCCTGCCCGCTTCGAGATGATGGATGCAGCGCCCGCGCGTGTAAGGCTCGACCACCTGATCGATGCGCAGCGCCGACATGACGCGCGCCGGCAGCCCGGCGCGGTGCATGGCGTCGCACAGGGCCATGGCGTTCATCACCGTGGCGAGCATCCCCATGTAGTCGGCGGTGGCGCGATCCATGCCGCTGGCGGCGCCCGCCATGCCGCGAAAGATGTTGCCGCCGCCGATGACCACGCCCGCCTGCACGCCAAGCTTCGTCACCTCGGCGATTTCGCCGACGATGCGCTTGAGCGTCTCGTCCTCGATGCCGTAGGAGCCGCTGCCCATCAGGGCCTCGCCGGAGAGCTTGAGCAGGATGCGGGAATAGGCGGGCGCGTCGGCCATGGTCGGCTCCTTGCAGTTACTGCTTGGCGGCAGCGGCGGCGGCTTGTTGCGCCACTTCGGCGGCAAAGTCGTTCGAGCGCTTTTCCAGCCCTTCGCCGACGACGTAGAGCGTGTAGCCCGCCACCGTCGCGCCCTTGGCTTTCAAAAGCTGCTCGATGGTTTGCTTGCCATCCTCGGCCTTGACGAAGATTTGCCCGAGCAGGGTGACTTCCTTCAGGAACTTCTGCACCGTGCCTTCGGCGATTTTGTCGAGCATCGCTTCCGGCTTGCCGGCTTCGCGCGCCTTTTCGATGGCGATGCGACGTTCGGTGTCGAGCAGCGCCGTGTCGATGCCGCTGGCGTCAAGCGCCTTCGGCTTCGCGGCGGCGATGTGCATCGACAGATCCTTGCCCAGTTGGTCGTCGCCGCCGACCAAATCGAGCAGCACGCCGATCTTGGCGCCGCCGTGGATGTAGGAATGCAGCTTGCCCTTGGCCTCGACGCGCTGGAAGCGGCGCAGGGTCAGGTTTTCGCCGATCTTGCCCACCAGCGCGGCGCGGGTGGATTCCACCGTGCCGTCGCCGAGCGGCAACGCCGAGAGCGCCGCCGGGTCGGCGGGGTTCTTGTCGGCGACCAGACGCACGGCGTCATGCACCAGTTTCTTGAACTCGTCGTTCTTGGCGACGAAGTCGGTTTCGCTGTTGCCTTCCAGAATCGCGCCCAACTTGCCGTCGGCGGCGATGTGGATGGCGACCAGACCTTCGGCGGTGATGCGGGTGGCGGCCTTGGTCGCCTTGTTGCCCAGCTTCACGCGCAGGATTTCTTCGGCCTTGGCCATGTCGCCCGCCGCTTCGGTGAGCGCCTTCTTGCATTCCATCATGGGCGCGTCGGTCTTCTCGCGCAGTTCCTTGACCATGCTCGCGGTAATTTCCGCCATGCTGAAAACTCCTTGATTGTTCTTTACTTGACGCGCCGGATCAGACTTCCTCGGCGGGTTCCGCCGGTTCTTCGACCTCGACGAATTCCTCGTTGCCGGCCTCGACGATATCCGCCTGCACCTGACTGCGGCCTTGCAGCACCGCGTCGGCGACGCCGCGCGCATAGAGGCGAATGGCGCGCGAGGAGTCGTCGTTGCCGGGGATGACGTAATCGACGCCGTCGGGCGAATGGTTGGTGTCGACCACCGCCACCACCGGGATGCCGAGCTTTTGCGCTTCGGTGATGGCGATCTTGTGGTAGCCGACGTCGATGACGAAGAGCGCGTCGGGCAGGACGTTCATGTCCTTGATGCCGCCGATGGACTTGTTGAGCTTGTCCAGTTCGCGGCGGGTCATCAGCGCCTCGCGCTTGGAGAGCTTCTCGACCGAGCCGTCCTCGACCGCGGCTTCGAGTTCCTTCAGGCGCTTGATCGACTGCTTGACGGTCTTGAAGTTGGTGAGCATGCCGCCGAGCCAGCGTTCGTCGACGTAGGGCATACCGGCGCGCTTGGCTTCCTCGGCGAGAATCTCGCGCGCCTGACGCTTGGTGCTGACGAAGAGGATCGTGCCGCGGTTGGCCGCGAGCTTGCGCACGAAATCCATCGCTTCGTTGTATTTGACCAGCGTCTTTTCGAGATTGACGATGTGGATCTTGTTACGTTGGCCGAAGATGTATTGCGCCATCTTCGGGTTCCAGAAGCGGGTTTGGTGACCGAAGTGGACGCCCGCTTCGAGCATCTGACGCATCGTGACAGACATTCTTGTTGCTCCAAATTTTCAGGGTTGACCTCCGCCGAATCGGGTCGGACACATATTCATATATCCGACCAGCGCCGCCGCTCCCGCTTCTATCTGCGTGGAGCCGCGGACCCCGACGATCCGGCGTGCGAATTTCGTCTTTACGGAAATGTCCATAAAGATGAGCGCGCGATTCTAGCACCCGTCCCCGTCGCACTCAACCAAGGTTTTTGCGACTTTTCACCGCCGCGGCCGCGGCATCCATGTTTGCCCGTGCGCGCGCTATGCGCTAGCCTTAGCTGTTTTCAAGACCGCGCCCCGACATGAGCATCGGTATCAAGACCCCGGAAGAAATCACGGAAATGCGCCTCGCCTGCCGTCTGGCGGCGGAAGTGCTCGATTACGTCACCCCCTTCGTCAAGGCGGGCGTCACGACCGGCAAACTCGACCAGTTGTGCAGCGACTACATGACGCAGGTGCAGCACACCACCTCGGCGACGCTCAACTATCAGCCGCCCGGCTATTCGCCCTACCCGGCCTCGATCTGCACCTCGCTCAACCATCAGGTGTGCCACGGCATTCCCGGCGGCAAGGCGCTCAAGAAAGGCGACATCCTCAACATCGACGTGACCGTCGTCACGCCGAACGGCTTTTTCGGCGACACCAGCCGCATGTTCATCGTCGGCGAGGGGTCGATTTTCGCTCGTCGCTTGTGTCAGGTGACTTTCGAGTGCATGTGGTTGGGCATCGCCGCCGTGCGCGGCGGGGCGCATCTCGGCGACATCGGTCACGTCATCCAGCGCCACGCCGAGGGCAACGGCTTCTCGGTGGTGCGTGAATTCTGCGGCCACGGCATCGGGCGGCGCTTCCACGAGGAACCGCAGGTGCTGCACTACGGCACGCGGGGTTCTGGCCCCGAACTGAAACCGGGGATGATTTTCACCATCGAACCGATGATCAACGCCGGCAAGGCGGCGATTTCCGAATTGCCCGACGGTTGGACGATAGTCACCAAGGACCGCAGCCTGTCGGCGCAGTTCGAGCACACGATACTGGTCACCGAAACCGGCGCCGAAGTGCTGTCGCTTTCCGCCGGTTGCGAACCTCCGCCCAAGCTGATTACCGGCGCGCTCGCCGAGAACACCGCGCGCGCCATCGCCGCTCTGCCCTCCGCGCCCCAACCCTGAGTCCAACATGGACGACGCCTTCCGCGTTCCCGACCTCAAACCGCACATCGCCGAAGAACGCGCCCGCATCGAAGCCGGACGCGCCTCGCTGCGGGTCGATTACGAAACCAACCCCATCACCACCCTGCTGTTGCAGGGGCACGCCGCGCTCATCGACGGCGCCATCGCGCGCCTGTGGGACGCCTGTCAGATGCCGATTTACGCCGCGCTGGTGGCGGTCGGCGGCTACGGGCGCGGCGAGTTGTATCCGCATTCCGACGTCGATTTGCTGGTGCTGCTGCCGCTGTCGCCCGACGAGGAATTGCGCGCCCGCCTCGAAGCACTGGTCGGCGCGCTCTGGGACGTCGGGCTGGAAATCGGTCATAGCGTGCGCACCGTCGACGAATGTCTGGAAGCGGCGCGCACCGACATCACCGTGCAGACCAATCTGCTCGAAGCGCGCCTGATTGCCGGCGACCTCGTGCTGTTCGAGCACTTCAAGCGCCAGTACGACAAGCAACTCGACCCCACCGGGTTCTACCGCGCCAAGCTGCTGGAACGCGAACAACGCTACGCGCGCTACGACTACACCCCCTACTCGCTGGAGCCGAACTGCAAGGAAAGCCCCGGCGGCCTGCGCGATTTGCAACTGTTGGGCTGGATCTCCCGCGCCGCCGGTCTGGGCGGCAACTGGCGCGAACTGGCGAAGCGCCGCCTCATCCTCGGCAGCGAGGCGAGCGATTTGCGCGGCTGCGAACGCTTCCTGCAACACGTGCGCATCCGCCTGCATTACCTCACCGGACGCGCCGAAGACCGCTTGCTGTTCGACGTGCAGGAAAAACTCGCCCAGGCGATGGGCATCGCCGCCACCGGCGCCAAGCGCGCCTCCGAAATCCTCATGCAGGATTATTACCAAACGGCGCAGAAGCTCACCCAAATCAACGGCATCCTGCTGCTCAACTACGAAAGCGAAATCCTCCCCGGCGCCAAATACCCGGCCATCGTCATCGGCCCCCACTTTCAGGTAGTGCGCGACCTGCTCGACGTGCGTGAAGAAAAATTGTTCGAGCACGACCCCTCGGCGCTTTTCGAGTGCTACCAAATCCTGCAACAACGCTCCGAACTGAAAGGCGTCACCGCCCGCACCCTGCGCGCGCTGTGGGTGGGGCGCACCCACATCGACGACGCTTTCCGCGCCGACCCCGGCAATCGCGCCAAATTCGTCGAACTGCTGCAAGCGAAGCGCGGCATCGTGCACAGCTTCCGCTCGATGAACCAGAACGGCATCCTGTCGCGCTATCTGCCGGCCTGGCAGCGCATTCAGGGGCAGATGCAGCACGACCTCTTCCACATTTACACCGTCGACCAGCACACCCTGATGGTGTTGCGCAACATGCGCCGCTTCACCATGGGCGAACACGCGCACGAATACCCGCTGATGACGCGGCTCATCCTCGGCTTCGAGTCGCACTGGCTGCTCTACGTCGCGGTGCTGTTCCACGACATCGCCAAGGGACGCGGCGGCAACCATTCCGTGCTCGGCATGGCCGATGCGCGCGAATTCTGCGAGACGCACGAACTCGCACCTGAAGACACCGAACTGGTGGTGTGGCTGGTGCGCCACCACCTCACCATGTCGCACGTGGCGCAAAAAGAGGACACCACCGACCCGCAAACCGTGGCGCGCTTCGCGGAGGTCGTCGGCGACGAGCGTCGCTTGACCGGGCTTTATCTGCTCACCCACGCCGACATTCGCGGCACCAGCCCCAAGGTGTGGAACGGCTGGAAAGGCAAGCTGCTCGAAGACCTCTACTTCGCCACCCAACGCCTGCTGCGCGGCGCCACGCCCGAACAGGCGCTGCGTCAGGACGACCGCATCGAATACGCGCGCCAGTTGCTGCGCTATCACGGCCTGCGCAACGGCGTCGAAGATGAGTTGTGGGAGACGCTCGACACCGTTTACTTCATGCGCCACTCGTCGGAAGAAATCGCCTGGCACACGCGTATGCTCTACTACCGCGTCGACACGCCGGAGCCGGTCGTGAAGGCGCGCGTCTTCGAGGGCGGCGTCGGCCTGCAAGTGATGGTCTACGCCCCCGACCAGAAATACCTGTTCATGCGCCTCACCGGCTTTTTCAGCCGCATGGGCTTTTCGATTCTCGACGCCAAGGTGCACACCACCCGTCGCGGCCACGCGCTCGACAGCTTCATCCTGCAGAACACCGACGACGACGACAACTACCGCGACATTGTTTCGCTCATCGAGCACGACCTTACCGAAGTGCTGCAAAACCCCGACAAGGTGGTGCGTCCGTCGCAGGGTCGCTTGTCGCGGCAAATGAAGCACTTCCCCATCGCCCCGCAAGTCAGCCTGCGCCCCGACGAAGCCAACCGCCACTACCTGCTCTCCATCGAAGCCGCCGACCGCCCCGGCCTGCTGTTCAGCGTCGCCGAGGTGCTGGCCAACTACGACATCAACGTCGAAACCGCCAAAATCGCCACCCTCGGCGAGCGCGTCGA
>JAISSY010000165.1 GCA_031272995.1 Azoarcus sp.
ACCCTCTACATCCTCGACGAACCCACCACCGGCCTGCATTTTCAGGACGTGGAACTGCTGCTGCGCGTCCTGCTGCGCCTGCGCGACCACGGCAACACCATCGTGGTCATCGAACACAACCTCGACGTCATCAAAACCGCAGACTGGATAATCGACCTCGGCCCCGAAGGCGGCAACGACGGCGGTGCCCTCGTCTGCGCCGGCACCCCGGAAACGGTGGCGGCGTGCGAGGGGAGTTATACGGGGGAGTATTTGAGGGCGGTGTTGAAACGGTCGCAAGGTAAGTGACATGCCACCCGCCCTCAAGGCATTACTCGCACAACTCGGCGGCTGGTTCGTGGCGTGGCTGCTCGCCCGTTTCGGTTTGCTGTCCGCCGGAATCTGGCCGCTGGTTTTTGCGCAGGCGGTGGCCGCCGTCGTTGTCGCGGCGGGGTTGCGTAGCGCGCGGTGGTGGTTGCCGATTCACCTCGTTTTCACGCCCTTGGCGGTGGCGACGCTGGCGTTGGGGATTCCGTCGTGGGCGTGGCTGGCGGCGTTCGTGGCGTTGGCGCTGGTTTATTGGAGCAGCTTTCGCACGCAGGTGCCGCTGTTTCTGACCAATCGCAAGACCGCCGACGCGGTGGCGGAGTTGCTGCCGACGGGCGCCGCCGTGCTCGACATCGGCTGCGGCGTCGGCTCCCTGCTCGTCGCGCTGGCGCAAAAGCGGGCGGACTTGCGGCTGACCGGCATCGAAAACGCTCCCGCGCCGTGCGCGCTGGCGTGGCTGCGGACGCGCAAATTGGCGAACGTCACGGTGGCGCGCGGCGATTTCTTCGCGCGCTCGTGGGCGGAGTTCGATGTCGTTTACGCTTTTCTCTCGCCGGTGCCGATGGCCGAGGTGTGGGAAAAAGCGCGGCGCGAGATGAAACCGGGCAGCGTGCTGGTGAGCAACAGCTTCGCCATTCCGGGGGTCGAACCGCAGCGCGTCGTCGAGGTCGACGACCGCCGCCGCACGCGGTTGCTGGTGTTCGCGCTCTAGCCCACCTTCGGCAGCTTCGCCAACAGCTTCTGCACTTCTTCCGCCGGGTAGTCGAAATCCTCCAGTTCGCCGGAGAAATAACGCTCGTAGGAACTCATGTCGAAGTGGCCATGGCCGGTGAGGTTGAACAGAATCGTCTTCGCCTCGCCGGTCTGCTTGCAGCGCAGGGCTTCGTCGATGGCGACGCGGATGGCGTGGCAGGATTCGGGGGCGGGGATGATGCCTTCGCAGCGCGCGAATTGCACTCCGGCGTCGAACGTGGCCAGTTGCGGCACGGCGACGGCTTCAATCAAGCCCTCGTGATAGAGCTGCGAGAGCAGTTGCGAGCAGCCGTGATAGCGCAGGCCGCCGGCGTGGATGCCGGGGGGAACGAAATCGTGGCCGAGGGTGTACATCTTCATCATCGGCGTGAAGCCGGAACTGTCGCCGAAATCGTAGGTGTAGAGGCCCTTGGTGAGACTGGGGCAGGAGGACGGCTCCACCGCGACGGCGCGCAGTTTTTCGGCGCGCTTGTCGCCGGCGGCCTTGTCGCCGAGGAAGGGCAGCGCGATGCCGCCGAAACTGGAGCCGCCGCCGCAGGGGGCGACGATTACGTCGGGATACAGGCCGATTTTGTCGAACTGCTTCTTGGCTTCCAGACCGATGATGCTCTGATGGACGACGACGTGGTTGAGCACCGAGCCGAGCGCGTAATTGGTGTCGGCGCGCCCCGCCGCTTCCTCGACCGCCTCCGAAATCGCCAGACCGAGAGAACCCGGCGTGTCGGGAATCTCGGCCAGCGCCTTGCGCCCGGTCTGGGTGAGATTGGACGGACTCGAAAAGACTTCCGCGCCCCACGTTTGCATCATCAGGCGGCGATAGGGCTTTTGCTCGTAGCTCACCTTGACCATGTAGACGCGCACTTCCATCCCGAACAACTGCCCGGCCAGCGCCAACGACGAACCCCATTGCCCGGCGCCGGTTTCGGTGGTCAGGCGCTTGATGCCCGCCTGCTTGTTGAAGTACGCCTGCGGCACGGCGGAATTCGGCTTGTGCGAACCGGCGGGCGAGACGCCTTCGTATTTGAAGAAAATCTTCGCGGGCGTGCCAAGCGCCGCTTCCAGCCGCACCGCGCGCACCAGCGGCGACGGACGCCAGAGGCGGAAGATTTCGCGCACTTCCTGCGGGATTTCTATCCAGCGTTGCGCGCTCATCTCCTGCTCGATGATGGCGGGCGGAAAGATGGCCGCCAGTTGTTCAGGCTTGACCGGCGCGCCATCCGGCCCCATCGGCGGCGCGGGCGGCGACGGCAGGTCGGCGGCGACGTTGTACCAGTGGGTCGGAATTTCGTGGGCTTCGAGCAGGATGCGGGTCGATTCCATGGCGGCGTCCGGGCGGGGAAAACGGAAAGGCCGTATCTTCCTCGTTGTCACGGGAATTTGGCAACCGGCGGAGCGGCTACGAGCGGCTTACAGCTTGCCCTGCACCCGCCCCTGAAAACCGTAAACGACGCGCTCGCCCGCGAACGGCACCAGTTCGACGGTGCGGCTCTGCCCCGGCTCGAAGCGCACGGCCGTGCCGGCGGCGATATTCAGGCGCAGGCCACGGGCGCGGGCACGCTCGAATTCGAGGGCGTCGTTGGCCTCGAAGAAGTGGAAATGCGAGCCGACCTGTATCGGGCGGTCGCCGGTGTTCTTGACGGTGAGCGTGGTCACGGGACGCCCCGCGTTGAGTTCGATTTCGCCGTCTTCGCTCAGGATTTCGCCGGGAATCATGGGGAGTCCTCGCGTCGCAAAGATTTCAGGGTTTCAGACCAGAGCGGCCAAGAGGCCGACGCCGAGGCAGGAAACCGCGCCGCCAAGGGCGCGCGCGCCGATGACGCTGTGCCTGAGCAGGGCGCGGCCGAGGACGAGTCCGCCGACGTGAATCGTCGCCGTGCCGAGCACCATGCCGGCGAGCGCCGCCGCGACGTGAGCCGAACTTCCGAGTTCGACGCCGTGCGCCGCGCCGTGGAAAACGGCGAACAGGCCGACGATGAGCGCCCCCGCCGTCGCCGGGAATTTCGCCTGCGTCGCCAGCAGCAGACCGAACACCAACAGCGAGGCGGCAATCGTCGGTTCGACCGCCGGCAAGGACACGCCGACGACGCCGAGAATCGCGCCGACCAGCAACAGCGCCGCGAACGACAGCGGCGCGACCCAGATGCGCCGCGTCGTCATCGCGCTCCACACCCCGACCGCGAGCATGGCGGCGAGGTGGTCCAGTCCGGAGAACGGATGCAGGAAGCCGGCGGCGAAGCCGACATCGCCGTGGTCGTGACCGACGTGCGCGGAAGCGGCGGTGGCGCCGAACAGCAAGACGAGCGGCAACAATTGCTTGAGCGGGGAGCGCATGGTTTTCGTCCTCTTGTCAGCCAATCTGGCCGAGGTAATCGGCCTTGCCGATGGGCACGCCGTTGTGGCGCAGCAGGTCGTAGGCCGTGGTCAGGTGGAAATAGATGTTGGGAATCGCGTGTTGCAGCAGAAAGACTTCGCCGCGATACGCCTTGTCCGGCGCCCACGGCAGACGCACTTCGCGCGTCGGGCTGTCCTTGAAATCGGCCTCGCCGAAGGTTTTCAGCCAAGCGATGGAATTGGCGATGCGGGTTTTGAGGTCGGCGAAACTTTTTTCGTCGTCGGCGAACTTCGGCGTTTCCTTGCCGGTGAGCCACGACACCGCCAGACGGCTCATGTCGCAGACCATACGCACCTGACGCGCGAAGTTGAACATGTCCGGAAACAGCCGCGCTTCGAGCAGCGCCGATTCTTCGATTTTGTTGGCGCGCGCGTATTCGGCACCCTTGTCGAGCAGGTGGGCGAGGTTTTCGAGCGCGCGGACGTTGCCGAGGATGGCGAGTTGATAATAGGTCACGGTCATGGCTGTCTCCTTGGGTCTTTGGGGATGCGCCCCGCCCTCAGGCGATGGGCTGGTGCACGGTGACGAGCTTGGTTCCGTCGGGGAAGGTCGCTTCCACCTGCACGTCGGGAATCATTTCCGGCACGCCGTCCATGACGTCGGCGCGGCTCAGGAGGGTGGCGCCGTGGCTCATCAGTTCGGCGACGGTTTTGCCGTCGCGCGCGCCCTCCATGATGGCCGCGCTGATGTAGGCGACCGCTTCCGGGTAATTGAGCTTGAGTCCGCGCGCCTTGCGGCGTTCCGCCAGCAGCGCGGCGGTGAAAAGCAGCAGCTTGTCCTTTTCGCGGGGGGTGAGGTCCATCTTCGACTCCTTGCGGCGCGGGTGGCGTGCGGTGGTGAGCATTATCGTCGCATTTCGCCCGGATGGAAGCCCCGCGACGATTGCATTCAGGTCGCCCAGATGCGGGGCGGGATTGCTTCGCGCCCCAACCAACCCGGACGCGCTTCGCGCCAGAGCGCGGCGAAACAGGCGCGCAGGGCTTCGCCGTCGTCGGCCAGCGCGCGCGCGAGGGTGACTTCCGGCAAGGCGGTGACGCCGCAGACGACGCCCGCGACCGCGACGGCGCGCAGGCGTTCGAGCAGGGCGCGTTCCGGCGCAAGTCCGGCGAGCCACAGCGTTCCGTAAACCGTTTTGCCGTCCAGCCCGACCGGCGAGCGCAGCAAATCGCCGCCGCCATCGAGCGTGCCGCGCTCGCGCCAGACGAGGCGGCCGTCGATGAACAACTCGGTGCGCTGCGCCAGTTCCCCCCGCGTGAAACGCTCGCCGCTGGCGCTGCGGCCAAGGCAGACGATTTCCCATCCCACCATGCGCGCGCCGCGCGCCAGTTCCAGCCGGGTATCGAGTTCGGCGCGCGCGGCGTCGAAAACGATGTTCTCCTGCGGCAGCCATTCCAGCGTCGCGCCCGCCGCCACTCGCGCCACGAGCGCTTGGCGGCTGCGTTCGACTTCGCCCTCGCTGCCCGCCGCCCCGCCCCGGCTGCGATACCACTTGGTCGCGCCCGGCGTGGTGAGCAGCGCGTGCGCGCCCGCTGCCACCGTCACGTCGATTTCGAGTCGGTCGCCGCTGGCGACGCCGCCCGGCGGATGCACGACGACGGCATGGCACACCGCGTCGCCCTCCGGATGCAGCGCCTTCTGCACCACCAGCGGCCCGTCGTGCGCGCGCCGCGCCAGCACGCTGCGCGCGTCGCGGCGGGCGAATTCCAGTTCCAGCCGCGCCCGCCAGCACGGGAAACCGGCCTCGACCGCCGCCTCGGCGCGCTTGCCGCTCATTGGCGGATTTCGTCCATGTCGAACCCGTCGCGCCAGCCTTCGGCCTCGCCGGGCGTGGCGCGCCACGGGTTGATGTCCAGCCCGCCGCGCCGCGTGTAGCGCGCCCACACCGCCAGCGCCGTCGGGCGGCAGCGCGCCAGCAGGTCGCAGAAAATCCGTTCGACGCATTGCTCGTGGAATTCCTCGTGCTGGCGGAACGACACCACGTAGCGCAGCAGCCCGGCGCGCTCGATGGCCGGCCCGGCGTAGCGCACTGCCAGCATCGCCCAATCCGGCTGGCCGGTGACCGGGCAGTTGGATTTCAGCAGATGGGTGTAAAGCGTCTCGCGCACCGCAGCGCCCCCGGCGCGCAGAAAATCCGCCTGCGGGCGATAAACGTCGATGTCGACGTCGAGCGCATCGAGGCACACCCCCTCCGGCGTCGCAAAGCGCCGCTGCGGCAGCGCCGTGAGCGGCATCACCTCCACCGTCGTCTCCGCCCCGGCGGCGGCGGACAAATCGCGCCCGATGACGGCGCGCACCGCCTCC
Source organism: Azoarcus sp. (assembly GCA_031272995.1). GTDB lineage: Bacteria > Pseudomonadota > Gammaproteobacteria > Burkholderiales > Rhodocyclaceae > WRNU01. The sequence goes on from JAISSY010000165.1 coordinate 5,753, forward strand.
GCGTCCGCCATGCGCGTCTGGTTGAACGAATTGAGATAGAGCTTGAGCGACTTCGATTCGACCAGATTCGGGCTGTGCGCCGGAAAGCGAAAGCGCCCCAACGCCGCCACCGGCTTGCCGCGCGCATCGAGCCACGACAATTCGTAAGCGTTCCACAAATCCTCGCCCACGAACGGCAGCGCCCCGTCGCGCACGCCCAACTCGTCGCGCTTGCTCTGCCGCGCGATGGGAAAAAGCAATTCGGGCGCGTAGGTGTCGCGGTAGGCGACGCGCCTGCCGAGCGGGGAATCATGCGGGTCGAGCGGGGTGGAGGTGTTCATGGGCGGGATTGTAGGCGATGAATCCGCCGCCGGCGGCAAGCTTGCCGCGCGCCCCGTGGGTTCGCAGATGTGTTGCAAAATTTGCAACAACTGAATTTACATCTGATGCAACCGCAGCACGATCAGGCGCCACATTGCCGTCATTTTTAAGGATGGAGATCTGGAGGGAAAAAGTAATGTGCAAAAGATGCACATTGCCCCCACCGCGATCCAACAAAAAAAAGAGCGAACCAGTTTGTCAAAGTCACGGCAGGTGTCGCCGAGGGCACTGTTCTTGGTCTGAAAGCATGAAACAATGCCATGCGCGCTTTGTGCGGCAAGCAAGGAACCTTCCCCATGCAGGTTTACAAGCTCGAAACCTATATCCCGGCAAATCGCCGCCTTCAGGTCGTTCTGCCGGACAGCTTTCCGTTTGGAGAGGCTGAAATCGTCGTATTGGCGAAGTCCAAATCGGAAGCGACCTCAGGCATGTCCTTACGAGAATTCTCGGCGTGGCTCAAACAACAGGCACCCAGTGGCCGCAGCCGCGAGGAGATCGACGCACAAATCGCCGAGGAGCGCGATTCGTGGGAAGACGATTGATGTCCAGGTTGGTTGGGTGTCCGCACACCGCGACGCCTTCGTCTTATCCTCCGGGTGACATTTGTGCACCATTCGGGTAACGCATGGTGAGAACCGTCGGCTCGCTGCCGTTCAACCTCGCGGCGGTCGTATGCGCGCGCGGGGCGAGTTATCGCCATCTGTCGCTCAAACTGAACGCAGGGAATCGCGGACGGGAGTTGTCGTCGGACGATGAGTCCGACTCGTCAGTAATGTCACCGAAGTCAGGGTCGAAAGAGTCTGTATCGTGGTCTCCGAGCGCATCGGCGAATTCATTGCCAACATCACGACCTGCTACCTCGCGCCGCACTGCCTCCAACACGTCCATGAGCGACCCGTTCTCGACCTTCTGCAAGCTCTTTACAATCGCCGCAATGATGTTCATTCA
>JAISSY010000019.1 GCA_031272995.1 Azoarcus sp.
TTCTGTACCTGCTTGTCTGTCAAGGGGACTGTCCGTTTTGGCATGGTACCCACTCCTGAAAAGTCTGGTACCCAAAATGGTACCCAAAACAACCGGACATAGCAAGACTGCATCGGACAAGAAAAAGGCCGGAAACCTTGTTTTTACTTGGTTTTCCGGCCTGTATCGGACTGCTTCGGATTATTCATTGGCGGAGAGGGAGGGATTCGAACCCTCGGATGCCGTAGGCATCGCCTGATTTCGAGTCAGGTACAATCGACCACTCTGCCACCTCTCCGCGAAGCCCAGTATTCTAGCAAAACCGACTGTCCGTGTGAAGACTTTTTCCCACGCCGGGCGATGCCAAGGCCGACGCCCGGCGAACCGCAACTCTCCCCCTCGCGGGGGAGGGCAACGGCCTCGAAAAATCAGATCGATGAACTGGATTCCGGATCAAGTCCGAAACAAAGAGGTTATGGGGGTTTCGCCGGGCGTCGGCCTTCATCGCCCGGCGATTCTCCGTTCAGGCGCGCGGGCCGGGCTGAAAACATGGCAGCAATCGCCATTGCTGGGTTTCCGCTTCGCTGCAACGCAACTTACAGGGCAAATGACCATGAATCTGGCAGACAAGGAAAGGCTGCTTTCAAAGTTCAATGGCAATCCGCCAATGAATGTCTCATTCATCCGAAAACTGGAAAGCGATTCTGGATTGTGCCTACCGGATAACTATGTGCGATTCTTACAGCAAACGGATGGGGGCGAAGGTTTCATCGGAAATGCTTATCTCATCCTCTGGCGTGTCGGCGACCTGATCGAAATGAACAAGGCCTATCAGGTTGCCGACTATGCGCCGGGACTCTTTCTCTTTGGCTCGGACGGCGGTGATGAAGCGTTCGCCTTCGATATGCGTACTGAATCCAAATTCATCGTCTCTGTTCCATTTGTTGGTATGGAGTTAGAATTGATTCAACCGTTGGGAGCAACCTTCAACGCTTTTTTGGAAACGCTTTTTGAGTTTAGAATGATGCCACACCCAAACGACATCCGTAAAAACCATGTGCAGGACTGTGCCAACAAAGAAATCTTTGAAATCCAGCCGGTGATTCTGGGTGGAAGTCCGACTGATCCAAGGAACAAAGCGGTTCTTACGCGCAAACAGCATATTGAAGCAGTACGGTATTGGAACAACGTCATTCTTCAAATAAAAAATTCTAAATAGGTGAAACAATGGGGGGTACTTCACTGCCCTATTTACTTACCATACGAACAGCGCAGAGTTTGCAGCATACTACAGCCAGGTCTTTAAGGATGCGGGTATTACGAACTTCAAGTTCGGAAATAATACGGGACACCCATTAGCCGGCTGTAGTCAAGTGAGTAAAACTTTCCCAAACGTCGGCGCAAGCCGGCGTTTCTGAGCTTCAACTGTCTGCAAGCCGCCGAACGCGCCCGTTTCTTCACTGCTTGGCTGCGACGAATCGCGCCAGACACCCATCAGGATCAAGCGAGCGACGATGCTGCCGTCTGTCGCCGTGGCGGCTCAAGCCGCCCCAGAAGAACGTTGGTGCCACGCCGCGTCCAATAGACTTTTCACAGACCCGTGGCTGCCGGTGTGCTGGCGCCAATCCCTTGTCGGCTCACGTCGTGGGCGATCCGCTGATGCTGCAAACAGCGACGGCAGCCGGTGCTCCATTCAGACCCGGTGGTTGGGTTCCAATCCCTAATTCGGACTCACCGGCGCCGTCTTGACTCATGCGAAGCAGCGATTCATCTCAAACGGTCGATGCTCCTTCAGAATGTGGTAACACGCCCGCGCCAGCTTGTGCGCCAGCGCCTTGGTGGCGACGACGTTGTTCGTTCTGGCCCGCTTGCGTTCATAGAACCGCTTGGCTTCTTCGCAATAGCGCCGGGCGAAGTTGGCCGCCTCCACGAAGGCCCACGACAGATACTTGTTGCCGTTCTTGGTGTTGCCTTCGCCTTTTTTCCTGCCGTTGCTCGTGTAGGCGCTGCCCACGCAACGCGCGTAGGAAGCGAAGTTGCCCGCCGAGGCGAACCGCTCGATCATGCCGATTTCCAACAGAATCGTCGTCGCCAGCACCCGCCCGACGCCGGGAATGCTGGTGAGCAGCGCGAATTCAGGACGCGCGCCGATTTTTGCGTGCAGGCGCTCTTCCAGCCGCGAGATTTGGGCGTTGGTCGTCTCGATGACGGCCACGTTGGCTTCGAGCGCGGCGGTGACTTCTTCGGACAGCCCCATTGGGGCAACGTCTTTTACCGTCAAACTTTTGATCTGGTGGCTGGCAACACGCATGCCCAGTTGGCGCGCGAAGATGTTCTCCACGGCGAGGATGTGCAGGGTTCGGCTCCGAACCAACTGCATGCGTTTGCGAGCCAGGTCGCGCACCGCACGCAAGGCAGGTGGCAGAATCGTGCCCGTGGGCAGAATCCCCAAGCGCAGCAGGTGCGCGAGGTAGCGCGCGTCGGCTTCGTCGCCGCTGTGCTTGAGTCCTTCGTATTTCTTGATCGCCACCGTGTTGGCCAAATGCACGATGAATCCCGCCGCCTGCAAGCCGTCGACGAGCCAGTACCAGTTGTAGGTCGATTCGACCACGACCCCAGCCAATTCGTCCCGCCATGGCAGCAGCACTGAGAGCACCTGCCGCAGTTCGTTGGGAAGACGTTTTTCCACCACCACCCGATCCCGCTCGTCGGTCAGCGTCACCACACAGTTGTTCGAGTGCAGGTCGATTCCGCTATATTTCATCTTGGCCTCCAGTGGTTAATGCAAGTTCGCAAACTCACTTTAACCCCGCTGCCTCACGGTGGCGGGAGGCCGGCTAGATGATTTTCAGACCACGATTAATGAAAAGGAGCCGAAAAGATGAGAAAGAAATTTAATCGTGGTCTGTCCCCATTGATTCCCATTGATTTATATGATTTTCTTTGTAAACGCATATTAGTTCATGCTAATTAATAAAAATAATCTGGGACAGGCAACGATTGATTTGTCATGTGCTGTCCTTGGGGCTGATAATCCGCTAGCCGGTGGTCGTCGCCACTATCGCACTGTTCGATACCCGCTTTCGCGGGAGTGACGGAGCAGATTGCGAATTTCGTCAATGGCAATAGCGTTTATGCCGCTTTGGGCGGTCGAATCAGACTCTCAAGCGGAATGCCGAACAGGTCGTTCAGTTTCCAGATCATCGGCAGGGTGAGCGAGCGTTTGCCGTTCAGGACTTCATAGACGCGGTTCAGGCGCCCGATGGCGGGCATCAAATCCTTCGGCGTCAATCCGGCCTGTTCCATGCGGAACTTGATTGCGTCGACAGGATCGGGCGGGTCGATGGGGTAATGCGCATCCTCCCACACCTTGATGAGCGCGAGCAGCACTTCAAAACGTTCCTCCTCCGGGCTGCCGGGGGCGGGTTCGTTGTCGAAATAGGTTTCTACATCTTTCAGTGCGCGTTCATAGTCACGCTCGGTGTGGATCGGGTGGATGTTATCCATGGTCAAATCTCCAGTTCGACAGTTTCGGCGTCGATGGCGTCATACTCTTCGTGCGTGCCGATGAATTTGACGTAGATAGCCTGCTGCCGATAGGCCAGCGCCACCACCAGTCGATGCTTGTTGCCTTGAATGTTGAACACCGCGCGCCGGTTTTTCAGGATGCTGGCGTTGTGATACTGCGCCTTGATCTCCGCCGGCTGCATCCACCGCGCCGCTTGCGCTTCGGCAATCCACGCCCGAAGGTGCGATTCGGTGGTGGGGTGGCGTTGCCAGTAGGCGCGAAGAACTCGGATAGCGACGATGTTCATGTCACGATTTTAGTCCCTTGGTGGGACTAGAACAAGTTTGACACACACACATCGCCCACTTTTGGACGGTCGTTCGTCAAAAAATTGGTCGATGGCAAATCAGCAATCATTCGGGGCGTCCATTTTTGCTGCCGTCCGGGTTCTTCGACAACTTGGGGTCGTTGCGGGCAGTGTAGGGGAGTTTGGACATGGTGTTCTGTGATTGTGTATGACAAAGAACGGACATAGTAACGGCTTTTCATATTTATGGCATCATTGTATGCATGTGTGCGAATGTATTTTGCATTTTGTTCGGCGTCTGGCTGCTGCAAATGGCGGCGGCTTTGCCGTCGTGGGCGGGTTGGGGCTGGCTGCCTGCCTTGGCGGCGCTCGCCGCGCTCGTTGTGAGCGCGTCGCGGCTGCGACGGGCGCGGACGACGCGCGAGGTTGCGAAATGGCGCGCGCTCGCTCTGGCTGCGGCGTTGCTCATGGGCTACGGCTACGCGGCATGGCGGGCGGAGGCGCGCATGAACGACGCGCTCGACCCGGCGCTGGAGGGACGCGATTTGTCGTTGGTCGGCACGGTAGCCTCGCTGCCCGACGACAACGGCGACGGAGTGCGGTTCGTTTTCGCGGTCGAGAGTGTCGACGGCGAAGGCGATGTCGCGCAGGGGCAAGCTTCCTCCAGCGTGCCGCGTCGGGTGTCGTTGTCGTGGTATCGCACGTGGGGATACGGCGAGCGCGCCAAGGTGCGCGTCGTGCCGGATTTGCAGCCGGGCGAGCGTTGGCGTTTGCCGGTGCGTCTGCGGCTGCCGCACGGGTCGGCGAATCCGGGCGGTTTCGACTACGAGGCGTGGTTGTTGGAGCGCGGCCTGCGCGCCACCGGCAACGTGCGCGGCGACGGCGAACGTCTGACCGCCGACGCGGGCGGTTTCATGAACGGCGTGCATCGCCTGCGTGCAAGTATTCGGGCGCGTTTCGCGGCGGCGCTGCCGGAGGCGCCGTATCGCGGCATCCTGACCGCGCTCGCCATCGGCGACCAGAACGCGATTCCGACCGAACAGTGGGAAATCCTGCGCCGTACCGGCGTGCAGCATCTGGTGGCGATTTCCGGTCTGCACGTGTCGCTGGTGGCGCTGGCGGTGGGCGGTTTCTGCATGGCGCTGTGGCGGCGCGCGCCGTGGCTCGTCCTGCGCTGTCCGGCGCGGGTGGCGGCGGCGGTGGCGGGGCTGGTCGCCGCCGGGTGTTACGCGCTGCTCGCCGGTTTGGGCATTCCGGTGCAGCGGGCGCTGGTGATGCTGGCGGTGGCTGCCGTGGCCATCGCGGCGCGGCGCGAAACCGGCGCGCGCAACGTGCTGGCGTTGGCGCTCGCGGCGGTGCTGGCGTTCGACCCGTGGGCGCCGCTGACGGCGGGGTTCTGGCTCTCGTTCGGCGCGGTGGCGGTGATTCTGCTGGTCGCGGGCGGACGCGTCGCCCCGCCAAGCGGTTGGCGGGCGGCGACGCGTCTGCAACTGGCGATTACCTTCGCTACCGTGCCGGTGCTGGCGGCGCTGTTTCAGGGCTTCTCGCTCGTCGCGCCGCTCGCCAACGCCTTCGCCATTCCGGCGGTGAGTTTCGCCATCGCACCGCTGACGCTGCTCGCGGCGCTCTTGCCCGCGACATGGCTGCTCGAACTCGCGCACACGCTGACGACGTGGATGATGGCGGCGCTGGCGTGGCTTTCCTCGTCGCCGCTGGCGTTGCACGAACAAGCCTTGCCGCCGCCGTGGCTGCTGACGGCGGCGACGCTGGCGGCGCTGTTGACGATTCTGCCGCGCGGCACGCCGGGCAAGCTCGCAGCAGTCGCGGTGTTGGGCGGTTTCTTTCTCTGGCAGCCGCCGCGCCCACAGTCGGACGACTTTCGCGCCGCCGTGCTCGACGTCGGGCAGGGGTTGGCGGTGCACGTGCAGACCGCGACGCACGACTTCCTCTACGACAGCGGCCCGCTCTACGGACGCGCCAGCGACGCGGGCGAACGGGTGGTGGCGCCATACCTGCGTGCAATGGGGGTGACGCGCCTCGACGCGGTGGCGATTTCGCACGACGACGCCGACCACTCCGGCGGGCTGGCAAGCGTGAGGAAACGCGTCGACGTCGCGCAGGTAATCGAGGGTGAATCCTCCGGCCTACCCGCGTGCGTCGCCGGTTTGCGCTGGCAATGGGATGGCGTCGATTTCGTCGTTCTCGCCCCCGACGCGCTGCCCGCCGGCAAACGCGCCAACGCGCAATCGTGCGTGCTGCGCGTTACCGGACAGGGCGGCGCGTCGCTGCTTCTGACCGGCGACATCGAATCCGGCGGCGAATACGATTTGGTGAACCGCTACGGCGCTACGTTGGCAAGTTCCGCCGTCGTCGCCGCCCACCACGGCAGCAAATCGTCGTCGTCCTCGCCCTTCGTCGCCGCCGTGCGCCCGCAAGCGGCGATTTTCTCGGCGGGCTACCGCAACCGCTACGGCCATCCGCATCCGCAAGTGCTGTCGCGCTGGCAGGAAGCCGGGGCGCAAAATCTGCGTACTGATGCGAGCGGCATGGTGTCGCTGGAAGCGAAAAACGGCAAGCTGGAAACCACGCTCTGGCGCGCGGTCAGCCCGCGCTATTGGCATGGGCGATGATTCACCGCGCAATCGGCTTATACCGAATCCGCTTCGGTTTCGCCGCTTCTTCGCCAAGGCGCTTCTTCTTGTCTTCCTCGTATTCCTGATAATTGCCGGCGTAGAACGCCCATTGCGAATCGCCTTCGCAGGCGAGGATGTGGGTGCAGATGCGGTCGAGGAACCAGCGGTCGTGGGAGATGACCAGCGCCGAGCCGGCGAATTCGAGCAGGGCGTCTTCGAGGGCGCGCAGGGTTTCGACGTCGAGGTCGTTCGAGGGTTCGTCTAGCAGTAGGACGTTGCCGCCGGTCATCAGCGTTTTCGCCAAGTGCAGGCGACCGCGTTCGCCGCCGGAGAGGTTGCCGACCTGTTTGCCCTGATCGGCGCCCTTGAAGTTGAAGCGACCGATGTAGGCGCGGCTCGGCATTTCGAATTTGCCGATTTGCAGGATGTCGCGGCCTTCGGCGAGTTCCTCGAACACCGTCTTGGCGCCGTCGAGACAATCGCGCGACTGGTCGACGTAGGCGAGTTTCACCGTCGGGCCGAGGACGACTTCGCCGGCGTCAGGTTTTTCCTGCCCGATGATCATCTTGAACAGCGTCGATTTGCCGGCGCCGTTGGGGCCGATGATGCCGACGATGGCGCCGGGCGGGATGGCGAAGCTCAAGTCGTCCATCAGCAGCTTGTCGCCGAACGCCTTGGTGACGCCGTTGAATTCGATCACCTTGTCGCCGAGGCGCTCGCCGACGGGGATGAAAATCTCTTGCGTCTCGTTGCGCTTCTGGTATTCGAAGCTCGACATTTCGTCGAAACGCGCCAAGCGCGCCTTCGATTTCGCCTGCCGCGCCTTGGGGTTGGAACGCACCCATTCCAGTTCCTGCTTCATCGCGCGCATGTGGGCGTCGACCTGCTTTTGTTCTTGTTCGAGGCGGGTTTCCTTTTGTTCCAGCCACGAGGAATAGTTGCCCTTCCACGGAATGCCGTGACCGCGGTCGAGTTCGAGAATCCATTCCGCCGCGTTGTCGAGGAAGTAGCGGTCGTGGGTGACGGCGACCACGGTGCCGGGGAAGCGTTGCAGGAATTGCTCCAGCCATTGCACCGATTCGGCGTCGAGGTGGTTGGTGGGTTCATCGAGCAACAGCATGTCCGGCTTGGAGAGCAGCAGCTTGGCGAGCGCGACGCGACGCTTCTCGCCGCCGGAGAGGTGAGCGATTTTCGCTTCCCACGCCGGCAGGCGCAGAGCGTCGGCGGCGATTTCCATCTGGTTTTCGGTGTCGGAACCGGCGGTGGCGACGATGGCTTCGAGTCGCGCCTGCTCCTCGGCGAGCTTGTCGAAATCGGCCTCCGGGTCGGCGTAGGCGGCGTAGATTTCCTCCAGCCGCGCCTGCGCCGCGACCAGTTCGCCCAAGCCGGATTCCACTTCCTCCTTCACCGTCTTGTCCGGGTCGAGCCGCGGCTCCTGCGGCAGATAACCGATGGAGAGGTTAGGCAGCCATTGCACCTCGCCCTCAAATTCCTTTTCCTCCCCCGCCATGATGCGCAACACGGTCGATTTGCCGGCGCCGTTGAGGCCGAGCAGGCCGATTTTCGCGCCGGGGAAAAACGAGAGCGATATGTCTTTGATGATCTGGCGCTTGGGCGGGACGATCTTGCTCACGCGGAGCATGGACATGACGTATTGGGCCATGGGATTCCTGAAAAAAGTTGAGGTTCAGAGGCTGTTGGTGAGGAGCGCGTCGAGCGCCGTGACGATTTCGCTGTGCCGAGCGGCAAGGCTCGCGGTGGGGGTTTTCAGCAGGCGGCGGGGAATGGAGGCCAGTTCCTGCGGCACGAGAATCAGACGTTCGCCATTGACTTCGACGGCTGGATTCAGGCGCAGGAGCGGGGGCGCATCCATGAATTCGGGGCGATAGAGCGGCACGACGACGGTCGTGGACAGCACATGCAGGAAGTCGCTCTGGACTTCCAATACGTAGGGAATCAAGTCGGCGCTCTTACGCGAGGCGTTGGGGTAAACGTCGAGATAGGCCATCAGAAGACGCGATACTCGTCGGAGAAGATGCCGTGTTTTTCGACGTGGCGGTTATAAGCGTCGATTGCGGCGCGGTTCTGCTCCAGCCACTCGGCTTCGTGCCGTTTCTTCAACTCCGCCTTCAGCGCGGTTTCCAGTGTTTGCGAGAGATTGATTTTGCGAGCGCGCGCTTCTTCGAGCAGGTCGCTGGCGATGCTGAGGTTGGCGGCTTTTTTGGTGGAGGAGGACATGGCGCGTCTCCGGGCGATTGATGCGCATATTTTATGCGCGTCATCAAGGCGCGTCAAATGTGCGCGTTACCTCAGGCTTCCACCGCCGTTTGTTCGAACAGTTTGACGAACTCCTCCGCCGTCACCGGCTTGCTGCACAGGTAGCCTTGGTATTCCTGACAATCGCAGCCGGCGAGGAAAGCGAGTTGGCGTTCGTCTTCGACGCCTTCGGCGATGGTCTGGAGATGCAGTTCGCGCGCCATGCCGACCACCATGCGCACGATGGCGGCGGCGCCTTTGTCGGTGCAGACGTCGCGGATGAAACTTTGGTCGATCTTGAGCTTGTTGAAGGGGAAATGTCGCAGGTAGGCGAGACTGGAGTAGCCGGTGCCGAAGTCATCGATGGCGATTGCGATGCCGAGCGACGTGAGGTCGCGCAGAATTTCGCCCAGACGTTCTTCGAGCAAGATGCTTTCGGTGATTTCCAGTTCCAGCCAGCTTGGCGCAAGGCCGGATTCCTGTAGCGCCATCGAGATGTCGCCGATCAACTTGTCGTGGCGCAACTGCACGGCGGAGACGTTGACCGCCATCGTGAGCGGAGGCAGGCCGGCGACCTGCCAGCGCTTGGCCTGACGGCAGGCTTCTTCCAGCACCCATTGACCGATGGTGAGGATGAGGCCCGAATCCTCGGCGAGCGGGACGAATTCCAGCGGCGACACGGTGCCGAAGTAGGGATGTTTCCAGCGCAGCAGGGCTTCGCAGCCGACGATGCGGCCGCTGGCGATGTCGACTTGCGGTTGGTACAGCAGGCGCAATTCCCGCCGTTCGAGCGCGCCGCGCAATTCGTTTTCGCGCTGGACGCGCCGCACCAGTTCGGCGCCGAGATCCTCGGAGAAGAAGCGATAGGTGTTGATGCCCGCCTCGCGGGCGTGGCGCATGGCGGCGTCGGCCTGACGCAGCAGCACTTCGGCCTTGGGGGCGTTTTTGCCGATGTTGCAGCCGCCGACGTTGGCGGGGCAGGTTAGCGACTGACCTTCGAAAATCACCGGCTTGGCTACCGTGGCGATGATTTTCTGCACCACCATGATCACGTCCTGTTGGTCGATGTCGACGAGCAGGATGCCGAAGTTGTTGTCGCCCAGTCGGCCCACCACGTCGTTGGCGCGCAGCAGTTCGCGGATGCGGTTGCCGGTGCGTTGCAGCAGGGCGTCGCCGGCGTTGTGGCCGAAAGCGTCGTTGATGCGGTTCAGGCGGCTCATGTGCAGCACCAGCAGCACGCGAGCGCTGCCTTGCGTCAACTGGTCGTTGAGGATGTCGAGGAAACCGCGCCGGTTAGGCAGGCTGGTGAGGGTGTCGACGGTGACCAGCAGTTTGATGCGCTGCTCGACTTCCTTGCGCTCGGAGAGGTCGTTCATGAACACGATCCAGTTCTTCGAGTGGTGATGTTGATCGATGAGCGAGACGACACGGCATGAGACGGGCTTGGCGTCGCCGTTCTTGGCGCGCAGGGCGAATTCGCCGTTCCAGAAGCCCTTGTCCTCCAGACTGCGGGTGAGCTTGTCGACGAAGGGGCGGTCGAATTCCTCGGTGAAGAATTCGCTTGGGTAATGTCCGAGCAGTTCCTCCTGCGCGTAACCAATCAAACGGGAGAAAGTCTGATTGACGATGACGATACGCTGGTTGCTGTCGAGGACGACCAAGCCTTCGCTGTCGTGGTCGAACAGTTTGGTAATCATCTGCTGGCGCGCTTCGGCTTCGTAGTGCTCGGTCATTTCGCGCGCGACGCCGACGACGCGGTACATGCGCTGTTGGTCGTCGAACACCGGCACGCGCAGAATTTCAAACGGCCGCGTTTTCAGGTCGCGACCGGTGATCCACGCCGATTGTCGGCACGCCGCGCCGGTTTCGATGACGGTTTCGCGGTGTTCCACGAAGGTTCTGGTCAATTCGGGAGGATAGAACTCCGCCACCGGGTGATTCACCATGTCTTTCTGTTCGCGGCCGAGGAATTCCTGCAAAGCCTTGTTGATGGCGAGGAAGGTGCCCTTGAGGTCGGTCATCCACGCCGGGTCGGGGATGGCGTCCATCATGATGCGGGTTTCGCGGGTTTTTTCCTCCATGTCGCGGGTGAGGCGCTCGGCGAGTTTTTCCACGTCGTCATAACGTCGCAGCCATGCGCGCAGGCCGAAGAACGAGATCAGCGTGATCAGCGAGCACAGCACCGCGTAGATGCTGGCGCGTTGATACCACTCCTCCAGCACGAAAGCCTTGCTCTGACCGATCAACATCACGAACGGCAAACCCACCCGGGTCATCTTGTGGAAGTAGTAGTAGCGCTCGACCCCGTCGATGCCGGAAGTGCGCAAATAGTCGCCTTCGGTTTGGCCCTCCGCCAGCGCCGCGCGCAAGGGTTCGACGTTCGTCGCCGATTTGCCGACGAATTCAGGTGCGGGCGGCACGCGCGCGATCAAATCCAGATCTTCGGTGAACAGGTTGATGGCGGTGTCTGCCCTCAGATCGAGATCTTCGGTGAAGTGCTGAAAATACTGGCATTGAGCCATCGCCGAGACCGTGCCGGCGAAAGCGCCTGAGGGCGCTACGATGCGCCGGGCAAAAACGACGATGCAGGAGCCGTCGTCGAGCGAAGCGAGCGGCCCGTCGATCACCAGATTGGCGGCGGGGTTGTCGCGCAGGCGCTTGAAATAGTCGCGTCCGGCGATGTCGATGGCTTTGCCGTCGGAACTGGCGATGGGTTTGCCCGCTTCGTCGCTGATGTGGAAGGCTTTGACTTCCGGGAACAGGTCGCGGTTGCGGGCGAAGGATTCGTCGATGAGGTGCGTGTTGGTTTTGGTGACGATGCCCTGACGGAAATGCAGGATGATGTCCCGCAGGTGCATGTCCATCTTCTGCGCGACCAACTGCATGTGCCCCTCGAGCACGCGCGAGGCTATTCTGGCGTTGTTGGTGGTGACTTCCCGGTCGCGCTCGTAGGTGATGTGCATGTCCACCGCCACCCAAGCCCACATGAGCACCCAGAACAGAACCGTGATGGCGCTGAGCGCGAGGTGTTTTTTGGGCATCGTGATGGATGGTTGGGGGGGGCGAGGGGCCATCTGCGTGACCGTGGCTGCGATACGTAGAAATACGTATACACAGAGTCTACACCCCTTTATCCGATGAAAAAGGGCGGAAACTCATGCCGTTTGTGTGGTTTTTTGCAGTTCGGCGAGCTTTTGCGCGAACTCGGCGGCGGGTACCGGGCGACTGAACAGATAACCTTGGAATATGTCGCATCCGTGGGCGAGCAGAAAGTCGCGCTGCGCTTCCGTCTCGACGCCTTCGGCGATGGTTCGCAGATGCAGTTCCCGCGCCATGCTCACCACCATGCGCACGATGGCGGCGG
>JAISSY010000046.1 GCA_031272995.1 Azoarcus sp.
CACGAGCCGTATCAGGAAATTCGCGGCGCGCGCCATCCGTTCTCGGACGTCGAACATGCCGCGCAGGCGCTCGCCGCCAGACGGGGGAGGGCGTCGGCATGATGACGCTGCACGAAGCCCTCGCGTTGCTCGCCAAACACTCCGCGCGCGCCGTCGGCGAGGCGCGCTTCACCTCGGTGGGCAGCGACAGCCGCGCCATCGTCGCCGGGCAGCTTTTCGTCGCCCTGCGCGGCGACAAGTTCGACGGACACGATTTCGTCGATGCGGCCATCGCCGGCGGCGCGGCGGCGGCGCTGGTCGATGCGCGTTGGGAGGCCGAACATGCTTCCAGCGCCGCGCCGCGGCTGGTGGTCGACGACACCCGCCTCGCGCTCGGCACGCTCGCCGCCGGTTGGCGGGCGCGCTTCGCCATCCCGCTCGTCGGCATCACCGGCAGCAACGGCAAGACCACGGTCAAGGAAATGACCGCCGCCATCCTGCGCGTGTGGGCGGGTGGCGACGACGCCGTGCTCGCCACCGGCGGCAACTTCAACAACGACATCGGCCTGCCGCTCACCCTGCTGCGCCTGCGCGCCGCGCACAAGGCGGCGGTCATCGAGATGGGCATGAACCATCCGGGCGAGATTTCCTACCTCACCCACATTGCCTGCCCGACGGTGGCGCTGGTGAACAACGCCCAACGCGCTCACCTCGAAGGCTTGGGGACGCTGGCCGAAGTGGCGGCGGAAAAGGGACATATCTACGACGGCTTGGGCGAGAAGGGCGTCGCGGTGGTCAACGCCGACGACGCGCACGCCGCGCAATGGCTGGCGACCAACGCCGGACGCGAGACGGTGACGTTCGGCCTCAGAAACGCGGCGGACGTGCATGGCGACGCCAGCGTGCATGGACTGGGCGCGAAACTGCATCTGCAAACGCGCTGGGGCGAGGCGGATTGCGAATTGAAAGTGCCGGGCGCGCACAACGTCTTGAACGCGCTCGCCGCCGCCGCCGCTTGTCTGGCCGCCGACGTGCCGCTGACGGCGGTGGCGACGGGGCTGTCCAACTACGGCGGCACGCGCGGACGCCTGCAACGGCGCGTCGGGCCGATGGGTTCGTTGATTCTCGACGACACCTACAACGCCAACCCGGATTCGGTGCGCGCCGGCATCGACGTGCTGGCGCTGGTGCCGGGCAACACCTTCCTCGTCTTGGGCGACATGGGCGAAGTGGGCGAAACCAGCGCGCAGGTGCACGACGAAGTCGGCGGCTACGCCAAAAGCAAGGGCATCGGCGCGCTCTACACCCTCGGCACGATGAGTGCGGTGGCGGGGCGCAACTTCGGCGAGGGCGGACGGCATTTCGGCTCGGTGGAAGCTCTGGTGGCGGCGCTTGCGCCCAAGCTCGACACCAACGCCACCGTCTTGGTGAAAGGGTCGCGCTTCATGCGCATGGAACGGGTGGCCGACGCGCTCGCGGCGCTGGCCGACGCAAACCGGGAGGGCCAGGCCTGATGTTGCACGCGATCGCACAATGGTTGAACGCTCAGCACGTCAGCGGTTTCGGCGTATTCAACTACATCACTTTCCGCGCCGTGCTGGCGGCGATGACGGCGATGTTCCTGTCGCTCGCCTGCGGGCCGCGCGTCATCCGCTGGCTGGCGGCGAAGAAAATCGGTCAGGCGGTGCGCAGCGACGGGCCGCAAACCCATCTGGTCAAAACCGGCACGCCGACCATGGGCGGCATCCTGATTCTGATTTCGGTGGCGGTCACCACGCTGCTGTGGGGCGACCTCACCAACCGCTACGTGTGGACGGTGCTGGTGGTCACGCTCGGCTACGGCATCGTCGGCTGGTACGACGACTGGAAGAAAGTGGTCTACCGCGACCCCAACGGGCTGGCAGCGCGCTGGAAATTCTTCTGGCAATCGGTGCTCGGCATCGGCGCGGCGCTGTTCATCGCCTTCTCCGCCAAAAATCCGGCGCAAACCGAACTCATCGTCCCCTTCGTCAAGAGCATCGCCTATCCGCTCGGCATTTTCGGGTTCGTGGCGCTCACCTATTTCGTCATCGTCGGCACCTCCAACGCCATCAACCTCACCGACGGGCTCGACGGGCTGGCGATCATGCCGACGGTGATGGTCGCCGGGGCGCTCGCCGCCTTCGCCTACGTCTCCGGTCACGCGCAACTGGCGCAATACCTGCTGATGCCCTACGTGCCGGGGGCGGGCGAGTTGTGCATCGTGCTCGGCGCGATTTGCGGCGCGGGGTTGGGCTTTTTGTGGTTCAACGCCTATCCGGCGCAGGTGTTCATGGGCGACGTGGGCGCGCTGGCGCTCGGCGCCGCGCTCGGTTGCGTCGCGGTAATCGTGCGGCAGGAAATCGTTCTGTTCGTCATGGGCGGCGTTTTCGTGGTCGAGACGCTGTCGGTGATGATTCAGGTGGGATGGTTCAAATACACCAAGCGGCGCTACGGCGAAGGCCGTCGCATCCTGTTGATGGCGCCGCTGCATCACCACTTCGAGCAAAGCGGCTGGAAGGAAACGCAGGTGGTGGTGCGCTTCTGGATCATCACCCTGATGCTGGTCTTTCTCGGTCTGACGACCTTGAAGCTGAGGTAAATATATCCATGGAACTGGCGGGCAAACGCTTCGTGGTGGTGGGACTCGGCGAGTCGGG
>JAISSY010000038.1 GCA_031272995.1 Azoarcus sp.
CACGATGGCGGCGACCACCGCCAGCGCCACCGCGCCCACGAGGCGACGGCGCGCCCGTTTCTTGATTTCAAGCTCGTCTGCGTCGTTCGCCGGGTAATCGCTCACTTGGAAACCTCAATCGAAACGGCTTTCAGCGATGTTGCAATGCCGCCAGCACGTCGGCCACGGTCAGGAAGGAACCGAACGCCAGAATTCTATCATCGGGCGCGGCGCGCATTCGCGCCTCTGCGAAGGCTTGCGCCGGAGCGTCGTAGTGTCCGGCGATGGCGGCTTCCTTCACCCCCGCCGCCAGCATGCGTTCGACGAGCGCGTTCGCCGTCAAACCGCGCGAGCCGGGCAGCGTGCACGGCAACCAGTGGTCGATGCGGCCTTTGGTGAGCGCGACCACGCCTTCCACGT
The DNA here is from genome assembly GCA_031272995.1 of Azoarcus sp. GTDB lineage: Bacteria > Pseudomonadota > Gammaproteobacteria > Burkholderiales > Rhodocyclaceae > WRNU01. The sequence continues at coordinate 400 of JAISSY010000038.1, forward strand.
CCTTGTCGGCGAGCATTCCGAACACCGCCCAAGTTTCGGGGAAGAAGCCCATGTTGGCGAGGTTTTCCGCCAGCACGCCCGCCGCTTGCGGGTTGTGGGCGACGTCGAGCGCCACCGTCGGTTTGCCGGGCAGCAGTTGAAAACGCCCCGGCAGTTCGACCAGCATCAGCCCTTGCCGCACCGCCTGCATCGACACCGGCAATCGCTCGCGCAGGGTTTCGAGCGCGGTCAGCGCCGCGGCGGCGTTGAGCAACTGGTTGGCGCCGCGCAGTGCCGGGTAAGCCAGCCCGCCGCGCTTGACGAGCGCGCCTTGCGCCGGCGGCGCTTGGTAACGCCAATAGCCCCACTGCTGACGGTCGCCGCCGAAGCCGAAATCGCGCCCGGAAATCCACAGCGGCGCGCCGATGGCCGCCGCGTGGTCGACGAGGCTTTGCGGCGGCTGCGGGTCGCCGCAAATCGCCGCACGACCGGGGCGAAAAATGCCCGCCTTCTCGAAGCCGATTTTCTCGCGCGTGTCGCCGAGAAATTCCATGTGGTCCATCGCCACGCTGGCGACGATGGCGCAATCGGCGTCGAAGACGTTGACCGCATCCAATCGCCCGCCGAGGCCGACTTCGAGTATCGCCACGTCGAGCCGCGCGGCGCGGAACACTTCCCACGCCGCCAGCGTGCCGTGCTCGAAATAGGTGAGCGGCACGTCGCCGCGCGCGCGCTCCACCGCGTCGAACCCGGCGACCAGCGCCGCGTCGTCGGCTTCCTTGCCGTCCAAGCGCACGCGCTCGTTGTAGCGCAGCAGATGCGGCGAGGTGTAGCAGCCGACCCGGTAGCCCTCGGCGCGCAGGATGGCTTCGAGCATGGCGCAGGTCGAGCCTTTGCCGTTGGTGCCGCCGACGGCGACGACGGTCATTTCGGGGCCGGGGGCGAGCGCGGCGCGCACTTGCGCCACCCGCTCCAGACCGAGATGGATGGCGGCGCCGTGGCGCGCTTCGAGCAATTCCAGCCAGCCGGTGAGCGTCGTCGGACGCTCGCAAGCGCGCGAATCAGGCATGAACGGCGGGATGTCGGGTGAGGAGATTGATCAGATCGGCCAGCCGTTCGCGCAACTGGCGTCGGTCGACGATCATGTCGATAGCGCCCTTGCCGAGCAGGAATTCGGAACGCTGGAAGCCTTCCGGCAGCTTTTCGCGCACCGTCTGTTCGATGACGCGCGGCCCGGCGAAGCCGATCAGCGCCCCCGGCTCGGCGATCACCACGTCGCCCATGAAGGCGAAGCTGGCGGAGACGCCGCCCATGGTCGGGTCGGTGAGCAGCGTGATGAACGGCAGCTTCTGCTGCGCCAGCCGCGTGATCGCCGCCGTGGTCTTGGCCATCTGCATCAGCGAGAACAAGCCTTCCTGCATGCGCGCGCCGCCCGAAGCGGTAATGCACAGAAACGGCAGGCGCTGTTCGAGAGCGACGTTCACGCCGCGCACGAAACGCTCGCCGACCACCGAACCCATCGAGCCGCCGAGGAAATCGAACTCGAAGCACGCCACCACCAGCGGCGTGCCGAGCACCGTGCCCTGCATCACCAAGAGCGCGTCGGCCTCGCCGGTTTCCTTGGTCGCCGCCGACAGGCGTTCGGTGTACTTGCGCGAATCCTTGAATTTGAGGGCGTCGACCGGCGTCACCTCGTTGCCGATTTCGGCGCGCCCTTCGGCGTCGAGCAGCAAATCGAGCCGCGTGCGCACGCCGACGCGCAAGTGATGACCGCATTTCGGACACACGTGCATGTTGCTTTCGAGGTCGGAGTGATAGAGCACCGCCTCGCACGCCGGACATTTGTTCCACAACCCTTCCGGGATCGAATTGCTGCGCGCCGCGCCTTCGTTCGGCTTGATGCGGGGCGGCAACAGTTTTTGCAACCAGTTCATGGCTAGGTTCCGGCTTGTTCGTCGAGCGCGACGCGGATGCCGCGCACGAAATTCTCTACGTTGTTCAAGATTTGCGCGCGCGGGCTGGCTTCGATTTCCTCGATGATACGGCTACCAATCACCACGGCGTCGGCCACCGCGCCGATTCTGCGCGCGCTCGCCGCGTCGCGGATGCCGAAACCCACGCCCACCGGCATACCGACGGCGGCGCGTATCTTCGGGATGCGCTGCGCGATTTCGTCGAAATCGAGATTGCTCGCGCCGGTCACGCCCTTGAGCGAGACGTAATAAATATAGCCGCTGCCCGCCGTGGCGACGTCGCGGAAACGCTGCTCGGAGGAGGTCGGCGCGAGCAGGAAAATCTGGTCGAGTCCGGCGCTGCGCAACGCGGCGGTGAAATCGGCGCATTCCTCCGGCGGGTAATCGACCACCAGCACGCCATCGACGCCCGCCTCCGCCGCAGCGGCGACGAACAGTTCCTGACTCATCGCCTCGATTGGATTGGCGTAGCCCATCAGCACCACCGGGGTTTCGTCGTTTTCCATCCGGAACAGACGCACGATGTCGATGACGCGCCGCAGGCTCATGCCGCCGGCCAGAGCGCGCTCGGATGCGCGCTGGATGGTGGGGCCGTCGGCCATCGGGTCGGAGAACGGCACGCCGAGTTCGATGACATCGGCGCCACCCGCCGCCAGCGCGCGCATCAGCGGCAGCGTCATCTGCCCGTCGGGGTCGCCGGCGGTGATGAAGGGAATCAGCGCCTTGCGCCCGGCGGCCTGCAATTTCGCGAAAGTGGATTGGATTCTGGACATATAAACCCTGTCTCAACCGCGCCCTAAAAGCGGATGCCCGAACGTTCGGCCACGGTGTGCATGTCCTTGTCGCCGCGCCCGGAAAGGTTGACCAGCAGCAGTTTGTCGCGCCCTAGCGTCGGCGCGATTTTCATCGCGTGCGCCACGGCGTGCGCGGATTCCAGCGCCGGAATGATGCCTTCGTAACGACAGAGGGCGTGAAAGGCCGCGAGCGCCTCGTCGTCGCTGGCGGCGACGTATTCGGCGCGCCCGCTGTCCTTCAGCCAAGCGTGTTCCGGCCCGACGCCCGGATAATCCAGCCCGGCGGAAATCGAATGCGTGTCGACGATCTGGCCGTTTTCGTCCTGCATCAGATAAGTGCGGTTGCCATGCAGCACCCCCACCGGCGAGCCGGCGGTGAGCGGCGCGGCGTGCCGTCCGGTGGCGAGTCCTTCGCCCGCCGCTTCGACGCCGATCAGGCGCACGCCGTCGTGCGGAATGTAGGGATGGAAAATGCCCATCGCGTTGGAGCCGCCGCCGACGCAGGCAATCACCACGTCGGGCTGCCGGCCGAAATACTCCGGCATCTGCGCCAGACATTCCTTGCCGATCACCGTCTGAAAATCGCGCACCATCGCCGGATACGGATGCGGCCCGGCCACGGTGCCGATGATGTAGAAGGTGTTGGAAACGTTGGTCACCCAGTCGCGCATCGCTTCGTTCAAGGCGTCCTTGAGCGTTTTGGAGCCGGATTCCACCGGCACGACGCTGGCGCCGAGCAGTTTCATGCGATAGACGTTGGCCGATTGCCGCTTCACGTCCTCGGAACCCATATAGACGACGCACTCGAAACCGTAACGCGCCGCCACCGTGGCGGTGGCGACGCCGTGCTGACCGGCACCGGTTTCCGCGATCACGCGCGGCTTGCCCATGCGCTTGGCGAGCAACGCCTGCCCGATGCAATTGTTCACCTTGTGGGCGCCGGTGTGGTTGAGGTCTTCGCGCTTCAACAGGATTTGCGCGCCGCCGAGTTCTTCCGACAGCCGCTTGGCGTGGTAAATCGGACTGGGGCGACCGACGTAATGCTTGAGTTCGTACTCGTACTCGGCGACGAAATGGGGGTCGTCGCGGCAAGCCTCGTAGGCGAGGCGCAATTCCTCCAGCGCCGGCATCAGCGTTTCGGCCACGAAAACGCCGCCGTAAGGGCCGAAATGCCCTTGCGCGTCGGGTAGCGAATAATGCGAATCAGCCATCGGCGTCTCGAACCTGTGCAATGAAAGCGGCCATCTTCGCCGCGTCCTTGATTCCTTTTGCGCTCTCCACCCCGCTCGACACGTCGACCGCCCACGGCCGCAAGCGGCGCACCGCTTCGCCGACGTTGGCGGCGTCCAGCCCGCCGGAGAGCACCAGCGGTCGGTCGAACTTCGGCGGCACCAGCGACCAGTCGAAAGTCCTGCCGGCGCCGCCGTAGCCCTCGACGAAAGCATCGACCAACAGCGCGCGCGCGCCGGGGTGAGAAGCTGCGGATTCTAGCAGATCGACCCCCTCCCGCATCCGCACCGCCTTGATCCACGGCAAGCCGCGCCCGCCGTCGGCGCGCGCCAGTTCGGCGCAGCGCGCGTCGCTCTCGTCGCCGTGGAACTGCAACCATTGCAGCGGCACGGCGCGCAGCGCCGCGGCGACGAAGGCGGCTTCCGGCTCGACGAACAGACCCACCGCGCCAACGAACGGCGGCAGCAGCGCCGCGAGCGCGGCGGCGTGCTCGAACGAAATGAAACGCGGACTGGGCGGGTAAAAGACGAACCCGACCGCGTCGACGCCGGCTTCGACCGCCGCGACGACGTCTTCGGGGCGGGTCAGGCCGCAAATCTTGATTCGGGTTCGGGTCATTGCAAGAGCGCCAATGTGGGGCGGGCGATGATACGCCCGCCGTTGGGCAGCGGCCAGTGGGGAGGATACGAAACCCCGCACAGATAAAGCCCGTCGGGCGCGAACGTGGGCGCGGCGCGCGAGCG
>JAISSY010000166.1 GCA_031272995.1 Azoarcus sp.
TATTGCCGCGCCGGCTTGAACGCCCCTGCCGGCAACACCCGTGTCGTTTCTTCTCTTTCGCCCACCCAAACCGCGAGGGCGCTGAAATTGTCCTGATCTTCGGCGGGGACGGCAAAGCGGCGCACCATGTCGCTGATCCAGCGCTCCGGCGACTCCGCCTGCTGGAGCATCGCCTCCATTTCGTCTTCGCTGACGCCTTCCCAGAACCCGTCCGTACACAACAGAAAAATGTCGCCGGAACGCAGCGAAATCGGCTTGTCGCACACCGCCATCGCCGGCACCTCGCCATTGCCGACCGACGCGTACAGGGTATTGCGGCGTTTGTCGCCGCGCGCCGCGCCTTGGGCGAAACCGGCGTCGATCATCGACTGCAGGACGCTGTGGTCGTTGGTGAGCATGCGCGCGCGTCCGCTGCGGAAAAGATAGATGCGGCTGTCGCCGAGATAGCTCCAGTACGCCAGCGCCTGCTGCGTGTCCAACATCAACGTGGCGATGGTGGTGTCCATTCGCGACAACAGCGGATAACGTTTGCGCGCGTCGGCCAAGGTGTGACGCGCGGCGGGAATGGTGGCGGCGATGGCGTTGGGACAGACCTCCGGGCGCAGGGAGAATTGCGACAACACCTGCCGCACCACCAGCCGCGCCGCCACGGCGCCGCCGGTATAGCCGCCGGCGCCATCGGCGAGCACGAAACAGCCCATGGTGTCGTTGGCGCAGAAACCAAGAGAATCCTCGTTGTGGCGCCGCCCGCCGCATTCGCTGCGCTGCGCCACCGACAAACGCATCATGACGCTTTGCCCTCACCCAAACTGCTGCGAATCCTCCTGTAATGCAGGACGTACGCATCCCATAAGCGCGCCTTGCGCAGGAAAGGCAGCGCCCGATCGAGAAAACCGCCAGCTGGGTCGTTGGCAGCGACGACCTCCGGGTCGAAGCGGTTCAGCATGTTTTTCCGCAGCGCCTGATAAATGCGTTCGACGACTTCGGGATTCGTCCGGGGAGGAGCGTCTTCGACCGTTGCGGCGGCGTGAACGGCGGCACTCGTCGCTGGCGGCGCTTCATCGAGGCGCAGGATTTCGCTCAGTACGCTTTCCGCATCGCCTTCGAACAACGCCAGCGGGTCGAGGCTGCCCTCGCCGTCGCGCCCCAGACCTTCTCCCAACATGGCTTCGGCCGCATCGCGCAACATGACGGTCAAATCGTCGTCGATGCCGTTCGTGCCGCGCGTGACCTCTGCCGGGGCGGCCGCCTGCCGGGAAGGAAGCGCCTGCGGCGCCGCATCGGACGACGAGTAATCGGCTTTCAGAACGTAACCGCCGACGATGATTTCGTCGTCGTTCACCACCGGGCATTCCGCTCCCGGCCCCAACTCAATGCCGTTAACATACGCCGGATTGCCGCTGCTGACGTTGAGTACACGGTAAAGACCTTCCTCCCGTGGCAAAAAGCGCAAATGCACTCTCGACACCACCTTCATGGGGTCGGGCAGTACGACGGTGTTGTCGGAGCCGCGCCCCACCGTGCCGCCGTCGCCGTGGATTGTGCCGACGATGGGCGCCACCGGCGGCAAATCGTTGTAGGTGAGCGCACGCAACACCAACGCGGAGGGGGCGCGACGATTCGGGGTTTCCGCTTCTGTGTTCACGGCTGCTTCTCGAATTTATGCGTGACGGAAGTCATTTTGCCAGCCTCGACCGTTATCTGCCGCACGACGGGCGGATCGATTTCGTTACGGATTTCAAGTCGGTATGTCCCCGGCGGCACGTATTGTCGAATCGTCGGCGGAGGCGTGCCGATTCGTTTCCCGTCCAGATAAACGTGTCCCCAAGGCTCCACCTTGACGTCGAACCCGGAAACATCTTCGACGGCGGCTTCCTGCTGACGAGACGCTTCCGAAGTCGGTCGGCGGTGATTGCTCGCAACGCCCCCCGGAGAGGAAGCCGCCGACGCCGAACGGGACTGCGGCTTTACCTGCGGCTGGAGCTTTGCCTGCACCTGAGGCGCGGCTTCGGTTTTGGCTGTCGGCGCCGGTTTGACTGGCGGCGACGGCTCGACCCGGGTCGGCTCGACCTGTACCGGCTCGACCTGTACCGGCGCAACCCGCAGCGGTGCGACCGGCGCCGGTCTGGCTTGCGTAATCTGCGTCGTCACGGGCAACGCAGCGACGACCGCCTGTTTGTTCGCCGCCGGCACGTCCGGACTACCGCCGCCGCCAGTGAAGGCGAGAATGGCCAGAAACGCCAACAGCACGCCGACGACGAGCACAAAGACGCCCAACCGGTTCCGGCGCAGGGTTTCGACAAGCCGAACCGGTTCCCCAACGACCTGCTTCGATCCCGGGAGCAGACCGCGCACGCCTCGCCATGCCGCCAAGGCGTCCTTGCGCAGGCGAACGGCGTCCGAAGCCAGCCGCGTCCAGACCACGTCGTGCAAAAACTGCTTCACCGTGGCGCCCACGCGTATCAGCGTTTCTTTTACCCGTTGCTCGAACGGGACGACTACGGGCACTTCGTACGTCAGGGTCGACGGGTCGCCGGGCAAGGTCGAAGGCGGCGGCGCGACCGAGAAGTGCGCCGTTTGCGCGACGAAATACTTTCGTTGCCCGGCGAGTTTCAGCGCATCGGCGAACGCTTCGATGGTCTGCGGGCGGTTCTTCGGTTCGACCGCCATCCCGACGTCGATGATGGCCAGCACTTCGGCAGGCAAATCTGGGGTGGCGTACCCCACGAGCGGCGGCAAATCGTCGCGAATGATGCGGGTAATCGAAACCGCCGGCATCTTGCCGCTGACCAGTTGGTAGACCACCGCCGAAATCGAGTAGATGTCCGACCACGGCCCCAGTTTCAGCCCCTCGGTTTCGCTGCTGTACTGCTCGATGGGCGCGAAACCGGGCTTGAGAATGATGGTCGAGGGGTCTTTCTGGTTCCACTCGATGTAGCGCGCCGCGCCGAAATCGAGCAGCACCGGCGAACCGTCGTCGAGGACGACGATGTTGTCGTTCGAGATGTCGAGGTGGTAGCAACTGGCGGAATGAATCTGCGCCAGCCCTTCGAGAATCGGCATCAG
>JAISSY010000020.1 GCA_031272995.1 Azoarcus sp.
GAAGATGTGGGCTTCGGGGCGGGCGGGGCGGATGGCGTAGCGGATGAAAGGCATGACGTTTGCGGCGCTTCGCGCCGATGTTTACGACCGTTGGACTATGTCCAACCTACAAAAACCTCGCGATTCGGTTGTTCCCGCTTTCGCCGCATGGCACTGCCAACCACATCAATCCACAAAAAACCTCGCGCTTCGGCGTAGGTTGGACGCAGTCCGACGGTTGTAGCCCTCCGGCGCGAAGCGCCGCTGCCTAACGAACAATGACAGGGATCACCACTGGCGCTGGAGCGGGTGGTATGCCTAACAGCTTGCCGTCACCAGCAGATCCGATTCCCTGCGCCTTGATGATCTGAAATGCTGCTTCGGTCGCTTTGCCATCAATCCAAGCGCCTTCGTCGACTACCGCACTAAAGCCTGCAACACGCTGCGGTTCGGTCATTTTTATCTGCCTTGTCCTACCAAACGATGCCAAGTCAACTGATGTGAACCGCGAAAATTCAAAGGTGACGAAATTGCTGTAAAGCAACTTGGCCGCATCCCATTGCTGGATGTACAGACGCTCCGCCGACAAAGCATAAGTGCAAAAACGGTAATTGGTCGTGACATTGGCTCCAGGAGCCGCAAGATGCAAAGTGCAACGTCCGTGCTGCAAAATCGGTTCGTCGATTGGCCCTATGTCCCGTTGAATCTGCTTCACATAGGTGTTGCGGTCATAAAAAATGGTCGCCCTGTCCAAAGGTATGGTCGTGTTGCAACCAAAAAAGAATAAACATGCCGCCGTGGCGAGAAATAAGTTGAGCGATCTCACCCTTTCCTCCTTCATGAATAACGGCGCGAAGCGCCGCTGTTTACAAAGTCTCCAACCGCAACCGCGTCACCTTGCCGTGCACGGTTTCCAACGCCTCGATGCGGGCGATGGCGGCGTCGGCGTTTTTTTCTACCGTTTCGTGGGTGAGGAAAATGATGTCGGTCTGCGCTTCGCCTTCGTCGGCTTCCTTCTGGATGAGGGCGTCGATGGAGATGTCGCTGTCGGCGAGGATGCGGGTGATGTCGGCGAGCACGCCGGGTTTGTCGGCGACGCGCAGGCGCAGGTAGTAGGAGGTTATCGTCTCCGCAATCGGCAGCACCGGCACGTCCTGCATCTGGTCGGGCTGGAAGGCGAGATGCGGCACGCGATGTTCGGGGTCGGCGGTGTGCAGGCGCGTGATGTCGACGAGGTCGGCGATGACCGCGCTGGCGGTCGGCTCCGCCCCCGCTCCCTTGCCGTAGTAGAGCGTCGTGCCCACGGCGTCGCCCTGCACGACGACGGCGTTCATTGCGCCTTCGACGTTGGCGAGCAGTTTCTTGGCCGGAATCAGGGTCGGATGCACGCGCAGCTCCACCCCCTGCTCGCGGCGACGCACGATGCCGAGCAGCTTGATGCGGTAGCCGAGTTTTTCGGCGTAGGCGATGTCGATGGATTCGAGTTGGGTGATGCCTTCGATGTGCGCCTTGTCGAACTGCATCGGGATGCCGAAAGCGATGGCGCTCATGATCGTCGCCTTGTGGGCGGCGTCGACGCCTTCGATGTCGAAGGTGGGGTCGGCCTCGGCGTAGCCCAGACGTTGCGCTTCCTTCAACACTGCGGCGAAGGGCAGCCCCTTGTCGCGCATCTCGGAGAGGATGAAGTTGGTGGTGCCGTTGATGATGCCCGCCGCCCACTGGATGCGGTTGGCGGACAAGCCTTCGCGCAGCGCCTTGATGATCGGGATGCCGCCGGCCACCGCGGCCTCGAAAGCCACCATCACGTCGCGGGCGCGCGCGGCGGCGAAAATTTCGTTGCCATGCACTGCCAAGAGCGCCTTGTTGGCGGTGACGACGTGCTTGCCGTTTTCGATGGCGGCGAGCACCAAGTCCTTCGCCACCGTGTAGCCGCCGATCAACTCCACCACGATGTCGATTTCGGGTTCGCGCACCACGGCGAAGGCGTCGTCGGTGATGCGCACGTCGTCGCCGGCGACGGCGCGGGCGCGGGCGATGTCCTTGTCCGCCACCGCGACGATGCGAATCTCGCGTCCGGCGCGGCGGGCGATTTCGTCCGCATTGCGCTTGAGGACGGCGAAAGTGCCGCCGCCGACGGTGCCGATGCCAAGCAGACCCACATTGATCGGTTTCATTCAGTTATTCCGGATTGGTCGTTGGAGAAGGTTTTCACCGCGCAAAGCTCAGGCGGCATGATGCGCGCGGTATTGTTCGAGGAAACGGGCAATGCGGGCAACCGCCTCGCGCAAATCCTCCTCATAGGGCAGGAAGACGAGGCGGAAATGATCGGGATACGGCCAGTTGAAGCCGGTGCCCTGCACCAGCAGCACTTTTTCGGTTTCCAGCAGTTCGGCGATGAAAGCCTGATCGTCGGTGATCGGGTACAGCTTCGGATCGAGGCGCGGGAACATGTAGAGCGTCGCTTTCGGCTTGACGCAGGTGAGGCCCGGAATGGCGGTGAGCAAATCGTAGGCGAGGTCGCGCTGATGGCGCAGCCGGCCGCCCTCGCCAACCAGATCGTCGATGCTCTGGTAGCCGCCGAGAGCCGTCTGGATGCCGAATTGCGCCGGCACGTTGGCGCACAGGCGCATCGAAGCGAGCATGTCAAGCCCTTCGATGTAGTCGAGCGCGTGGCGCTTGTCGCCGCACACCACCATCCAGCCGGCGCGGTAGCCGCAGGCGCGGTAGTTCTTCGACAGGCCGTTGAAAACGATGGTGAGCACGTCCTCGGAGAGCGCAGCCAGCGACGTGTGGGTGACACCCTCGTAGAGCACCTTGTCGTAGACCTCGTCGGAATAGAGGATGAGGTCGTGCTGGCGCGCGATGGCGACGATTTCCCGTAACAAATCTTCGGGGTAGACCGCCCCGGTCGGATTGTTGGGATTGATGATGACGATGGCGCGGGTATTGGTGGTGATCTTGCGCCGGATGTCGGCGAGATCGGGCAGCCAGCCGGCGCCCTCGTCGCACAGGTAATGCACGGCACGACCGCCGGAGAGCGTCACCGCCGCCGTCCACAAGGGGTAATCCGGCGCCGGCACCAACACTTCGTCGCCGGCGTTGAGCAGCGCGTTCATCGACATGTTGATGAGTTCGGAGACGCCGTTGCCAATATATATATCGCCGACGTCGACGCCCTTGATGCCCTTCTGCTGCGTGTAGTGCATCACCGCCTTGCGCGCGGAAAATATACCTTTGGAATCGGTATAACCGGAGGCGAACGGCAGATTGCGAATCACGTCGCGCTGGATTTCTTCCGGCACGTCGAAGCCGAAGCTCGCCAGATTGCCGATGTTGAGCTTGATGATCTTCTGCCCCTCGTCCTCCATCTGACGGGCGCGATCGAGCACCGGGCCGCGAATGTCGTAGCACACGTCGGCGAGCTTGTCGGACTTGAAGATCGGGCGATGGACGATTTCTTCCCCGGCGACGGTCGCCGCCGTGGCGGATGCGACCGACCCGTTTTCAAGCGCTTGCCTTGCCTGCTCCATTTCCTTTAGCTCCCTTCGCGTGCTGCGCCGCCCTTGCGGGCGGTGAAAAGCGGCAATCATAGTCCGCCGCCGGGCGGCGGGCAATTTACTGTTTCCTGCCGCGAACGCGACGACGCATGACGTCAACGACGGTCACGGATTGCCCTTTCACCGCTCCGTGCTCTACTCTCGTGTTTTCTTACCCGCGTTTGGAGGCGTTCCCATGTCCGTCACCACCCTGCCCGACCTCACCTTGCCCGCCACCGGCGGCAAAAACGTCAGACTCACCGACCTGCGCGGCAAAAAAGCGGTCATCTACTTCTACCCGAAAGACAACACCCTCGGCTGTACCAATCAGGCGACCGACTTCACCATGCACCTGCCCGAATTCACCGCCGCCGGCGCGGTCGTGTTCGGCATCTCGCGCGACAGCGTCAAATCGCACGAAGGCTTCAAGGCCAAGCACGGCCTGAAAATCGACCTGCTCGCCGACATCGACGAAGCCGCCTGCAAGGCGTTCGACGTCATTCGCCCCAAGAAGCTCTATGGCAAGGAAGTGGTCGGACTCGTGCGCAGTACCTTCCTGTTCGACGCCGACGGCAAACTCGCGCGCGAATGGCGCGCCGTCAAGGTGCCCGGCCACGTCGCCGAAGTGCTCGACGCCGTGCGCAAGCTGTAACCGATTCCAACCGCCCGATACCAACAGGGAGAGCCGTGTAATGCCCGCCACCCGCAAGGCAAAGAAAACTTCCGACGCGTCCATGACCAAGCTGTTCGTGCTCGACACCAACGTGCTGATGCACGACCCCACCAGTCTGTTCCGCTTCGAGGAACACGACGTTTACATCCCGATCATGACGCTGGAAGAACTCGACAACAACAAGAAAGGCTTGTCGGAAGTGGCGCGCAACGCGCGGCAGGCCAGCCGCACGCTGGATGAAATCGTCTCCGCCGTGCCCGACGGCATCGAAGCGGGCATCTCGCTCGAAGCCCCCTCGCATGGGCTGGCGAGCGGGCGGCTGTTCCTGCAAACCGAAGCGATCAACGTCGAACTGCCGGCGGGGCTGCCCACCGCCAAGAGCGACAACCAGATTCTCACCGTCCTGATGTTCCTTGCCCACCGCGAACCCGGTCGCGCGGTCATCCTCGTTTCCAAGGACATCAACATGCGCATCAAGGCCCGCGCGCTTGGGCTGGCGGCGCAGGATTACTTCAACGACAAGGTGCTGGAGGACAGCGACCTGCTCTACACCGGCGCTTGCGAACTGCCGCCCGATTTCTGGGAAGCGCACGCCGCCGGCATGGAGTCGTGGAAAAACGAAGGCCACACCGCCTACCGCGTCACCGGGCCACTGGCGAGCCGGCTGCTGTTGAACGAATTCGTCTGGCAGGAAGGCGAGCGTCCGTTCGAGGCGTGGGTGCGCGAGCAATCGGGTCGCACCGCGGTGCTGGAAACGCTGATCGACTATCGCCACAGCAAGAACAACGTCTGGGGCATCATGGCGCGCAACCGCGAGCAGAATTTCGCCCTCAACCTGTTGATGAACCCGGAAATCGACTTCGTCACCCTGCTTGGACAGGCCGGCACCGGCAAGACGCTGCTCACTCTCGCCTCCGGGCTGAATCAGGTATTGGAGTCGCGCCGCTACACCGAAATCATCATGACCCGCGTCACCGTGCCGGTGGGCGAGGACATCGGCTTTCTGCCCGGCTCCGAGGAAGAAAAGATGGCGCCGTGGATGGGCGCGCTCGAAGACAACCTCGACGTGTTGAACGGCAGCGTCGGCGAAGGCGGCCAGTGGGGACGCGCGGCGGCGGTCGACCTCGTGCGCAGCCGCATCAAGATCAAGAGCCTCAACTTCATGCGCGGACGCACTTTCATCCAGAAATACCTCATCATCGACGAAGCGCAGAACCTGACCCCGAAACAGATGAAAACCCTCATCACCCGCGCCGGCCCCGGCACCAAGGTGGTCTGCCTCGGCAACATCGCGCAGATCGACACCCCCTACCTCACCGAAGGTTCGTCGGGTCTGACTTTCGTCGTCGACCGTTTCAAGGGTTGGGCGCATTCCGGCCACATCACCCTGCAACGCGGCGAACGCTCGCGGCTCGCCGATCACGCCGCCGAGGTGCTTTGAGGCCGTCCCCGCCATGAGCGCCATCCACCGTCTGCCCGAACTGCTCATCAACCAGATCGCCGCCGGCGAGGTGGTGGAGCGCCCCGCCTCGGTCTTGAAGGAAGTGCTGGAAAACGCGCTCGACGCCGGCGCGCGCGTCATCGAGGTGCGGCTGGAGGAAGGCGGCGTGCGGCTCATCCGCGTCAGCGACGACGGCTGCGGCATCGCCCGCGACGACCTCGCGCTGGCGCTGGAGCGTCACGCCACCAGCAAAATCGCCAGTCTGGAAGACTTGGAGCGCGTCGGCACGATGGGATTTCGCGGCGAAGCGCTGGCGGCCATCGCCGCCGTGGCGCGCCTGACCATCACCAGCCGCACCAAGGACGCCGAGCACGCCTGGCGCATCGACGGCCCCGGCAAGGAGCCGCAACCGGCGGCGCTCAACAGCGGCACGGTGGTCGAAGTCGCCAATCTCTATTTCAACACCCCGGCGCGGCGCAAATTCCTCAAGACCGGCGGCACCGAATACGCCCACTGCGAGGAAACCTTCCGCCGCATCGCGCTGGCGCATCCCGACGTGGCAATGCAACTCACTCACAACACCCGCGTCGTGCACCGTCTCACCGCCGGCGACCTGCGCAGCCGCATCGCGGCGCTGATGGGCAGCGAATTTCTCGACCACGCGCGCCAGATTCGCGCCGAGGGGGCGCTACGCCTCACCGGCTACGCCAGTTTGCCGGCGCACGCTCGCAACCAGCGCGACGCGCAATATTTCTACATCAACGGGCGCAGCGCGCGCGACAAGCTGCTCACCCACGCGGTGACGCAGGCTTACGCCGACATCCTGCACGGGGCGCGTTTTCCGGCTTACGTGCTCTTTCTCGAACTCGACCCGGCGGGCGTGGACGTCAACGTGCATCCGACCAAGGTGGAAGTGCGTTTCCGCGACCCGCACGGCGTGCATCAGTTCATCTTTCACGCCCTGACGCGGGCGCTGGCCGAATCCGGCGCCGGCCGTCTCGACCCGCAAATCGGCGTGTCGACCTACATTCCCGGCGCCACCGCGCCGTCGCTCGGCGCGGCGCCGTCGCGCGGCATCGACCGCTATCCATCCTACCGGCAGGAGCCGACGCTGAGCGGCCATGTGGTCAAGGATTCCGCCAACGCCAGTCAGGCTTATCTCGAATTCGTCGCCGCCACGCGCGCCAGCGCCGATACGCTCCCTCCCGGCACGAAAATCGAGCCGCGCATCGGCGATTCGCGTCCGCCCGCCGCCGCCACGCCCGAAGCCACCCTCGAAACCGCGTCGGAAGCCGCCGGAGCGCCACAAGACGCGCCGCCGGACATGCCGCCGCTCGGCTACGCGCTCGCCCAACTGCACGGCATCTACATACTGGCGCAGAACATGCAGGGCTTGGTGCTGGTCGACATGCACGCCGCGCACGAACGTATCCTGTACGAACGGCTCAAATCGGTGCTCGACGGCGACCCTGCGGTTCAGCGCCTGCTGGTTCCGGTGGTGTTCGGCGCCAGTCAAATCGAAATGGCGACGGCGGAATTCCGTAGCGAATCCTTGCGCCACATGGGTTTCGAAGTCACCCCCGCCGGCCCGAACGAACTGGCGGTGCGCACGGTGCCGGCGCTGCTCGCCGACGCGCCGATTGCCGACCTG
>JAISSY010000103.1 GCA_031272995.1 Azoarcus sp.
ACGACGAAATGACGTAAAGACTCAAAATAATGTATAAAATAGTCGGGTATTTCAGGAAAGCCAGATGCCCGCAAAAATAAATATCGTGCCGGACAGCGTGGGGTTGGAATGGATTGCCCGCGCATGGATGCTTTTCAAAAAATATCCGGTCGAATTGGCTTTGATCACGGCGCTGTATCTGGAACTGGTTTTCCTCGCCCTTCGCGCCCCGCCGTCGGGTCTCCTCGTCGTCCCGTTGTTGATTCCCTTTCTAACCGTCGCGCTTTACGTTAGCTATACCAACCTGCGACACGAAGGCACACTCTCCCTCGCGGAAGTGCTCGGAGCCTACGCGACGCAAAAAAAACGTCTCCTCCTGCTCGGGTTGTCGTTCGTGGTGCTGTTTCTGGCGGTGGACGGCGTCCTGATCACCATCGACAAATATCTCTTTCCGCCGGCTACTTCCCCTATTCCGCAATTGGCGCATACGTGTCTGCGGGTCGCGCTTTATTTTCTCGCCACGCTTGCCTGCCTCTTTTCGCCCGCGCTGGTCGTCTGGCGCGAAGAACCCGTGCTGCGCGCCATCGCCCTGAGCTTTCTCTCCTGCTGGAAAAACCGCAGCGCGCTTTTCTTCAACCTTATCGTCATGGTGGCGTTCTGCACCGTATGTCTGTTGCCGGCCGGCGTATTTCTGCTTATCGACTATTTGACCGACGCTTTCTTCTTCAAGGCGGGCATGTCGTTTTGCGGCGCTTGCGGTTTACTGGTGATGAGTACGGTATTCTTTTTGGCGACCTATTTCAGCTTCCGCTCGTTTTTTCAGGATTCGACGCCCGAAAGCGAAGAAGGGGCGAGTTCCCTTTCGATGCTTTTCTACTGAACGGCGCGCCCCACGTACTTTACGATCCCTCGGATTACACGCAATCGCGCCCGCAAGCGCAACTTTGTCCGTGAGCGGAAGCGTCGGGACGGCTAAAAAAGGCCATACGAGTTGGAGCAGACGCGATGGCCAAACGAAATTTTCCCGATACCGAATTTTTATTCGAATACTTGACGACCTTGCCGCAATGGGCGGAATGGGTGTTGACGCTGATTCTTTTCGGCGTGTTTTTCGCTCTGACGATTTCGCTGCCCGAAGCGGAAATCGCCCACCAGCCGGGGCAACTGTTGGCGGCGGCGAAAATCAACCTCATCCACGAACTGGAATGGATGAGCGGCTTCGCCCTGCCGTTCATCTACCTGTTCTGCGCCGCGATGGCTATCGTTTCGCGTTTGATTTTGAACGAGCGCGCGCCTTCCGAATGAGGTCGGCGGCATCGGTGTTGCCCTTGGAACGCGCCCAGGTTTCGGCGTCTACGCCCTGATCGTTGCGGCGGTCGAGCGCGACCGGGGTCTGCAGCAGGCGACGCACGACGTCGATTTTGCCGTTGCGGGCGGCGAGCATCAGGGCGTCGGACCGATTCGGCGACAAGGCGTCGACGTCGGCGCCGGCGGCCAACAGGCGTTCGACGACCGGAAGTTTGCCTTCGAGCGCGGCATAGTGCAGCGCCGTCCACGCATGGGCGCCCGAATTGCCGTTGACCTTGGCTCCCGCCGCGAGCAGGCGGTCGACCGTCGTCGTGTCGCCGCGCAGGGAAGCCAGCATCAGGGCGTTGTCGCCATTGCGGTTGCGACGATCCAACTGCGGCCGGAAGCGCAGCAGGGCCTCCACGGTGTCGGCATGTCCCTCGCGCACGGCGAGGATGAGCGGCGTATTGCCGTTGCCGTCGACGACGTCGGGCGAAACGCCGCTTTCGAGCAGCTTGACCAGCGCACCGGTTTTGCCGTGGCCGGCGGCGGCGAGCGCGTCGTCGGCGCGGGTGTCGGGCGGCGGCGAAGAAGCGCAGGCGGCCGCTACGGTCAGAACGGCGGCTGCGGCGACGGAGAAGAAACGGCGCGCAAGACTAGTCATGACCTGCCTCCGTGAACAAACGGAAAAAGTTCTCGGTCGTCGCCTGTTCGACGACGGCGAACGGCACGCCGCGCAGGAAGGCGATTTCCTCGGCGACGTGCTTCACCCACGCGGGCTGGTTGGTCTGGCCGCGATGCGGCGTCGGGGCGAGATAGGGGGAATCGGTTTCGACCAGAATGCGGTCGAGCGGCGCCCATGCGGCGACTTCCTTCAGTTCGCGGGCGTTCTTGAAGGTGACGACGCCGGAAAACGAAATGTAGAAGCCGAGCGCCAGCGCCTGTTCGGCGACTTCGCGCGACTCGGAGAAGCAGTGCATGACGCCGCCGCAAGCGGCGGCGTCTTCTTCGCGCAGGATGCGCAGGGTGTCGGCGGCGGCGGCGCGCGAGTGCACGATGAGCGGCTTGCCGCAGGCTTTGGCGGCGCGGATGTGGGTGCGGAAGCGCTCGCGCTGCCACTCCGGAGCGTCCTTGTGCCAGTGATAATCCAGCCCGGTTTCGCCGATGGCGACCACGCCCGGGGTGGCGGCAAGCTCAATCAGGCGCGCTTCGTCCGGCTCGGCGCAATCGGTGTGGGCGGGATGGACGCCGACCGAAGCCCAATAAACATCGCGGTGACAGTCGACCATGGCGATGAGGCGGGGGAAATCTTCCAGACTGACGCCGACGCAAATCGCCCGACCGACGCCATTGGCGGACATGGCGGCGAGCACCTCGTCCTCGCGTTCGGCCAGTTCGGGGAAATCGACGTGACAGTGAGAGTCGATCAGCATCGGCGGCGCATCAGAGCGTGTGCGTCGGCCGGTTGGAACCGAGATGGCCGCCCAAGATTTGCTCGATTTTGATCCGCGCCGCCTTGCCGGTTTCGTCGGCGGGGAACTGCACGCCGACGCCTTGCGCCTTGTTGCGCTGCGCCCCCGCCGGGGTAATCCACACCACCTTGCCGGCCACCGGGTATTTGGCGGGGTCGTCCATCAACTGCATCATCAGGAAAACGTCGTCGCCGAGCGCGTAATGCTTGGAGGTGGGCAGAAACAGGCCGCCGTTGGCGATCCACGGCATATAGGCGGCGTAGAGCGCCGATTTGGAATTGATGTTCAGCGACAGCACGCTCGGACGAACCGGGCGGGAAGCGGGCGGCTGGTTCAATTTCTGGCTCCTTCGACGATGCGACCGTAACGCATTAGCATGTCTTCGAGAAACAGGCGCGGGTTGAGCGGGTGGGACGCCGCGCGGCGAAAAGCGGTGAATTCATTGTAACAGCCGCTGGCGGCGGCCTCGCTCATGCGAGAGGAAAGTAACGCCAAACGTTCCGTCTGCGCGGGGAAAAATCTCACACGTCCGCCTAGCCGCAGGGCGGCGAGGTCGCAAACCCAACGTTGCAGCCATTGCACCAGCGTCGGCATGTCGAACCCGGCGGCGAGCGCGGCTTTGTCCTTCTTCAGCCACGCCTCCCACTGTCCGGCGAGCCGCAGCGGGTCGAACCCCGGCGCGGTGAGGTCGCGCACGAAACGCTCGAAAATCGCTTCCCCGCCCTGCTCCGCCAACCGCCGCGCCGCCAGCGGCAGACCGCCGCAAAGGGCGAGCAAACCGTCAGGCACCCGCGCCGCTTCGCCCGCCTGCGCGCGCCAGCGCCGCAAGGTTTCCTCGTCGGGACGCGGCAGCGACCATTGCTGGCAGCGGCTGCGGATGGTCGGCAAAAGTTTGCGCGGCGATGAGGAGACGAGCACGAAGGTGCAGCCTTCCGGCGGTTCTTCGAGCAATTTCAACAGCGCGTTGGCGGTAAACGGGTTCATCGCCTCGGCGGGGTCGACGATGACGACGCGCCGCCCGCCGCGATGCGCGGTGACGGTGAGCGCTTCCTGCACGGCGCGCACCTGATCGATGAGGATTTGGTTCGATTTCGCCTTGCCGCCGCCCTCGCCCGCCGCCGCATCGCCTTCTCCGGCCTCGGCGGCGGTTTCCGTTTCCTGCTCGCTTTCAGGAACCAAACGGAGCAAATCGGGGTGTGTGCCGGCGCGTCGCCACTGACAGGGAGTGCAGTGTTCGCAGGCGTGGCCGTCGGGCAAGGGGGACTCGCACAGTAGACGCGCCGCCAGCGCTTCGGCCAGTTCGCGCTTGCCGAGGCCGGGAGCGCCGGTGACGAGCAGCGCGTGCGGCAGGCGCTCGCCCAGAGCCAGCAATCGCGCCCATAGCGGTTCGAGCCAAGGCAGCGTCACGGCCAGCCTCGTTCGGCGAGCGTAGCGGCGATGGCGGCGGCGATTTCGTCGCGCGCGCGCGTCGCGTCGAGGATGCGGAAACGCCCCGGCTCGCGGTGCGCCCGCTCGAGATAGGCGGCGCGCACACGCTCGAAAAAGTCGCGCCGTTCCTGTTCGAAACGGTCGGGCGCGGCGCCGGTGGCGGCGACGCGCGCGGCGGCGGCCTCCGGCGGCAAATCGAACAGGAAGGTGAGGTCGGGCTGCAAACCGGGATGCACCCACGCTTCGAGCGCGTCGCAGCGTTTAGGCTCCAGCCCGCGACCGCCGACCTGATAGGCGTAGGTGGCGTCGGTGAAGCGGTCGCACGCCACCCATTTACCGGCGGCGAGCGCCGGTTCGATCACCTGCGCGATGTGCTCGCGGCGGGCGGCGAACATCAGCATCGCCTCGGTGTCGACGTGCATGGCGTCGTTGAGCAGCAACTGGCGCAGCTTTTCGCCCAGCGCCGTGCCGCCCGGCTCGCGCGTGCGCACGACTTCGACGCCGCGACGGCGCAGCAGTTCGACCAGCGCGTCGATCTGGGTCGACTTACCGGCGCCGTCGATGCCCTCGAATGTGATGAAGCGCCCGCGCGCGCCGCCGCTCGTCGTCATTTCTTGTCCTTGCCCCGTTTGACCGCCTTGGCGTCCTTCGCGGCAGCAGCGCGGCGGTTGGGGACGGCGCGCCCGCCACGCTGGTATTTCGCCACCGCCTTGTTGTGCTCGTTCAGAGTGCGCGAAAACTCGCTGCGCCCGTCGCCGCGCGCGACGAAATAGAGCATGTCGCCGCCTTCGGGGTGCAGCACCGCTTGCAGGGATTTCAACCCCGGCAAGGCAATCGGCGTCGGCGGCAGACCGGCGTGCACGTAGGTGTTCCACGGTGTGTCGGCGTCCAGATCGGCGTAACGCAGTTTGCCGGTGTATTTGTCGCCCATGCCGTAGATCACGGTCGGATCGGTTTGCAGCAACATGCCGACGCGCAGGCGGTTGATGAACACGTTGGCGATGCGCAAGCGGTCGTCGGGGTGCGCGGTTTCCTTCTCGACGATGGAGGCGAGAATCAGCGCGTCGTAAGGCTTCTTGAGCGGCAGATTGGCGTCGCGTTTCGCCCACTCGGATTCCAGCCGTGTCTGCATGGCGCGATAGGCGCGCGTCAGCACCGCCAGCGCGCTGGTGTTCTTGTCGAAGGTGTAGGTGTCGGGAAAGAACAGCCCTTCGGGGTGTTTGGCGTCGGCGCCGATACGGGCGAGCAATTCATCGTCGGAAAGCCCCACCGTGTCGGCGAGCAGATCGGGATGTTTTTCCAGCGCTTCGCGCGCCTGTTTGAACGTCCAACCTTCGACGAACAACACCGCGCTTTTCTTGACGTCGCCGGATTCGACCTTGAGCAACAGTTGCAACGGCGTGATGCCGGACTTGACCTCGTAAGTGCCCGCCTTCATGAAGGTGTGGCCGGTGGCGCGCGCCAGCATCGTCAGCAGTATCGGGTGCGCCCGCACTCCGGCGCGCGCCATCGTTTCGGCGGTCTGCCGCATTCCAGCGCCGCGCGGCACGGTGAATTCGGTGGCGCCGCCCGCCACCTTCAGCGGCTGCACGGAATACCATTTCCCTAGCCACGCCACCCCGCCCGCGAGCAAGAGAAGCAATACGAACAGGCTCAAAAAGAATTTTTTCATCGGTAAAAGCTGTAAGCGGGGTGCGCGCGAAGGGGCCATATAATACTTCACCCTTTCCCGCCTCCACCTTTCGATGAGTTCCTGGAACGATTACCTTGCACGCAACGGCGCCAAGTTCGACGCCAACGCCTTTCAGGTCGATTTCGGTTCGCCCTACGCCAATCCCAACACGCTGGCCGGCGGCTGCATCGCGGTGCCGCTGCTCCACCTCGGACTGATTCAGGCCACCGGCGAAGAAGCCGGCGTTTTTCTGCACAACCTGCTCTCCAGCGACGTCGCCCATCTCGGCGCCGACGAAGCGCAATGGACGAGCTTCAACAACGCGCAGGGCCGCATGTTGGCGAACTTCCTGCTCTGGCGCGGGGAGGACGGCTACAACCTCGCGCTCGCCGCCGATCTGGCGCCGACGCTGCTGAAGAAACTGTCGATGTTCGTGCTGCGCACGAAGGTCAAGCCCGCCGCCGCCGCGCCGGAGCGTGCTCTCATCGGGCTGGCCGGCCCCGGCGCCAATCGCGTCCTCAAACGCGCCAGCCTCGCGGTGCCCGAGGCCGACCGCCGCATCGCCGTCA
The DNA here is from genome assembly GCA_031272995.1 of Azoarcus sp. GTDB lineage: Bacteria > Pseudomonadota > Gammaproteobacteria > Burkholderiales > Rhodocyclaceae > WRNU01. The sequence continues at coordinate 6,408 of JAISSY010000103.1, forward strand.
CGCAAGGCATCCGCGTCATCCGGCTCGACCCGCGGCTGTTCGTCGTCGACGCCGGCAACGACGAAGCGCCCGCCGTGTTCGACGCCCTGTGCGGCGCCGACGCTACCGAGAGCGGCACCTCGAACTGGCAACTCGCCAACATCCGCTCCGGCCTGCCGCTCATCACCGCTGCGACGCAGGAAGCCTTCGTCGCCCAGATGGTCAATTACGATTTGCTCGGCGGCGTCTGTTTCACCAAGGGCTGCTATCCGGGGCAGGAGGTCATCGCCCGCACCCAACACATCGGCAAGACGAAGCGACGCATGTTCCGCATCGGCTTTTCGTCCCCGGCGGCAGGCGTCGCGCCCGGGGCGCCGATTTTCACCCCCGCTTTCGATTTGCAATCGGTCGGCGCCATCGTCAACGTCGCGCCGCTTTCCAACGGCTGCGAAGCGCTGGCGGTGCTGCGCACCGAATGCGTCGCCGAAGCGGGCGAGATTCACGTCGGCACCCCCGACGGCGCCCGCGCCGAATTGCTCGACCTGCCTTACGAAGTGCCGCTTTGACGCGTCCCTGAGGAGAATCGCCCCGTGCCGGATTCAGCCCAAACCATTCTGTTGTTGTACAGCAGCCGCTTCGGCCACAGCCGCCGCATCGCCGAGACGGTGGCGGCAGAACTCGCCGCCGCCGGCGTCGCCGCCGAGGTGGCGGAACTGACCGACGCCACCGTCGTCGACCCGACGCGCCATCGCGGCCTCGGATTGGTCATCTCGGTGCGTTACGGCCATTTCGCCCGCGCCGCCTTTCGGCTCGTCAAGGCGCACAAGGCGTGGCTCGACACCGTGCCGACCCTGCTCGTCACCGTGTCGCTGACGGCGCGCAAACCGGAGAAGCGCAGCCCGACGACGCACCTCTACACCCGCAAGTTCCTGAAAAAAACCGGCTGGACGCCCGGCAACGTCGCCGTGGTCGCCGGAGCGCTGCAATATCCGCTCTACAACTTTTTCGACAAAACCTGCATCCGCTTCATCATGTTGCTGATGGGCGGCGAAACCGACGGAAAGTCGGTGGTCGAATACACCGATTGGGAGCAGGTACGGGAAGCGGGTCGCGTTTTCGCCCGCGCCTGCTAATCTGAACTGAACGACATCCATGAACCTTGCCATCGCCATGCCCAGAATGAACGCCATTTCCGCTCGCGTCACGATTTGCTTCGCCGTTTCGGCCTCCCTGCTCGCCGGTTGCGCGCAATGGCAGGCGCACGAGAGCGTCAGTCCGCTGGCGGAAAAAGAACGCCAGCGCAACGGCTATTACGAACTGCGCGCCGTGCCGCACGGCAAGAGCAAGTTGGTGCTGCGCAGCGTCGGCGGCGGCGGGCCGGTCGATTTCTCCATCTGCGAAGCTCCGCACGGCTGCGCGCCGGGCGGGGACGACGCCATCGTGGCGACGGTCGCGCAACAGACGCCCGGCAAAGACCGCAGCTATTTCGCGCCGGAAGTCGAACCGCAACGCCCGTTGAACATCAAGGGACAAGGCACATGGACGAGCCGGTTGAACACCGGCAAGGGTCAGCCCCTATCCGAACGGGGCAAATGCGGCCCGCTCGTTTCCACCCTGACGCCGCAAGCGGGTCACGCCTACATCGTTGAATTCCAGTGGCAAGGCGACGACTGCAAACAGGTCGTCTTCGACGCCACCGACCCCGACGCGCCGCAGGCGCTGCCGGAGCCGGCGCCGTAAAAGTCACATCGGCTCGCCGCGCAACGCGCGCAGGTGCCAGTCGAACGCCTCGCCCAACAGATGCGGGGTTTGCTGGCCGTTGGCGGATTTTTCGGCGCGGGCGAGGTAGTCGCGCAAGGCCGGGCGATATTTGGGGTCGGCGCACTTCTCGATCACCAGTTTGGCGCGCTGACGCGGCGCAAGGCCGCGCAAATCCGCCAGACCGTGCTCGGTCACCAGCACCTGCACGTCGTGTTCGGTGTGGTCGACGTGCGCCACCATCGGCACGATGCAGGAGAGCGCGCCGTTCTTGGCCAGCGATGGCGTCATGAAGATGGACAGATAGGCGTTGCGGGCGAAGTCGCCCGACCCGCCCAGGCCGTTCATCATCTTCGAGCCGAGCACGTGGGTGGAATTGACGTTGCCGTAGATGTCCGCCTCCAACATGCCGTTCATCGAGATGATGCCGAGCCGGCGCACGATTTCCGGGTGATTGCTCACTTCCTGCGGGCGCAGGATGATGCGTTTGCGATATTCGCCAAGATTGGCGTTGAAATCGACCAACGCCGCCTTCGAGAGCGAAATCGCCGTCGCCGAGGCCATCGTCAGCTTGCCGGAGCGGATCATGTCCAACATACCGTCCTGCAACACCTCGGTGTAGGCGGAGAGGTTTTCGTAAGGGCCGTCGTTCAGCCCCGCCATCACCGCGTTGGCGACGTTGCCGACGCCCGATTGCAGCGGCAACAGGTTGGCGGGGATGCGCCCCTGCTTCACCTCGTATTGCAGGAAGTCGAGGATATGGCCGGCGATGAGGCGCGAATTTTCGTCCGGCGCGGAGAACTTGGTGTCGCGGTCGGGACAGTCGGTTTCGACCACCGCCACCACTTTCTTCGGGTCGACGCGCAGGTACGGCTCGCCGATGCGGTCGTCGGCCTTGACGATGGGAATCGGCTTGCGATGCGGCGGCAGGCCGACGTTATATATATCGTGCATCCCTTCGAGTTGGGCGTTCAGGCCGGTATTCACTTCGAGGATGACGCGCTCGGCCAGTTCGAGCCAGGTCGGGTTGTTGCCCACCGAAGTCGAGGGCACCAGCCGTCCGTCCTCCAGAATGGCGACGATTTCGATCAGCGCCACGTCGAGCTTGCCGTAATGCCCCCACGCCGCGTTCTGCGCCACTTCCGAGAGATGCTCGTCGATATACCAAGCATCGCCCCCGTTGATGCGGTTGCGACAGTCCGGGTCGGATTGGTAGGGCGTGCGGAAGGAGACGCCGTTGACCTTGAACAGCGCGCCGTCCATTTCCGGCGCGGTCGACGCGCCCGTCCAGATGCCGACCTTGAAGTCTTCGCCGCGCTCGTGCGCCGCCGCGATGCGTCGCGCCAGTGCGCCCGGCACTTCCTTGGGATGGCCGGAGCCGGTGAAACCGCTCACGCCGATGTTGTCGCCGGGACGGATGAGGGCAGCGGCCTCGTCCGCCGACATGATCTTGCCGCGCAGGGCGGCGTTGTGCACGCGGGATTCGCTCATTTTTGATCTCTTTACATGGGGAAAGATCAAAGTTTAGGAAGTCCGCCGCAGTGGCGTCAACGACGAAAAGTCACCATTTCGAGTATGGGAATACCATCGGCGCCATCGCTTCGTCATGGCTGCGGAAGCGTGAATCCGGCGTCTTTATATCCCCGCCCCCAAATCCGCCGTCAGGCTGGCAGCGACGTGTTCCTCGGTCAATTCCGGCGAACACAGTTCGATGAAGCGGTAGGCGAAGCCGCGCAGATATTGCCCGCGTCGCACGGCGATGCGGGTGGTGTTCTCGCGGAACAGATGGGCGCTTTCCTCCAGCAGCACGATGTCCCTGTCGCGCCCGGCGTCGAAAGCCATCGCCGCCAGAATGCCGATGCCCAGTCCAAGCCCGACGTAAGCCTTGATGACGTCGGCGTCGAGCGCCGACATCACCACTTCCGGCGACAACCCTTCGGCGGCGAAGGCTTCGTCCACGCGGGCGCGGCCAGTGAAGCCCTCGTGGTAAGTGATGATCGGATACTCCGCCACGTCGGCCAGCGTCAGCGGCTTCACCGTCGCCAGCGGATGCCCGGCGGGAACGATGACCGCGTGTCGCCAACTGAAATACGGAAAAGTCACCAGTTCCGGCACCGACGCCACCGCCTCGGTAGCGACGCCGATGTCGGCCTCGCCGTCGAGCAGCAGTTGCACCGCCTCCGCCGGACTGCCCTGATGCAGCTTGAGATGCACCTTGGGATACTGACGCTTGAACGCCGTCACCACCGGCGGCAACGAATAGCGCGCCTGCGTGTGGGTGGTGACCACCGTGAGTTGTCCGGCGTCGGTGCTGGCGTATTGCTCCGCCAGCCGTTTGATGTTGGCTGCGTCGATCAACATGCGCTCGACCATGGTCAGCACTTCCCGCCCCGGTTCGGTCAGCCCCAACAGCCGCTTGCCGCGCCGCACGAACAGTTCGACGCCGATTTCGTCCTCCAAATCCTTGATGTGTTTGGAGACGCCCGACTGCGAGGTAAACAGCGCGTTACCGACGGCTGTCAGATTGAAACCCCGCCGCGCCGTTTCCCGAATGATGCGCAATTGCTGAAAGTTCATCGCCTGCTCGGCCTTCTATGGGATGCAGGAGAGTGTAAAGGGCAGTCAAAGTGTTCATAAAAATAAAAACTCCGATTGATATAACTAAATCTTATTTCCGAAAAATCAAATCCCCGCCCCTTCCTCATACTCGAACACGCGCAGATTCGAGGGCGCGAGCCGCACCGATTGGCCGACCGCCAGCCCCAGACCTTCGGCGCGTTCGCGGGTGAGTTCGACTTCAAAAGGCTGACCGCCCTCGCCTTCGAGTTCGATGCGGGTGCTGACGCCAAAAGAGAGCACGCGGCTCACTCTGGCGGCCATGCCGCCGCCGGCGCCGTCGTCGGGCAGAATGTCGATTTCATAGGGGCGCGCGAAGGCGAGCACCTTGGCTCCCTCAGCGGGAGCGTTCTCGCCGTGGTCGCGGCGCAGCAACTCGTCGCCTACGCGCACGCCGTCGCGGTCGGCGCGACCGTGAAAGAGATTGACCGCGCCGAGAAAGCCGTAGACGAAAGGCGTCGCCGGATGACAGTAAACTTCCTCCGGCGCGCCGATTTGCTCCACCTTGCCCTCGTTCATCAACACCACGCGGTCCGCGACCTCCAGCGCCTCCTCCTGATCGTGAGTGACGAAAATCGAGGTGATGTGCAGTTCGTCGTGCAGATGGCGCAGCCAGCGGCGCAATTCCTTTCTCACCTTGGCGTCGAGCGCGCCGAACGGCTCGTCGAGCAGCAGCACGCGCGGCTCCACCGCCAGCGCGCGGGCGAGCGCGATGCGCTGGCGCTGACCGCCGGAGAGTTGCGACGGAAAGCGGTCGGCGAGCCAGTCGAGTTGCACCAGTTCGAGCAGGCGATGCACCTTGTCGCGGATGTCCTTCGCCGACGGACGCTGCGCGCGCGGCTTCATGCGAATGCCGAAGGCCACGTTGTCGAACACCGTCATGTGGCGAAAAAGCGCGTAATGCTGGAAAACGAAACCGACCTGTCGCTCCTGCACGTGCTTGGGTCCTGCGTCGACGCCTTCGAGCAGCACCTGCCCGCCGTCGGCGCGCTCCAGACCGGCGATGATGCGCAACAGCGTCGTCTTGCCGCAGCCCGACGGGCCGAGCAGCGCCACCAGTTCGCCGGTGGGAAAGTCGAGCGACACGTCGTCGAGCGCGGTAAAAGAGCCGAAACGCTTGGTGATGTTGCGAACCTCGATGCTCATGATGGCGAACTTTCCTCGATGGTGCGGGCCGCGCGATATTCGACCCATGTCTTGATGCCGAGCGTCACCAACGCCAGCATC
>JAISSY010000158.1 GCA_031272995.1 Azoarcus sp.
CGGCGGATTTGCCGCAAGGGCGCGCCGAGGCGCGCGGCGAACTTGGCGCGGCGCGGCCTTTCGCGCTGACGCTCGATGCGGCGCTGACCGCGAAAGACAAATACGCCGTGGCGGGCGTGGCGAGCGGCACGCTGGCCGAGCCGCTGTTGCGCCTCGACGCGCAGGGGCAAGGCGTGCGCGGCAAGGCGACGGTGACGGCGACGCCGTTCGCGGCGCTGGCGCTCAAAACCGTGGAAGTGGATGTCGACGAAGTCGACCCCGCCACTTTCGCCGCCCACTGGCCGCACGCCGCGCTGCGCCTGCACGCGCGCCTTTCCGCCGCCGACGAGGGCGGCAAACTCGCGCTGCGCGGGTCGCTCTCGCTCGCCAACGCCCGCCCGCAAACCCTCGACGTCGGCGGCTTGCCGCTGAAAACCCTCACCGCCCGCCTGACGGCGACGACGGACGAAGCGCGCTTCACCGACATCGCCCTCGACACCGGCAAAGGCACGCTCACCGGCACGCTCGCCCTGCGGCGCGGCAAGGAAAAGGCCATCGTCTACGAACTCGACGCCGCCCTCCACGCTCTCGCCCCCAAGGCGCTACACGCCGCCGCGCCGGAGGCGAGCATCGACTTGCAACTCACCGCCAGCGGCGCGCTCGCGCCGCGCCCGACGGCGACGGTGCGTTACGCGCTGGGCGAAGCGAGCCGCCTTGCCGGGCGCGCGCTCGCGGGCAGCGGCCATTTCAAATGGGACGGCGGCGCTCAGGTGCGCGACGCCGATTTGAACCTCGATTTCGCCGGCAACCGCGTCAAACTCGCGGGCGCGTGGGGCGAGGCCGCCGACCGCCTCGCTTTCGACATCGACGCGCCGCGTCTGGCCGCCGCCGGCTTCGGGCTGGACGGACGGCTGCGCGCCAGCGGCGAAGCGAGCGGCGGTTGGGACACCCCGGCGGGCACGGCGAACATCGACGCCGCGCGGCTGCGCCTGCCCGGCAACGTCGCGGTGGCTTCCCTCGGTGGCGAAGCGCGCCTCGCGGTGGGGGCTTCGGGGGCGCTGGCGCTCGACCTCAAGGCGGCGGGCGTGGTCGCGGGCGACGCCCGCATCGCCTCCCTGCATCTCGTCGCCGACGGGCAGCGCGACCGCCATCGGCTCGACATTGCCGCCGACGGCAAATACGGCGGCGAGGCCGTCGGGTTGCTGGCGAGCGCCGAAGGCGGCTACGACGGCGGACGCTGGCGCGGGCGCGTGCTGACGGCGACGACGAGCGGGCGCTGGTCGTTGCGGCTGCTCGACGCCGCCGCGCTGGAGGCGGGCGCGGGCGAATTCGCTCTCGGCGCGGCGACGCTGGCGGTCGGCGACAAGGGTCGCCTCGAACTGACGGAAACGCGCTGGACGCGTGCCGCCGCCGTGCTGCGCGGGCAGGCGAGCGGCTTGGCGATGACGGCGCTGCCGGGGCTGGCGCGCGCCTCCGCGCCGGGGCTGTCCGCCACGCGGCGCGACCCGCTCGTGCTCGGCGGGCGCTGGGATTTGCGGCTCGGCGACACCGTGGAGGGCAGCGCCTTCGTGCAGCGCGAGGCGGGCGACCTTACCGTGCGCGGCGAAATCGCCACCCGGTTGGGGCTGGATTTGCTCGAAGCGCACCTCTCCGCGCACGGACGGCGCGCCACGCTGGCGCTGGCGATGCGTGGGCGCGAATCGGGCGAAATCGGGCTGGCGCTCGAAGCCGAAGTCGAACGCGTCGACGGGCAATGGCGACTTGCGCCGCACGCGCCGATGTCCGGCGGCGCTCACCTCGACATGCCCTCATTGGCGTGGCTGGGGCGGCTGCTGCGCGAAAACGCCGACATCGGCGGGTCGCTGACGGCGGATTTCGACATCGCCGGCACTCCCGCCGCGCCGGATTTGCGTGGCAGCGTCAGCGGGCGCGAACTCGCCGTCGCCTTCGTCGACCAGGGGTTGATGCTCTCCGGCGGCGAACTCGACGCCGGCTTCACCCACCGCGACGGGCGGCAGAATCTGCATCTGACCCGCTTGACGTTCGCATCGCCCAATCGCGTCAAGCCCGCCGACAATCGCGTGCCGTATGCGGAACTCACCGCCGAACCGGGGCGGCTGGACGTGAGCGGCGACGTCGCCCTCGGCGCGCTGGAGGCGGGCGAGACGCAACGCGGCCAGTTCGCTTTCACCGCCGAACGCCTGCCGCTGTTGCAGCGCGCCGACCGCTGGCTCATCGTCTCCGGCGACGGCAAGGCGGCGTTGCAGGGCAAGGCGCTCACGTTCGACGCCAAACTCAAGGCCGACGCCGGCTTCATCAAAATCGACGACACCCCGCCACCGACCCTGGGCGACGACGTGGTGGTGCACCGGCGCGGCGCGGACACGACGGAGGTCGCCGCAGCGGATGCCGTCGCCGACGACGCGGGCGGGCTGTCCATCGGCGGCAAAATCGCGCTCGGACTCGGCGACGCGCTCTATCTCGACGCGTTCGGCGTCGATTCGCGCTTGGCCGGCAATCTGGAAGTCGAAGTGCGCCCCGACGAAGCGGCGCGCGCGCTTGGCGTCATCCGCACCGTCGACGGCGCATGGCGCGGCTACGGGCAACGCCTCGCCATCGAGCGCGGCACGCTCACCTTCGCGGGCGACGCCGCCAATCCGGCGCTCAACATCGTGGCGTGGCGGCGCGGCATGGAAGTCGACGCCGGGGTGGCGATTACCGGCGACGTATCCCATCCGCAAGTCAAACTGGTCTCGGAGCCGACGGTGCCCGACCCCGAAAAGCTCTCGTGGCTGATTCTGGGTCGCGCTCCCGACGCCGCCGGCGCCGACCTCGGCCTGTTGATGCCTGCCGCGCAAGCCCTGTTTGGCGGCACTGGCGGTGGCATGACCGAAGAACTCGCGCGCGGACTCGGCTTCGACAGCATCACCGTCGGTCAGGGCGACCTCAACAGCAGCCGCCGCAGCGCCACCAGCAAGGTCGTGGGCGGCGGCTCCACCATCAGCGCCGGCCCCGCCACCGCCAACGACGTGGTCGCGGTCGGCAAACGTCTGACCAACGATTTGTCGCTATCCTTCGAGCAAAGCCTCGGCGGCGCCGAATCGCTCGTCAAACTCACCTATCGCTTGAGCCGCCGCCTCTCCTTCGTCGCCCGCGGCGGCACCGACAACGCGCTGGACGTGTATTACACGTTTTCGTTTTGGGAGGGGTGGAGGAAGGAGAGGGAGAAGCGGAGGAAGGAGTGAGGCGAACCGGTCACAGATTGTGACCGGTCATGCCTTCGCCGCTCACCACGAGGTAGCGGGTAATTGGATATTTCGTCGGACACTGCACCATGAGCAAACGCGCTTTCTATACCGCCCTGCCAGTGATGGCCGGCTACTTCGTGCTCGGCGTGCCCTGCGGCATTCTCGGCGCGCACGCGGGGATGAGCGCGGCGCAGATGGCGTTGATGAGCGCGTTGTTCTATTCCGGCGCGGGGCAATATCTGATTGCCAACATGTGGCTGGCGGGCGCGCCCATCGCTTCCATCGTGTTGAGCGTCTCGCTCGTCAATGGACGGCAGATGCTTTACGCCGCCGCGATGGCGCGGTTTTGCGGCGGGGTGGGCAAGCGGCTGACGACGCTGTTCGCGGCGACGATTACCGACGAGAGTTTCGGCGTCAATCTCGCCCGCTTCGCGTCTGGCGAGGCGTGGAGCGTGCGCGAGGCGACGCTGGTGAATCTGTTCTCGCAAAGCGCGTGGATTGTGGCCAACGTCGTCGGCGCGGCGTTGGGGGCGGTGTTGCCGGTGCCGACGGTGCTGGCGTCCTTTGCGATGACGAGCATCTTCATTTGCCTCTTGTGCATCCAGCGTTTCGACCGCTCCGCACGCAACGGCGCGCTCGCCGCCGCCGTGGGGGTCTGTCTGTGCAAATTGGCCGGATTCGCCGGCCCGGCGATTCTGGTGGGGGCGCTGGTCGGCGTCGTCGCCGCCATGTTGACGCCGAAAGGGGAAGCGTCGTGAGTTGGGCGCAATTCGCGTGGGTGGCGGGGCTGTGCGCGGTGACCATGTTCGTCAGCCGGGTCGCGCCGCTCTTCCTGCTCAAGGGTCGCGCCCTGCCGCCACGGCTGTCGCGGGCGCTCAACGCCATTCCCCCGGCGGCCTTCGCGGCGCTGGTGGCGAACGATTTGTTCGACATGCGGCTCCTTCAGGCCACCGACTGGCGCGCCTTCATCCCTTGGCTCGCCGCCGCGCCGGTGGCGCTCGTCGCCCTCAAAACCCGTTCGCTCTTGTGGTGCATCGTGGCGGGAGTGGGGTGCTACGGGGCGTTGCTGGCGATTCCTGCCTGAACGGAACCGTCCGACGGCGGCGGCGAACGCCTCATTAGTCGCCATGCTAAAATTTCCCCCACACCCTCCACCGGGCGAGCCATTCCGGCAGCCCGGTTTTAGTTTCGACGCGCGCTCTTTCTTTCTATGCAGCTCTACGCCCTCGGCCTCAATCATCACACCGCGCCGCTCGCCATCCGCGAGCGGGTGGCGTTCGAGCCGGCGAGCCTCGCGGGGGCGCTGCGCGATTTGACCAGCGGGCGGACGGTGCGCGAGGCGGCGATTCTGTCGACCTGCAACCGCACCGAGCTTTATTTCGCCTCCGAAGCGCCGCAGCACGCCGCCGATTGGCTGGCGCAGTTCCATCGCCTGCCGCTTGGCGAGGTCGCGCCCTATCTGTATTCGCACCCGGAGCGCGAGGCTGTGCGCCATGTGTTCCGCGTGGCGAGCGGGCTGGATTCGATGGTGCTCGGCGAGCCGCAGATTCTCGGACAGGTGAAGGAGGCGGTGCGCCACGCCGAGCAGGCGGGCACGCTCGGCACCCTGTTGCACAAACTCTTTCAGAGCAGCTTCGCGGTAGCGAAGGAGGTGCGCTCGACCACCGCCATCGGCGCCAACATCGTGTCGATGGCCGCCGCCGCCGTGCATCTGGCCGAACGCATTTTCGAGCGCATCGACGAGCAGAACGTGCTGTTCATCGGCGCGGGCGAGATGATTGAACTGTGCGTGGCGCATTTCGCCGGGGCGGGGCCGAAATCCATCGCCATCGCCAACCGCACCGAGGCGCGCGCGCTGGCGCTGGCCGAACGCTGCGGCGGCAAGACGTTGACCATGGAGGCGCTGGCCGAGGCGCTGCCGCGCTTCGACATCGTGGTTTCCTGTACCGCGTCGCCGCTGCCCATCGTCGGTTTGGGCATGGTGGAGCGCGCGGTGAAGGCGCGTCGGCATCGCCCGATGGTGATGGTCGACCTCGCGGTGCCGCGCGACATCGAGGCCGAAGTCGCCGCGCTCGACGACGTGTTCCTCTATTCGGTCGACGACCTCGCGCAAGTGGTCGAAGCCGGGCTGGAATCGCGCCAGCAGGCGGTGGTGGAGGCCGAAGGCATCATCGAAGGCCGCGTCGACGGCTTTCTGCACTGGATGCGCACGCGCGAGGCGGTGCCGGCCATCCGCGCCCTGCGCCAGCACGCCGAGACGGTGCGCGAGGCCGAGTTGGAGCGCGCCCTCAAGCAACTGGCGCGCGGAGATGCGCCCGACAAGGTGCTGGAGGCGCTGGCGCACGGGCTGACCAACAAGCTGATGCACGCGCCGACGCACTATCTCAATCAGGCCGAGGGCGGCGAACACGACGCCGCCGCGCAACTGGTGCGGCGGCTGTTCGACCTGCGCGACGAAGAATGAAGGCGAGCATCCGCGACCGCCTCGACCGTCTGGTCGACCGCCTCGAAGAACTCGACCGCGAATTGGGCGGCGAGACGACGGCGCGCGACGTGAACCGCTTCCGCGATTTATCCCGCGAACGCGCCGAAATCGAGCCGGTGACGGCGCTCTACCGCGAATGGCGACAGGCGGAAGCCGATTGCGCCACCGCGCGCGAAATGCTCGACGACGCCGAGATGCGCGAACTGGGCGAAGCCGAACTCGCCAGCGGCGAAGCGCGCCTCGCCGAACTGGAAGACGCCCTGCAACGCGCGCTTTTGCCGCGCGACCCCAACGACGGGCGCAATCTGTTCCTCGAAATCCGCGCCGGCACCGGCGGCGAGGAAGCGGCGCTGTTCGCCGCCGATTTGCTGCGCATGTACACGCGCTACGCCGAACGGCAACGCTGGAAAGTGGAAATCGTCTCCGCCAACGAATCCGACCTCGGCGGCTACCGCGAAGTCATCGCGCGCCTGGTCGGCGACGGGGCGTGGTCGCGGCTCAAGTTCGAATCCGGCGGCCATCGCGTCCAGCGCGTGCCGGTGACGGAAACGCAGGGCCGCATCCACACCTCCGCCTGCACCGTGGCGGTGATGCCGGAAGCCGACGAACTGGAGGCGCAGGAAATCGACCCCGCCGACCTGCGCATCGACACTTTCCGCGCTTCCGGGGCGGGCGGTCAGCACATCAACAAAACCGATTCCGCCGTGCGCATCACCCACCTGCCGAGCGGACTCGTCGTCGAATGTCAGGCCGAGCGCAGCCAGCACAGCAACAAGGCGCGCGCGCTGGCGGTGCTCGCCGCCCGTCTGTACGACGCCCGCGTGCGCGAGCGTCAGGCCGCCGAAGCGGCGACGAGGCGCGGACTCATCGGCAGCGGCGACCGCTCCGAGCGCATCCGCACCTACAACTTTCCGCAGGGGCGCGTGACCGACCACCGCATCAACCTGACGCTCTACCGGCTCGACGCGGTAATGGACGGCGACCTCGACGAAATCCTCGCCGCGCTCGCCTTCGAACACCAAGCCGGACAACTGGCGGCGCTGGCCGAAGAAGCATGAACGAACCGTCCATCACCAATCTCGGCGAAGCCTTGGCGTGGGCGCGCAAAATCGTGCCGCCCGCCGAAGCGCGCCTGCTGCTGCGTCACGTCTGCCGCCAGAGCGCCGCGCATCTGGCGGCGTGGCCGGAAGAAGCCCTGCCGCCGCCGCAATGGGACGCCTTCCGCGCCCTCGTCGCCCGTCGCGCCGAAGGCGAGCCGGTGGCCTATCTGCTCGGCGAGCGCGAATTCTACGGGCGCAATTTTCTGGTCAATTCCAGAGTGCTGATTCCGCGCCCGGAAACCGAACTGCTGGTCGAACTCGCCTTGGCCCACTTCTCTCACGTCCCGCACCTCAAGGCGCTCGACCTCGGCACCGGCTCCGGCGTGCTGGCGATTACGCTGGCGCTCGAACTCGACCATCCGCGCATCGTCGCCCTCGACTGGTCGCGCGAGGCGCTGAAAGTAGCGATGACCAACGCCATGCGCCACGCCGCCAACGTCTCCTTCCTGTGCAGCGACTGGTTCACCGGCTTGGGGCGCGAAACCTTCCAGCTCATCGTCGCCAACCCACCCTACGTCGCCGAGGACGACCCGCACCTCGCTCTCGGCGACCTGCGTTACGAGCCGCGCCGCGCCTTGGCAGCCGGCGCCTCCGGCCTCTCCGAACTCACCGCCATCGTCGCCGGCGCCGGTCGTCACCTCCAACCCGGCGGCTGGCTGTTCATGGAGCACGGCTACGACCAGTCCGCCGCCGTGCGCGCCCTGCTCGCCGACGCCGGCTTCGCCGACATCGCCTCATGGCAAGACCTCGCCGGCATCGAAAGAGCCTCCGGCGGGCGGTGGACGGGCTAGTGCGCGACCTTTCGCGTTGCCTGCAAACCCGCGAACGCGGTATAGTTCGCCCCCTTCGCTGCTGTAGCTCAGTTGGTAGAGCAACTGATTCGTAATCAGTAGGTCGACAGTTCGAGTCCGTCCAGCAGCACCAATAAAACACGGGGGTTGCGGAAACGCAGCCCCTTGACTTTTTATTGACCCGACATGCGCATTCTGCTGAGCAA